>CAZSMF010000028.1:0-20996 GCA_964607975.1 uncultured Campylobacter sp. | reverse complement strand
ATGAAATAATGACGCAAAAATCCAAGGTGAAAAAACTTAACATTATTACTAAAATTCAGCAATTTTTGCTATAATCTTTTCTATGAAAAAACTCGGTAAAATTATCCTTTTCATCGTGTGTAGTGTTAGTGCGGCTTTGGGCTTTGAGCTTGTGTTAAACACGGGCAAAAATGCAAACGCACCCTTTGCCATACTGCATTTAAACAACCAAAACCACTTCACTTGCGAGGAAAAAAGCAGTGCGGGGCGGAATTTTTTCGAGTGTGAAATCGCTGGTGTGGTGGATAATGAGCTGAAAAACCAAGAATTTGATTTTTTTGATTTGAAATTTCAAAAAAATGAGAAAAGCACTAGAATTTTTATCTATCCTAAAACACCTGTTAAACGCTACAATCTCTCTCAAAGAATCTTTACAGAAAATGATATAAAAGCCGATATAAATGATAATAATTCTACAAGTTTTAGCTTTATATTCAGTGCTGAAATTCCGCTTCTTAAAGAGTATGATGGCTTAAATTTTGATGTAGTTTTCCCAAATGTCAATAATCCTTTCGTTGGCGCACTTGATTTGGACTCAAATCCCGTTGTAGTCCCGCAAAGTGGCGATATAAACACCTTTTTACGCATTAAAAACGAATACGAGCAGGAAAATTACCCCCAAGTCATCACGGACGCCACACACGCCATTACTCGTTATGAGGGCAGCATTTTTATGAATGAATTTATGCTTTACCGCCTACGCGCACAAAATCAACTCTACACGAAAAGCCCAGATTTTCGCAACCAAAACGAGCTTGAAAAGATGATAGAGGAAGCAAAGGTGTGGAATAGGCAGTTTGCGAGTGATAAAAACTACCCAGAAGTGCTTTATATCACGCTTCGTGCTTATATTGCTATGGAGCAAAGGACAAATGCTGATTATACCTTGCAAATTTTAAGAAACGAACACGGCGGAAACTATTTTACCGAACTTGCCTTGCTTGATTATGCAGATTATCTGCTTCGTTTGGGAAATAAAAAAGGGGCAAAGCAAATTTTTAACGATTTGTATTACCAAAGCAAAAATGTCTATATCGCTACGCGTGCAGGAGTTGCAACCGCTCGTTTAGCACTCATAGAAAAGGACAATGCCAAAGCCCTTGAACTCATCAACACTGTGATGAATTCAAATAAAAATTATTTCAGCCAAGATGAAGCTGTGGCGTTAGACATCGCTAAACTCTTATATGATAGCCAAAATTTCGCTTTAAGTGCTGCAATTTACGAGTTAGCCTTTGGGGCAAAAACGGATTTAGACGCTGATTACGAGCAGGTTTTAAGGGCGTTAGCCTTGGCGATGAGCAAGACGCAAGATTATCAAAAAGCCAAAGAGTATCTTGATTTGTATATGCAAGATTATGCCAATTCAGAGCATATTTCGCTGATTAAAGAGGCTGCTGATAATGTATTTTTCAATATCCCAGAGAACAATTCCACCTTTTTACACGCTCGTTATAAGGAATTGATGAATGAGTATGCTAATGAAATCGCCGCAAAGGCTTTGGCTGCTGATGTGAAGCTGTATTTTGATGAGAATAATAGTGCAGCGGTGATGGCTTATAAAGAACAAATCGAAAAATACGACAACGCCGAGCTTAAAAATTTGCTTGAAAATTCGGCTATGTCGGCTTTGAATGCGTATTTAAAGGCTGATGATTGCATTAAGGCTACAAGGCTTAATGATGTGTATGAGCCTTATGAGTTGGGGCAGAAAATCGGCAATAAAAAGGCTTTATTAGCGTGTTTTAAACGCACTTTGCGAACCGCACAGGCAAAGGCTTACATTGATAAAAATCGAAACGAAGATGAGATTTTTTATGATTTAGAACGGGCTGAGCTTGACTTAAACGACAAGGAATTTAAAAACGCCCTTGCTTTAAGCAATAATGTGCTAAATTCTCGCACGCTCAAAAGCCAAGAGGAAAAGCAAAGGGCTTATTATCTTAAATTTTTAGCCCAATTTAGAAGCGGGGATTATAACAACGCTATGGCGACTTTAAAGGTGCTTGAAGGCTTTGAGATGGATTATAAAATGGTTGAATTGTATAATGAATTTTTAAGTTATTGCGTTGAAAACAACCTCACAACGACTATTTTAACCTACGCTCCAAAGGCTATTGACTTTCAAAATTTAAAGGGCGTGAATGTTTATACGCCTGAGCTTGAATTTATGTATTTGAGTGCTTTGAATAAAACAAATCAAGATGATAAGGCTTTGGAGTTGTTAAAGGACTTGCTGAAAGTGAATTTAAAGGCGGAGGATAAGGCTCGCGCACTTTACGCTCAAAGTCAAATTTTTGAAAGACAGGGCAATTTTAACGCTCAAAGACAAAGCCTTAATCAATGCGTGCAAATTAGCGAACTTTCCACTTGGCAGAGCCTGTGTAGGGATAGGCTTGATTTGTTAAATTAAAAAAAATAAAAATGTCAAATTTTTTTGATATAATGCGAACTTAAATTTTAAAGACAAGGAAAAATAATGACAAAGACGCGAGAATTTGAAAGCCTTTATACGCCTTCAAAGTGGCTAAAAATCTTTTGGTGTATCTTAACAGCTATGTTTTTAACGGGTGTTGTTGCCAATTTGGCTTTGATGTATTGGGCTGATGAGAAGGTAGAAACAGCTCAATTAAGCTTTGTGGGCGTTGATAAGGCAGCTTCAAATGCAAATTTTGTGGATAAATTTGCCTACACAGCAAGGGTGTATTTTCCACGCCTTGATGTTTTGCTTCGCTCAAAGGTTATCGCTCGTATTGATATTGATAAAATCACCTATAATCCTCTAATCAATTTTAACGCCATAAGCAGCACAAAAAGTCAAAATCGCTATGTCAAATTCATCACTTCACAAAATTTAACAAATTTAAACATACAAGATTTAGGCACGATGAGTTATAAAATGGATTTTAGCCCCTTTTTATACACGCTTTTAAAATATTATTTGATGATAGGAATTTTAGCTTATATCATCAATATTTTATATAAGAGTCTAAAAGATAATATCAATCAGCAAATAAGTGAAAAATCACTTCCACAAATGCTTTATCAAGGCTATTTAAGCATTACTCCGCTTTACCGCCAAAGCTTTTGGATAGTCTTTATCGCCTTAAATATAGTCTTTGGTTTTCATACTATATCATTTTTATGGGGTAATCACGATTGGGCTGCGGTGTTTTATCGCTACGGCATAACCTCAGAAATTAATACAGGACGATACACTCAAAATCTCATTAGTTTATTTCTTCAAGATGGTATGGCACTCCCACTGCTTAATAATATCCTTGCTTTTTTGGGTTTTGCTTTGGCTAGTGTTTGGTTGTGTATGTATTTTAACATTCAAAAAAGGCTTTATATTTGGCTCATTGTAGGCTTTGTGCTGACTTTACAGCCTTTTACTTTTACTCGTTTGTATTATGCTTTTCAAGTTGCTGGGCTTTTCATCGCCATAGCCATAGGCATACTTGGCTTTATTTTGGCTAAAAAAGCTGGTGAATTCAGCTCAAATAAAATGATATATGGGGGGGGGGGGGGTTGATTATTTAAAGCCCTACGCTCTTTGTTTTGCTTCCATTCTTTGTATTCATTGGGGTATAGCAAGTTATCAGCCTTTTATTGACACTGCTCTTATTTTGCTTTGTGGTGGGATTATTGTTATAATCATCGATGAAAAAGGTGATTTAAAAAGCTCTTTATATAAAGCTCGTTTTCTCATTATCAGCACAGCCCTTGCGGCAATATCCTATAAAATCACTAATGATACATTCAAAGCCTTAGGTAAAGCAGGAGATACTTATAATAATATAATGATTTCACCCAGTGATATGCCAGAACGCATACTTCTTGCCATTAAACTTGGATATAAAAATTTATTAAGCTATGATGTGGCTTTTATGCCTTTGTCAATGAGTATTATATTTTCTATCTTTATCATACTCTTTTTGCTCCTCCTTGTTTTTTCAAGGCTTAAAATTTTAGCAAAATTAAGCATTTTTGTTTTATTTTGCGGTGCGGTTTTAGCAAGTCAAATGCATGTTATACTTTCTAAAAGTTTAATCATATATCCTGAAATAGACGCTTATGGCTTACTTTTTGTAAGAGTGCTCGTTGTCGTCCTTACTTTTAAATTGTGTGCTGAGTTTATCCGCCTTAAAAATTTAGCCTACAACGCACTTTTCATACTCTCAGCTGTTTTCATTTGGTTTTGCGTGGTGCAGGATTTATACGCACAAAGAATGCAAAAACTCGCCTTTGATAATGAATTTAGAATGCTTAATAGAGTAGTTGCGAGGATAGAACAAAACGAAAATTTCAGCAAGGATAAAAAATATTGTGGGATAATGTTTGGAGAAATGCCAAATTTAAGAGAAAGATTTTACAGAAAAATTCACCCAAAAAAAACTCAGTATGATATCGATAGAGCTCTTTTAGGAAGTGTTCTTGTAGCTAATTGGTATGCACAAGATGCTTTTGATATGCTCATAGGTGAAAATATTTTTGAAGATTGTCGTATTTATCCATCAGCTTCATTTGAAAGTAACGAACTTTTTAATTCTAAAGCAGATGAACGCGTAAAAGCCCTCATCACTCGCCTTCATCAAGCAGGAATTTTAGATAAATTAGAGCCTTTTCCGTCTAAAAATTCTGTTGTGCTGTTTGAGGATATTATCGTTTTTGTCGCCTCCAAGGGCAATTTAGACGAAATTCGCCAAAGTCTAAAAACACTACCATAAGGAAAAACAATGCCAAAACTCGCCATAGTTATCCCTTGCTACAACGAAGAAGCTGTTATAGAGCATAGTTTTAAAGTCCTTTGCGAAAAACTTGAAAATTTAATCTCCAAAAAACTCATCGACAAAGACAGCTTTTTATGCTTTGTCGATGATGGAAGTCGTGATAAAACTTGTGAAATTTTACTTCATCTTAAAAAACAAAATCACGCCATAGTAAAACTTTCTAAAAACTACGGACATCAAAATGCTCTTTTGGCTGGGCTTGAATTCGTGCAGGATAAATGCGACTGCGTAGTGAGTATGGATTGTGATTTGCAAGATGATATTAACGCCATTGATGCTATGCTTGAACAATTTAAAAATGGAGCAGAAATTGTTTATGGAGTGCGAAAAGCAAGGGATAAGGACACAATGTTTAAAAAAACGACTGCTTTGGCGTTTTATCGCTTTATGCACTTTATGGGCGTTAAAATTATCTACAATCACGCTGATTATAGGCTTTTATCATCAAGAGCGTGTAAGGCTTTGCTTGAATTTAAAGAGGTGAATTTATTTTTACGAGGCATTGTGCCTTTGATAGGATATAAAAGCGAGGTGGTGTATTTTGAGCGTGGTAGTCGTTTTGCTGGAACTTCTAAATATACTTTAAGCAAAATGCTTTCTTTTGCCCTCAATGGCATTACAAGTTTTAGCATTATGCCATTAAGAATAATGAGCTTTGTAGGCGTAATACTCTTTTTACTCTCCATAATATTTGGCTTTTACGCTCTTTATATGAAAATTTTTACCCAAGAACCCATATCAGGCTGGACTTCAACTATACTTGTATTGCTCTTTTTTGGCGGAATGCAGTTTATAGGACTTGGGATAATAGGCGAATATATCGGTAAAATCTATACCGAAGTCAAACATCGCCCAAGATACTTTGTCGAAGCCATATTATGAGCCTTAAAAAGCAACTTGTGCTGTATTTCATTTTAGGTGGAATTTTAACGCTTATTGAATGGGCTGGGTTTTATTTGCTTACCTATCTGTGTGGAGTGCATTATATACTCTCAAATCTTTTGCTCTTTGTGCTGATGATACCGCTTGGAATGCTTGTTTTTAAAAGGGCTATTTTCAAAACAACAAAGCTTAAAGCACGAAATGAACTGCTTCTTACCTATGTCATAAATATTATCGGCATAGTGCTAAATACTTTAATTTTGTGGATTTTGGTTGAATTTTTTGCCCTTGAAAGCCTAATTGCTAAAATTATCGCCTCATTTTTAGTCGCTTTTTATAGCTTTTTTGCGAGAAAAAAGCTAATTTATAGCAGGTAAAACGCCTTGTTTGTCAAATGATATTGCATTTTTTCTTAACAATTTGCCTTGCCTCATCAGCTTGAATTTGAATGCTTTTAAATTTTTTATTAAAGGTTCTTTGGCGTTTGGCAAGTTGCATAGTGTGCGTTGTAATGAGCGTGAAAAGCTCGTCCTTTGAAATCAGCCCTTGCAGAAAAAGCCTCGTTTCTTTAAGTCCTATGGAATTTAAGGGCTTTAAATCGGCACTAAAACGGGCAAATAAATCCCTCGCCTCCTCAATCAAGCCCATTTTAAGCATATTTTGCGTGCGAAATTCAACCCTTTTCCTTAAAATTTCTTTATCCACGACAAGTTCGTAAATTTCAAGCTCCTTAATCAAAGGCTCTTGCAAGGAATTTTGCAAAAATTCACTTGGAATTTGCCCCGTTTGCTCGTAGATATTAAGCCACTTTTTGAGGCGATAGCTATCATTTGGCGAAATTTTAGCCCTTAAATCTACCTTTTTCATCAGCTCGTAAATGGCATCATTGTTTAACTTTGTATCTTGTTCTTTCACCCTTTGGCTCAAACCACTCATCAAAGCTTTTAAATAAAAGCTCGTTCCCCCAACGATAATCAAGGGCGTATCAAGCTCTAATGCCCTATTTTTAGCCCTTTTATACTCATCAAAAAACAAAGCCACATTAAAATGCTGGGTTATGGATAAAAGATTTATGCCAAAGTATTCAAGCCCTGTTATATCAGGCTTTGCTGAGGCTATGTTTATCTCATTATAGACGCAAAGGCTATCAAGGCTTAAAATCACCGCTTTAAATTCGTCTGCAAGGGCATTTGCTACATCACTTTTCCCACTTGCACTTGTGCCGATAATCGCTAATTCAAAAAACATTGTGCGAAACTTTCCTCAAATTCAAAAAAATTTAGTAAAATCATAGCAAAAATTTAAAGATAAAAAATGAATGTATTTGTAAGGAAAATCAAAGATATTTTAGACTTAATCGTCTTTAAGCACTCGGTTTTTGCCCTGCCTTTTTTGTTTGCTTCTATGGTGGTAGCTTACAAAATCGCTAACGAGCAGGGTTTTGCTAATGCACCAAGTGTTGCAAAAGCCGTTATTTTAGGCATTATCGCTGCTGTAAGTGCGAGAAATTTCGCTATGGCGACAAATCGTTTAATGGACGAGGACATCGACAAGGACAATCCTCGCTGTGCCAATCGCCCAAACATAAGCGGACGCATAGGCAAAAAAGCCCTCTTGTGTTTTATCATCATCAATGCTCTCATCTTTATCGCCGTTTGCTTTTTCATCAACAGCCTAGCTTTCAAGCTTTCCTTTGGAGTGCTGTTCGTTTTAGCCATTTATTCAGCGTTTAAACGCTTTTGCGTTCTCGTGCATTTGGTGCTTGGCTTTTGTTTGGGACTTGCACCTATCGCTGCTAGCGTGCTTGTTTTGAATGAAATTCACATTTATAGCGTTATTTTGTGCCTTGGGGTGATGTTTTGGACGGCAGGTTTTGATTTACTCTACGCTTTGCAAGATATGGAGTATGACAAAAAGGCTAAACTACACTCAATCCCAGCTAAATTTGGCAAAAAAGCCACTTTTTTCATCTCGGCTCTTTTTCATCTTTTAGCTGTGGTGTTTTGGCTGCTTTTTGCTTATGTGAGTGGGCTTTCAATCATCGCTTACATAGGAATTTGCATAAGCGGGGTAATTTTATTTTTCGAGCATAAAATTGTAAGAAAAAATTTCGCTCAAATCGATAAAGCTTTTTTTACTTTAAATGGGTATTTGAGTATAATATTTTTTATTTTTATTGGGATTGATGTGTTATGAAATTTTTTGATACGGCTTTGCAGGTGGAATTTGAGCTTTATGATGAGAGCAATCTTACCTTTTTGCAAGATTTTAATCAAGGCAAAAATCTTGCTTTAAATAAATGGAAAAAACAAGCCGCAAAGATTGATTTCACTGAGGGCGAGGAGCTTTTGTTTAACTTGCTTTTAAGTTTAAAAGATGATATGATAAAGCTTGAAGAGGCGATTTTACACAAAAATTCAGCCCTTATGCTTAAAAACAAGGGCATTATCAGTGCCGTAGCCTTTGAGGGCATTAAATTTAAGGAGCAATGTTTGCAAAATGGGGCTTTGTATTATGCGAAAATGTCTATAAATCACCATTTGATGAGCTTTTTTTTCAAGGCTTTAAACGCAGATGAGGGGACTTTCACTCAGGTGAAAAAAGAGGATAAAACTTTATATGATAATTTCGTAGTCGATATACAAAGACAACTCATCATCAAAAGAAAGGATAAAGAATGAGCGTAGAGCTGTTGTATGCGATTTTTATCTTTATTTTACTTGTGGCGTCCTTTGCCTACTTTTTCATCAAAGACAAGGAAAATATGTCTAAAATTTACAAGCTTGAAAGGGCTGTGGAGGAGCTGAAAAAGAATTTACATTATCTGCAAAAAGAACTCAACGAAAAGACAGATTCTCCAAATTTTGACGCTAATGCCCTTAAAGATGAGATAAAATTTTCACTTGACAGGGAAATCAATGTCAAAATTCTACCGATTTTAAAGAGTTTGCAAGGCTTTGAAAGTGTGATAGAAACTTTTCAAAACGAGCAAGAAACGAGGCTTTCAAGCTTGGAGCAAAAAACGCAAAGTATCAATAAATTAAATCCAGATTTTAGCAATGAGGAGCAAAAAATAGTCGAGCTGTTTAAGCAGGGCAAAAGTGTCGAGCAAATCGCCAAAGACTTACGCATAAGCACGGGAAATGTTGAATTCACGCTAAAAATGAAAGAGTTGCTTTAATGCTTGTTGATTCTTACGGACGCACTATTGATTATTTGCGAATTTCACTTACTCAAAGCTGTAATTTTCGCTGTTTGTATTGTATGCCAAAAGTGCCTTTTGACTACGAGTTAGATGAGAAATTATTGAGCTTTGAGGAGCTTTTTTTATTTGTTAAACTCGCCATTGATGAGGGGGTGAAAAAAATTCGTCTCACAGGCGGTGAGCCTTTGCTGAGAAAGGATTTGCACCTTTTTATCAAAATGATTAAAGATTATGCGCCAAAGATTGATTTAGCCCTCACCACAAACGGCTTTTTGCTTAAAAATTTGGCTTTAAAGCTTAAAAATGCGGGGTTAGAACGCATTAACATTTCTTTGGATACCTTAAATTCAAAAAAAGCGAAAAAAATCGCCCAAAAAGATGTGCTTGATGAGGTTTTAGACGGAATTGAAGCGGCTTTAAAATGCGGTTTAAAAGTAAAACTTAACTGCGTAGCTCTTAAAGGCTTTAATGATGATGAGCTGCTTGATTTGCTTCATTTTGCTAAAAACAAAAATATTCAAATTCGCTTCATAGAATTTATGGAAAATCACCACGCCTACGGACAGCTTAAAGGCTTAAATTCAGGCGAAATTCTACAAATTTTAAGCACAAAATACCACATTGAAGATGCCACAAAAAGCCCCCACTCCCCAAGTAAGCTTTTCAGGCTTGATGATGGCTATATGTTTGGCATTATCGACCCGCATAGTAGTGAATTTTGCGAATCTTGCAACCGCATAAGATTGAGTGCTGAGGGCTTACTCATACCTTGCCTTTACTACGATGAGGCTTTAAGCATAAGAAAAGCCGTGCGAAATGGCGATATAAACGCAGCCTTATCGGTGCTGAAAGAAGTTTTGCAAAACAAGCCCGAAAAAAACAAATGGGAAAGAGGAAAGCAAAACGAGGTTTCTGCTCGTGCTTTTTATCAAACGGGCGGTTAAAAGCACTTTGTGTTTGCATTGTGCCATTTTTGCTTTAAATTCACTTACTCTATTAAGCTTTGCCTATTTTTGCTATTCTACGCTTATGCTTAAACTTCCATTAGAACCTTTTGCTGGGCGTTTGAGAGAGTGAATATTTGTTTTTTGCTTTTCATAACGCAGTAAAATTTCTCCGTCTATTTCAACTTTTAAGCCCTTTTCCTCAAAAGCCTTTGGAGCTTTTAAAAAATCACCAGCCAAAGCTAAATTCGCTAAAAATAACATCATCACAAAACGCATTTTTTTCCTTTTTTAAATTTTATTCTACAAGAGTTAATCAAGCCATAAATTTAACGCTTTTTAAAGAAAAAAGGACTAAAATTAGACTTTAAAGGATTTTTATGTTAAGAGTTATTAAACATAATCTTGGCGTTTATTTTATGGTGCTTGCCTGCCTTGATTTTGCTCTTATTGGGGCTTTTGCAAAGCTTTTAAGCACTGAGTTAGCAGCCATTGAAGTGGTGTTTTTTAGAAATTGCATAGCCGCTTTTTATCTTTTTTATTTGTATAAAAAATCATCGTCTAAACAACGAGAGGGAGGGCATTTTGCCTTGCTTGTTTTTCGCGGTGTGGCTGGTGTGCTTTCGCTTTATCTTTTATTTTACAATATCCAAAATATCACACTTGGAGGAGCTTATGCCTTTCAAAAAACCGCTCCTATCTTTACTACGCTAATTGCTTTTTTTGTTTTTAAAGAATTTATAGGGCTTCGTGGCTGGTGCGGTATAGCTATTAGCTTTTGTGGTGTGCTTTTCATCGCACAGCCTTGGGCGAATGAGGCTTTTCATACGGGTTTTGACATTAAAAATTCGCTTTTAGGCGTGTTGTGCGGCTTTTTCTCCGCTGTTTCGGTAACGAGTGCAAGACAGCTTCGCCATTACTACACTACGGAAAAAATTGCCCTTGCCTTTATGCTTGTTGGCACGGCTGTGCCTATGCTCTCAATGCTTGTGGGTGAATTTTATGCCCCAAAGGAGCTTGATTTTTTGCTTTGCGAATTTAAAATGCCAAGTTTAAAATCCGTATTTTTCATCATTGCAATGGGAATTTTGGGTGCTGTGTATCAAATTCACTTGACTAAAAGCTATGGTATAGCTAAAAAAGCTGGTGTTGTCGCTGGTGTGAGCTATCTTGATGTGGTTTTTTCCCTTGTGCTTGGGCTTTTATTAGGAGATGCTTTTCCTAGTGTTATGGTGTTTGTGGGGATTGTTGGCATTATTTGCGGAGGGCTTATCTTAATCGCTGATAAAAAATAATCAATCAAACAAATTCTTTTCAAATGGAATTTTCAGCACTTCAAAGCTTTTAAAAGTCGCTATACGCCCTTTTGCCGTGCGTTCTATGTAGCCATTGGCAAGTAAATAAGGCTCTATCACATCTTCAATGGTGTTTTCATCTTCACTCAACGCCGCAGCTATACTTGCAAGTCCTATGGGACGCCTTTTCGCCGCTGTTAAAAGCTCTAAATACTTCAAATCCATAGCGTCAAAGCCAAGCTCATTAACTCCAAGTGAATTTAAAGCCTCGTTAGAACGCTTTAAGCTAATGTTTTGCTCGTCATTTACCTCAGCAAAATCCCTTATACGCTTTAATAGCCTTAATGCTATACGCGGTGTGCTTCGGCTACGCCTTGCTATTTCAAGTGCTGCTTCTTTATCGCAAAGCTTCCCAAGCTTTTTACTCGCCTTTTCAACGATGAGGGCAAGTTCGCTGTGGCTGTAAAATTCGAGGCGAAATTGCATACCAAATCTATCACGCAGTGGATTACTCAACATTCCAGCCCGAGTAGTCGCCCCAATAAGCGTAAATTTAGGCAAATCAATCTTTATAGTCTGTGCTGCTGGTCCGCTACCAATGATAATGTCAAGTCTAAAATCCTCCATAGCCGGGTAAAGCACCTCTTCAATCGCCGCAGAAAGCCTGTGAATTTCATCGATAAACAGCACATCGCCGTCTTGTAAATTAGTTAAAATGGCGGCTAAATCCCCGCTTTTTTCTATCATCGGAGCGGCTGTGGTTTTGATATTTGCTCCCATTTCATAGGCGATAATGTTTGCTAGTGTGGTTTTTCCAAGCCCTGCTGGTCCGCTAAAAAGTATGTGGTCCAAGCACTCACCCCGTCTTTTAGCGGCGGCGATGAAAATGGCTAAATTTTTTTTGATAGGCTCTTGTCCTATATAATCATCAAAATTCGCTGGACGCAAGGAATTTTCGTAGTTTTCATCAAAAGAATATTTTTCTATCTCAACGACTCTGTCCATTTTTGCCTTAATCTCTTGCGTTTTCTTAAATTTAAAACATAATTTTAGCGAATTTTTGCTACAATTTATCTAAAAATTTATTTAAATGATGACAGATGGGCTTACTTACTCAATTAGAACTTGATTTTACGGGTGATGATGTCGAAAAATTTTTGCATTATTTTCGAATTTTATGCGACAATTTTGAACCTTCAATCATCAAAATAGGCACGGACAGCAAACGCTACAAAGAGGGCATCAAGGAGCTTGAAACACTAGCACATAACCTCTCTTGGGCGGCTAAGAGATTAGAGCTTACTCAAATAGTGAATTTTTGCGAACTTTGCGAGGAGTTGATGAGCCAAGCGGCGAATTTTGAAGGTCCTGCGAGTGATGAATTTATAGAATGGCTTTTGCTGATGAGTGAGCAATTTGAAAAATATTGTGAAAATTTTGAAAAAGATGAACTCGTTTTAGCTTATTTTAATCCTTTATTGGTTAAAATGCCAAGCAATTTATCCAAGTAAGGGAGCGACTTGGCTTCGACAGGAGTAGAGTGGCTTAGGTGGCATACCGCTTTGGACAAAGCGTTAAAAGTCCGACAAAATTTTAAACGCAAACAACGCGAAATTTGCTCCTGCTTACGCTAAAATTGCGTAAGTTCAGTTGAGCCTCGCTTTTAAGTCATACTATCTAGCTTAAAGGGGAGTCATTTAAGATAGTGTAGTCAGGTGTTTGACGCACATTTGATGAAATCAAGTCTTAGCCGCACTTTACGGGCTTTGGAGAATGAGTCCTTGTGTGGTGAATTTTTCATTCTCGCTAAGTATGTAGAGGCTTAAGTTGGTTTATTTTTGGACAGGGGTTCAATTCCCCTCGCTTCCACCATAAAGAGTTAAGTGTTTTAAAATATTGTTATGTTAAATTTTGGTGAGGTCAAAAGGTGTTTAACGACATATATAGAAATAAAAAAGTCTTTATTACGGGACATACCGGTTTTAAGGGTTCTTGGCTTATTCTTTGGCTAAAAAGATTAGGTGCAGATGTGTGCGGGTATGCGTTAAAGCCAGAAACAAAGCCTTCAATGTTTAAAGCATTGAAATTACAAAATCAATGTCAAAATGAATTTGGAAATATACTTAATTTTAAGCGATTAGAAGCCGTTATGACACAATTTAATCCAGATATTGTTTTCCATTTAGCGGCACAAGCACTTGTAAGGTATTCATACAGCCAACCAATATTAACTTACAAAACAAATGTAATAGGTTCATTAAATGTCCTTGAAGTAGCAAGAAAATGCAAAAATGTAAAAGCCTTTGTTAATATTACTACCGATAAATGCTACGAAAATAAAGAAATTGAAAGAGGATATAAAGAAGATGAGCCTATGGGCGG
Organism: uncultured Campylobacter sp.; assembly: GCA_964607975.1. GTDB lineage: Bacteria > Campylobacterota > Campylobacteria > Campylobacterales > Campylobacteraceae > Campylobacter_D. The sequence continues at coordinate 7,456 of CAZSMF010000028.1, read as the reverse complement.
ATATGATATGTATTCATCATCAAAGGCTTGTGTTGAAATTATGTCATCATCATTTAGACGCTCATTTTTACAAGAAGGCTATGCTATGGCAACGGCTCGTGCAGGTAATGTTATTGGTGGTGGAGATTGGGCTTTGGATAGGCTAGTGCCTGATTGTATAAGATATATCAATAGTAATAAAAAAATTGAAATTAGAAATCCTACATCTATTCGTCCTTGGCAATTTGTATTAGAACCGCTTTCTGGTTATTTGCTTTTAGGGCAAAAATTATTAAAAGAAGGTAAAAAATATGCAGAAAGTTTTAATTTTGGACCGACAAAAGAAAGCGTATTAAAGGTTGCCGAAGTGGCACAAAAAGTTTGTCAAAACTACGGCAAAGGCGAAGTTGTTATCAATAAAAAAGACACTTTGCACGAGGCTAATTTATTGATGCTTGATATTGAAAAAGCAAAAAATGTGCTTGGTTGGTTTCCAAGTTTGAGTATTGATGAAGCAATTAAAAAAACAGCTGAATGGTATAAGCATTTTTTTCAAAAAGATGTCAATATGTATGAATTTACAATCCAACAAATTAAAGAATATGAAGAAAGTATAAAATGGAACAAAAATTACGCGATAAAATAAAACAATCCGTTAAAGAATATTACAGAGAAATATACGGGCAAAAGAAAACTTTTGATTATATCCCGCCCTCAGGTAAATTTTTGGACGAAGAAGATTTGCTTTATATGATTGATGCTTCACTTGATATGTGGCTTACTGCTGGGAGGTTTAATAAAGAATTTGAACAAAAATTCGCTAAATATATGGGAGTAAAATATGCACTTTCAACAAACTCTGGTTCAAGTGCGAATTTACTCGCTTTTTCTGCATTGACTTCTCATAAATTGGGTGATAGAGCTTTAAAAATAGGCGATGAAGTGATTTCTGTCGCAGCGGCTTTTCCGACAACAATCAACCCTATCATTCAAAATGGTATGATTCCTGTTTTTGTTGATTGTGAAATCGGGACATATAATATCAATGCCGATAAAATTGAAGAGGTGATTACATCAAAAACCAAAGCCATATTTTTAGCCCATACTTTGGGAAATAGTTATGATTTAGATAAAATTATGCAACTTGCCCAAAAATATAATCTTTGGGTTATTGAAGATTCTTGTGATGCTTTGGGTGGTGAATATGCCGGACGCAAGGTTGGCAGTATAGGACATATTGGGACTTTTAGTTTTTATCCTGCACATCATTTAACGATGGGTGAAGGTGGTGCGGTTGTTACCAATGATGCGACATTATATAAAATCATTATGTCATTTAGAGATTGGGGAAGAGATTGTTCTTGTCCGCCCGGACGCGATAATTTTTGTGGAAAAAGATTTTCCCAAAAATTAGGCAATCTTAACTATGGTTACGACCATAAATACATTTATTCGCATTTTGGTTACAATTTGAAAATCACTGATTGGCAAGCAGCACTTGGCTGTTCTCAGTTAAATAAATTGGATAAATTTTTAGCACTCAGGCGAAAAAATGCCGAACTTTTAACTCAACTTCTTTCCGATTTAACGGAGTATCTCATCTTGCCTTCCGTTAAAGAAAATGTAAAGCCTTCTTGGTTTGGATATTTATTGTCCGTCAAAGAAAATGCACCTTTTACTAAACAACAAATGGTTGAATATTTAGAAAGCCATAAAATCGGCACTCGTCAATTATTTGCTGGTAATATTTTAAGACAACCTATGTTTGTCAATAATGAGGTTAATTTTAAAATTGCAGGGAGCAAGTTGATGAATTCAAAAGATTTAAATGAGCAAGTCTATAAACTTCTTCCAAATACCGAATTTATTATGAATAATACTTTTTGGGTGGGTGTTTTTCCTGCCTTGACTGAAAAAGAAATAAGAAAAATTGCCGATACCATACACATTTTTGTGGAGAAATATAAATAATGCAAATTCTTTTGACAGGTTCAAGCGGTTTTATTGGTAAAAATTTGAAAGCATATTTGCAAGATAAATATATGCTTTTAACGCCAAAGAGCTTTGAGTTGAATTTAACAAATGAGGAAGCGGTAAAAAGATATTTTAAAGAAAATAAAATAGATTTTATCATTCATTGTGCTAGTGTTGGAGGAGCAAGAGGAATTGCAGATAAAGACACGACATTGGAAGAAAATCTTGCTATGGTCGAATATCTCTTAAAATATAAAAATCCTACCACAAGAGTAATACTTTTTGGCTCTGGTGCAATGTATGATAAGTCAAGAAATCTTCATAAAGTTAAAGAAAGCGAAATCGGCAAAGTTATCCCAAAAGATTTATACGGCAAATCAAAGCTTTTGCTCGCTCAACAAATCAAAAATAGAAAAGATAGCGTAATGTTAAATATTTTTGCGTGTTATGGTTATGGAGAAAAGCAAAATCGTTTTCCAAGTTATGCTATAAATCAAGTTTTAAAAGGCGAAGATATTATGATAAATCAAAATGTCGTTTTTGATTATTTATTTGTCGAGGATATGACAAAAATTGTGGAATATTTCATTAAAAATATTCCACAAGATAATATCATCAATATTACACCGACATTAAGTTACAGCTTGTTTGATATAGCCAAAATAGTCAAAAAACTTTCAGGCAAAAATGTTGATATCAATTTAGCACATTCAACAATGAATAATGAATATACAGCGGATAATTCTTTATTGCTTAAAAATTATCCAAATTTGGCTTTTACTTCTATGCAAAATGGACTTGAAAAATTATATCGATATAATCACACTAAAATGGAGGCAGAAAATGAACAGTTTGGAGCATAAAATAGTCGATACCCTAAAAGATTTAAAAGAAAATCATTGTGTTTTAGGGATAAAGGCTGAATTTGAAGCTGAGGGAACGAGATTGGAAGAGGCTTTGAGGCTAAAAGATGTTGTCAGTAGAGTGGGACTTGACTTGACGATTAAAATCGGCGGTTGCGAGGCGATAAAAGATATGTATGATGCCAAAGTTATCGGCATTGATACCATAGTCGCTCCGATGATAGAAACACCTTATGCAATGCAAAAATTTGTTGAAGCAAGTAGAAAGGTTTTTCACGATGAATTACACACAAAATTTTTCATCAACCTTGAAACCATTACAGGCTTTCAAAATTTAGATGCCATACTTAAATCGCCGTATTTTAGGGACATTGATGGCTGCACCTTGGGTCGTATAGATATGGCTGGTAGTATGAATTTAGGCAGAAATGATGTTAATAATGACGAAATTTTTAACATCGCCAAAACCATTTCTTTAAAAATGCAAGAAGCAGGTAAAATGATGGTTATAGGCGGTGGTTTATCTGCTTCGTCTTTGCCTTTTTTCAAAAAACTTCCTCATTTGAGCAAATTTGAAACAAGAAAGGTCATTTTTGATGCACAAAAAACCCTTGCTGGTGATGCTGAAAAATCAATTTTAAGAGCTTTTGAATTTGAATTTATGTGGCTTAAAAACAAACAAAACTTCTATAATGCTATATTAGCAGAAGATGCCAAGCGAATCGAGCTTTTAGAATCTCGGGTAAAGCATAAGTAAATTTGGAGCTTTCTTTGAGCGTAGATTTAAAACAAATTCGTTGCGTTGTCTTTGATTTAGATGGGACGGTGTATTTTGGCAAAGAACTTGCTTTAAAAGCTAATGAAGTGATTTTAGAGTGTAGAAAGCGATTTGAATACATCTTTTTTGCTACGAATAACTCGGCGATGAGTAGGCAGGATTTACATCAAAGACTTCAAAATTTTGGTATAGCTTGTGAGATAGACGAGCTTATCAATTCTTCTTATCTTATTGCTCAATTTTTGCTTCAACAAAAGTTTAATGAAGTGTATTGTTTAGGCACGGATAAACTTAAAGAAGAATTGCAAATGCACGGCATTGATACTGATTCAAAATCACCAAGTGCTATTGTCATCGGTTATGATAAGGACTTTAATCTTGATAAATTAGAAAAAGCTATCAATTGTTATAAAAATAGTTGTCAAATCATAGTTGCCAATAAAGAAAGAACTTATCCAAGAGATAATGGCATACTCGCACCGGGTGCTGGTGCCATAGTCAGTGCTTTTGAATGCTGTGTTAATCGCCAAGCCGATGTAATTTTAGGGAAACCAAATACCTTAATGCTTGAATTTATAGTTAAAAAACTCAAACTTGATAATTCAAATCTCCTTGTTATAGGTGATAGTGTCGAAAATGATATAAATATGTCTAAAAAATTCGGCTGTCAAAGCATTTTAGTGAGTGCAAACAAGCCTAGTGGCTATTTTGGTTTTCATATTAAAGAGTTAAAAGACTTATTAGGAGTGATACAATGATAAAATTGTCAGATTATATAGCCAAAAGGCTAAAAGAAAAATATAGCATAAAGCATATATTTATGATTTCGGGTGGAGGGGCTATGCACCTTAACGATAGCTTCGGAAAATTTATACCCTATATATGCAATCATAATGAACAAGCGAGTGCTATTGCAGCTGAGGGTTATGCAAGGGTTCATCAAAATCTTGCTGTGGTGAATGTAACCACTGGACCGGGTGGGCTGAATTGTTTGAATGGAGTTTTTGGACAATATACCGATAGCGTTCCTGTGCTTTATATATCAGGACAAGTTAAATACGCAACTACCCTTGCTTCTTGTCCTCAAATTCCATTAAGGCAGTTGGGCGATCAGGAAGTGGATATTATTGCTTGTGTAAAACCATTGACTAAATACGCTATAATGCTTACCGATGCGAACGACATTGAGTATGTGTTGGATAAGGCTATATATTTGGCTACTCACGGAAGAAAAGGTCCTGTTTGGATAGATATACCCCTTGATTTACAAGCAGCGATGATAGATGAAACAAAGCTTAAAAAATATAATTATAAAGAAGATGAACTTGTTTTACCTCCTTTTGATAAAGAATTAAATGCTTTACAATCTTTATTTGCAAAAGCTAAACGCCCTCTAATAGTAGCAGGACACGGCATAAGATTAGCTGGGGCAAAAAAGGAATTTACAGAACTTGTAGAAAAACTCGGCATACCTGTGGTTACTACGATGAATGGATTTGACATTATCGAAGGGAATAATAAAAATTTTATAGCAAGAATAGGCACAGTAGCAAATAGAGCGGGAAATTTCGCTTTGCAAAATGCTGATTTAGTGCTTTGTATAGGTTCAAGAAATAATATCAGGCAAGTGAGTTATAATTGGGAAAATTTTGCCAAAAATGCTCAATTAGTTTGTGTGGATATTGATAAAGCCGAACTAGACAAGCCAACAATCAAACCAAATATAAAAATACACGCTGATGCGAAGGATTTTATCGTTCAATTGGCTCAAATTCATTTAAATAATTCTTTTCAAGAATGGTTAAGATGGTGTCAGGAGCTTAAAGCAAAATATCCTCCAATATCTGAGGCAGAAAGAATTGCTCACAATCCCATAGAACCGTATTATTTTACCCATAAGTTGCTTACTTATTTTAAAGATGATGAATTAGTCGTTTGTGGAAATGGTTCGGCGTTTATACTGCCCTTTCAAACGGGTATAGTCAAAAAAAATCAACGATATATATGGAACAGCGGTGATGCTTCTATGGGTTATGACTTACCGGCTGCTATTGGAGCTTGTGTTGCAAATAATAACAAACAAACGATATGTATAGCAGGAGATGGCTCTATAATGATGAATTTGCAGGAGCTTCAAACGATGAAACATTATAATCTTCCTATAAAATTGTTTATATTCAACAATAACGGCTATATTTCCATACAACAAACACAAAAAAATTTTTTTGAAGGAAGAATGACAGCTTGCACGACAGATAGTGGGGTAAGTTTGCCTGATTTTATCCAAGTGGCTAAGTCTTTTGATTTGCCTGCTGTGAAAATAGACAATTTAAATCATTTAGACGAACAAATCAAAAGTGTATTAAATGCAAATACACCAGTGGTTTGTGAGGTAATGCTTTCGCCTGATTATATCTTTGCTCCTAAATTATCAGCCAAAAAACTTGATGATGGCACTATGATTTCGCCGAGTTTGGAAGATATGTTTCCATTTTTAGATAGAAAAGAATATGAGGGAAATATTATATGCGAATAAAATCCTACCTTACCCAATATATATATAAAATTGGGAATAAAATTAAAGGGAGAGATAATTTTTGCTATACCATTGATGATATAGAAATATTTATTCTAACTCACAATCGAGCGAATTTCTTGCAAGAAAGCATAAAAAGTATCCTCAATCAAACCGCTGGGGTTAAGCGTATTTGCATATTAGACAATGAGAGCGTAGATAATACAAAAGATATTGTTGCTAAAATTGCAGCTAATTATGCTGCAAATACTGCTATTAGTGGGGGGGGGGGGATATAGTTTAAATACATTAAAACCACTGGTTTTTTGGGTAATTTCAAAAAAGCAAGGGAAATTGTTCAAAAGCCTTATTGTATGCTTTTCCACGATGATGATATTTTACATCCTGATTATCTAAAAATAGCCCTTGGATTACTGAATAAACATTCAAACATTTCTTTAATAACAACCCGATACACGGAATTTTCAAATAACGAAAGTCCAAGCACTTTCCCAGAGCTTGTGCGAAATTATTATCTTTTCAAGCATTGCAAAGATTTTGCAACACATATGTTTTTTATTGAGCATATTGCCTATGCAACAGCCATATATAGGACACAAGATTTTTTACGCACACAAATCGAATATGAAAAATTTAACAAATTTAATGATTGGCCTTTTATGGTGAAAATGTCAAGATATGGCAATTCTATCTTACTTGATGATAAAAGAATTTTTTATGTGAGAAAACATAGCGGACAGGATACTTGGACACATAAAAATATCCCAAATTTCGAGCAAATCATTAACTGGGACAAGATATTTTATGATATTTTTAAAGAAACCAAAGATAAAAAACTTATAGAGAACTATAAATATAAAAGCGAATATTTTTTAAAAGGTAAATACGAGGCTTTCATTCCACCTCATTTAAAAAGTCCTACTTCTTATAGGGAATTTATAAATTTAGCAAAAAAGATGGGTTTAAATGACTTGTGTTTAGATGAAAATTATCGCGATAGGATTGAAAAAAGATACTTTAAATTTATTGAAATACTTTTTAAAAAATATTTAATTATGGACAATGGCTTAAAAGGTAATCATTAACTTGTATAAAATTATAAAACTCTTTCTTTTTTCTTTTTTATATAAAGTTTTAACTTTCGCAAACTCAATAATGCTAAAAGCTCTCTAATGAATAAGTAAGAAATATCAAATAAATTTAAATTTTTGCTTGGTTTATTGAATATTTTTTGTTTAATGGAGTTTGTAACAATGAGATTGTTTTTAAGTATATCCCCCCTAAATTCCTTTATCGTATAAGCAAATATCTTTTCTATTCTTTTAC
>CAZSMF010000027.1:0-21380 GCA_964607975.1 uncultured Campylobacter sp. | reverse complement strand
AATTTGTCGTTGCCAAAGGATGAAATCGACTTTCTCGGTTTAATTTATCAATGTCTTTTATGTGAAGGAAAAAAGAACATTAAAGGTTCATATTATACCCCGTATATTATCACCAAAGAAATGACAAAGAATCTTGATTTTAGTAACGGAGAGACTTTTTTAGACCCAAGTTGCGGAAGCGGAGCTTTTATATTAGCTTTGCAGAATGCTATACCGCAACAAATAGTTGGCATAGATAATGATAAAATCGCTTGTTTTATTGCGAAAATCAATTTATTATTAAAATTTAGCAATATGGTGTTTGAGCCACAAATTTATTATTGCGATTATTTGGATTCTAGCGAAATTATCAAGCAAAAATTTGATTACATTATCACAAATCCGCCGTGGGGCGTGGATAAGATAAAATCAAAAGAAAGGTTTTCACTCTTTTTTGTCAAGGCGTATGGGGAACTTAAAGACACAGGAATGATGAGATTTTTATTGCCCGTTTCTATGCTTAATGTCAAAGCACATAAGGATTTAAGAAAATTTATTTTAGATAATGGTAGCTTGCAAAGTATTGCGCATCATACAAATATTTTTAATGGGGTAACGACAAAAATTATTGATATAACACACAAAAAGTCAATATCAACAAACAATGTGCTTGTAAAAAAGGGGGATTTGGAATTTTTTGTGCCGACAAAAGCATTTCGTCAAACAAATAATTATATTTTTAATACACTTGGGGAAGAGGATTTAAATATTGTAGAAAAAGTAAAAAGTTATGGTGTTTATGATTTAAAGGAAAGCAATTGGGGTTTAGGTATCGTTACAGGAGACAATAAAAATCAGCTTAAAACTCAACACTTAAATGGTTATGAGAAAATATATACGGGCAAAGAAATAATGCCTTATTTTTTAAAACCAGCTAAAAATTTTATACTTTACGACAGAAAGAATTTTCAGCAAGTTGCCCCTGATGAGATTTATAGGGCAGATGAAAAACTTGTATATAAATTTATTTCCAACAGGTTAATTTTTGCTTATGATAATAGCAAGGCATTATTTTTAAATAGTGCAAACATTCTTATTCCCAAAATCCCTAATATGAGTATTGTTACAACTTTGGGTTTTTTAAATTCGTCCTTATATCAATATCTTTATCAGGTTTTATTTGGCGAGATAAAAATATTAAGGGGGAATTTAGAAGAGTTGCCTTTTCCACAACTTACAGCAACACAAGATAATCAAATTGCATCACTTGTAAAGAAAATTATCAATGGAAATAAAGAATTGATTCCTGTGCTTGAATGTAGAATTTATGAAATATTCGGCATTGATAAAAAAATGATAAAATATATTGAGGGGGTGCTGAATGGAAAAACTAGAAAATGAATTAAAAAGCAAAATTTTAAAAGCGAAAAGCAATGATGCCTTCATTTTAAACGATGAATATTTAGACAATTTGTATTCGGTGTATCCATTTAATAAATTTGAATTTATCATCAGTCATTTGATTGCAGGTGGTGTAATTTCATTGCAAGAATATTTAGAGATTAGAAATTCATATTTGCAGAGAAATAAATATTTATATGTTTTTGAAATTACAGCACCGAGAAGTTTTGGGGAAACTTGGGCTCAAAGACATCTCAACGAAATTGTTCCAGAATTGCAAAGACCATCTACACAATTTGATAAAAATTATTCAGGACAATATGATTTTTGGTATGAGGGTATAAAAATAGAAGTGAAGGCTTCTCGTGCGGTAAGGCGAGAAAGTGGTAATTCCTTGATTATGAAAGCATTAGCAAATGATTCCACATTTGGTTTTGATATGAATTTTCAGCAGATAAAACCTGCGTGTTGTGATATTTTTGTATGGATTGGGGTATGGAGGGATAAAATAAGATACTGGGTTTTATCAAGTAATGAAGTAAAGACTAGTAAATATTATTCCTCAGGGCAACACCGTGGCAATGTTGGCGAAGGACAGCTTTGGCTTAAAGAGAGTAATATTAACGAATTTGATTGCTATGAAGTCAATGTGCGTGAAATTTTAAGCAAAATCATAGAAAAAGCACGCGAATAATCAATTACAATCTACATTCCTTACCCTGAATAAAGATTTTATTTACCTTTCTAGCGTTTAGGATAAATTGCAAGGGCAGTTGGTTAAGCTCACATTCGCCCATTTTAAATACGCTAAAATCGGCGATTTTCCCTGCTTTTATCTCGCCTAAATTCAAATTTAAAGCCCTCGCACCATTGCAAGTTGCCATTTTAATGAGGGTTTTAGCAAGTGAATTTGGGTCAAAGTCTTGATGAATGAGTAAGTTAGCCCTCATTTCATCGAGCATTGAAAGGCTTATGTTTGAGCTAAGTCCGTCCGTGCCGATATTTACACACATTTCATTTTGGAGGGCTTTTTTCAAAGCAAATGTTTTTTGGCTCAAAAGGCGATTTGAAAAGGCACAATGCGTGATGAAATGCAAATTTGGATTAAAAAGTGAAAAATCTTTAAGCCACACACAATGCGTAAAAAGCGTTCTTTGCTTGGCAAAAAGTCGCACAAAACTTTGCGGGGTGTAGCTTGGCTTTGGTTTTTTGTCAAAAAATTTAAGCCATTCCTTGAATTTTCCCTTTCCGCCATTAAGCCATTTGGCTTCATACTCGCTTTCTAAAAAATGAGTGCTGATGAGTAAGTTATTTTTTTGAGCCAAATCAAGCAAGAAAAGTGCTAAATTTTCATTTGTCGAGTAAGTGCCGTGCAGACTTAAAGCGGGGATAAAAAGCTTACTTTTGAATTTTTTACTCTGCTCAAAACGACTTAAAAATTCGCTTTTTTTCTCCTCATTAAAGACTTCATTAACCCCCAAAAGTTCATTAAAAAATACCACACGCATAGAACTTTGCACACAGGCTTTTAAATCGCTCCCAAAGCTTGAAATTTCGCCCACAGTGCCTGTGCCGCTTTTAAGCATAGCGTTCAGGCTTTGTTTAATGAGCGTAAGTCCAGCCTTTTGGTGTAAATTTGTCCTTGAATTCATCACAGATTTTAGCCATTCTAAAAAATCCCCATAATGCAAAGAATGAGAATTCGCACTGAATTCTAAATGCGTGTGCGGGTTGATAAAGGCTGGTAAGATGATGCAGTCTTTTGGAGTCTTAATAAGCGTGGCTTGGGGGTATTTTTTTTGCAAAAACTCCAAATCCCCAAGCTCTATAATAAGCTCCTCAAAGACAAAAGCCTTATTTTCAAGTATGGTAAAGCTCTCATCGCATAAAAACATATATCTAGCTTGTATGATAAACATTTCTTTTCCTTTAAATTTGGCAAATTCTTTGTAAATTATAATAAATTTAGCTTAAAATGCTATAATGTTTTTCAAATTTTATCTTAAAGGTTTGATGATGAAAATAATGGTTATCCAAGGTCCTAATATCAATATGCTAGGACACCGCGAAACCTCCATATACGGCTTAATGAAAATGGCAGACATACACGAACAAATGAAACTTGCTGCCTCACAGCAAGGCGGCATAGAGCTTGAATTTTTTCAAAGCAATTTCGAGGGCGAACTAGTCGATAAAATCCAAGAATGTTTAGGCACAAAGGACGGCATTATCATCAATGCCGCTGCTTTTACGCACACTTCTGTGGCTATTCGTGATGCTATCGTGGCTGTGGGGCTTCCTACCATAGAGGTGCATATTAGCAATATTTATCAAAGGGAGGATTTTAGGCAAAAAAACCTCATTGCCCCTGTGTGCGGCGGCTCTGTGGTGGGCTTTGGTCCTTTTGGGTATCATTTGGCTTTAATGGGTATGGTGCAAATTTGCACGCAAATCGAGCAAATCAAGGCAGCGAATGCTAAAAAACAATAAGGCTATATGTGAAAATCGCTGGTGCAAGGACTATACAAAGGATAAGATTTTATCCCTTTGCCACACGCTCACGCAACAACAGCAAGTATTTCGCATTGATAGGGCTTGGAAGCAATATGAATGATGAAAAAAATATCTTAAAAAGGCTGTTTAGGGTGCTGATGAATGATAAAAGGATAAAGGTGCTGTCAAGCTCGTCTTTGCTGATTAACAAGGCTTTTGGCTATGAAAAGCAAAGGGATTTTACCAATGCTGTGCTTTTCGTGCAAAGTTTCTTTCACGCCAGAGCGCTTTTAAAGCTACTTTTGCATTATGAGCTTAAATTCAAGCGTCAAAGAAGCTTTAAAAACGCCCCTAGAACGCTTGATTTGGATTTATTGTATTTTAGCACAAAGGTTAAAAAAGATGAATTTTGCACCGTGCCTCATCTTGGCGTCAATGAACGCATTAGCGTTATTTTGCCTTTGGGTGAGCTTTTAGAAAGGAGTTATCGTGGGACAACTTATGCGAACTTTCACCGTTGAAAATACCGATGAAATCATACCTCGTGTGAAGGAAGATTACGGCGATGAAGCGATGATTGTAACCTACAAGCAAATCAAGCCTAAAACACTCACGCAAAAGCCTTTATTTGAAGTGATTGTAGCCATTGAGGAAGAAGATTATGAAGCACACCTTAATAAAATGGGCAAGACTCTACCAAAGAAAAAAGAGCCTATGAGCAAGGCTGCTGTGCAAAAAAATGACGATGATGTGATTTTGGATTTTTCACAACGCGCTCAAATGACAAAGGAAAATGCCTACAAATCCGCCGTGCAAACTCCCGCACAAAATAAATTAGAAAATTTCAAGGACAAATTATCAGCCCTTTCAAGCGAAATTTCTCAGGTAATGGACGAGGATAACGAGGCTCAAAAGCCCGTTTATGATAAAAAAATGGAAGTGCTGGAAAAGAAAATCAACAAATTAAGCGAAAAAGTAAGCATACTCATTGATACAATGTGGAAAGATAAGGCTGAATTAGGAAACATCGTTATACCGCCTGAATTTGCAGGGGTTTATAAACAAGCCAAGCAAAGCGGTATGAAAAAAGAGCATTTAGAAGCCATTATGAAAGCGACTATTGAAAATATGCCCGTTTCGATGAAGTCAAATCCAGACGCTGTGTCAAGGTATTTTCACTCTTTACTTCGCAATATGCTTCCTTGCCGCGTTGAAACGGAGATTAAAAAGCAAAAGATAATGATGCTTGTAGGTCCAACGGGCGTTGGCAAGACAACAACTCTGGCAAAACTTGCTTTCCGCTATGCTTATGGAGATAAACGCTATAAAACAGGCATTATCACGCTTGATACTTATAGAATAGGTGCTGTGGAGCAGCTTTTCCAATATGCAAAGATGATGAAACTACCTATTATAGATAGTATAGAGCCAAAGGATTTAGACGAAGCCATACAAACACTTCATTATTGCGAGGTGATTTTGGTTGATACCATAGGAAATTCACAATATGACCAAAGTAAGTTGGCAAAAACAAAGGAATTTTTATCACATTCTAATGCTGATATTGATGTTAATCTTGTCATTTCAGCAAATACCAAGCTTGAAGATTTAATGGAAGTGTATAGGAATTTCAAAGAATATTTAGACATTGACACCCTCATCATCACTAAATTTGATGAAACCAAAGTCTTTGGCAATATTTTCTCGCTCATTTATGACATCAATGTGCCGATGAGCTTTTTTTCCGTGGGGCAAGAAGTGCCTGATGATATAGAACTTGCCAATAGTGAATTTTTAGTTAAATGCGTATTAGAGGGCTTTACAAGGAAAGATAATGAATAATCAAGCTGATAAATTGAGAAATTTAATGAGCGAAAATAAAGATAAAAATCATAGCACCCATTTTATCGCCATTACAAGCGGTAAGGGCGGAGTGGGTAAAAGCACAATCAGTGCAAATTTAGGCAATGTTTTAGCACAAAATGGCTATAAAGTAGGGCTTTTTGATGCGGACATTGGACTTGCGAATTTAGATGTCATTTTGAATGTGAGGCTTGAAAAAAACCTCTTGCACGTGCTTAAAGGTGAATGTTCGCTTGAAGATATTTTAATCGAAGCAAAGCCGAATTTATGGCTCATACCGGGTGAGAGTGGAGATGAAATTTTAAAATATAATGACAAAAATATTTATGAGAGATTTTTAAACCAAGCAAGTGTGCTTGATAATTTGGACTTTCTCATCATCGATACAGGTGCAGGGATAGGGGGTAATATCCAGCACTTTTTGGAAATGGCTGATGAAATCATCATCGTTACCGTGCCAGACCCGGCGGCGATAACCGATGCGTATGCGACTATAAAAATGACTTCTAAAAGTAAAGAATCCTTGCTTTTGTTTTTAAATTCAGTCAAAAACGAAAACGAGGCTTTGAAAGTCTTTGAAAATTTGAAAAAAGTCGCTGATAGTAATATCAAAAACCCTTTAAATTTAGAATTTCTAGGCTTTTTATCTGCAAGTAAAGATGTTAGTGCGAGTATTAAAAAAAGAGCTCTTTTTAGTGATGAAAGCTCAAATGCCACTGATGAATTTAGAGTGCTTGTGTCTAAACTTTTATATCGCTTGGAGCAAAAAACTCTTAATGATATGCCAAATGCTAGTGTAGTGGGCTTTTTTAAAAAAGTTATTGAGAGATTTTAAGGAGTGATGATGAAACCAATGCCCGAAAATTTTGTCGCTTTTTTTACGGTGTGCGGCTTTTTTATCGGCTTGACTTTTAGCATTATAAGCATTGATGGGGCTTTTGAAATGATAGTTTTTACCATACTCATCACTTTTTTATTTTATATGCTCATTCATATTTCGGTAATGTTTTTTATCGATACGAAAAAGCCCGTGGGGAGAACCTTTGATGTGCAAGAGTATGAAATGATGAATGATTTGTTGATTGGAGATTTAGAAAGCAGAGAAAAAAGGACAGAACACATTATGGCAAAACTTGAAGAAGAGCGAGAAGAGATGAAAAAAAATGAAGAAAGAGAAAGGCGTAAAAATGCTAAAAAACGCAGCGCTTAACCCCTACGCACAGGCTTTAAAAAAGGAGCAAGATGAACTTGTCGTTGCGTATATGCCAGCATTAAGGGCGTTAGCCTTTCGTCTTAAAGAGCGTTTGCCTTCAAGCATAGATGTAAATGATTTAATCAGCATAGGCGTTGAGGAGATGATAAAACTTGCCGCTCGTTATGATAAGGAGCAAAACAATAGCTTTTGGGGCTTTGTGAAAAAAAGGGTGTATGGGGCTATGCTTGATTATCTGCGAAGCCTTGATGTGATGAGCCGTAATAATCGCAAAATCATCAAAGATATAGACGCACTCATTGATGAGTATTATCAACAGCACGAGGAAGAACCTGATGATGTGTATTTGGCTAAAAAGCTAAATTTAGAGCTTGAAAAGATAAAAGAAGCACGCACGGCTTATGCAGTGAGCTATGTTTTGCCCCTTGATGAGCAAATCAATTGTTACAGCGAGGACAATACCCTTGAAAAAATCGAAAGAGAGGCTCTGCTCGAACAGGTTAATGAAGTGCTTGAAACGCTTAAAGAGCGAGAACAGCTCATCATACAGCTTTATTATTATGAAGAATTAAGTCTAAAAGAAATTAGCGATATTTTAAACATTAGCGAAAGTCGCATTTCACAAATTCACAAAAAATTGCTGAAAAAGATTAGAGAAAGGGTAGTCAGTGGCTGAGATACTATCGCAAGAAGAAATCGATGCTTTACTTGAAATTGTCGATGATGAGGCAAGTGGCTTTGCACGCAATAAAGCCGAACGCGAGGAAAGAAACATTGTCGTTTATGATTTTAAGCGTCCAAATCGCGTTTCAAAGGAGCAGTTGCGTTCTATAAAGGGCATACACGACAAACTTGCACGCAATCTTGCCTCTCAAATTTCATCAATGATGAGAAGCATTGTTGAGATTAAGCTGCACTCGGTTGATCAGATGACTTATGGTGAATTTTTAATGTCCCTGCCAAGCCCTACAAGCTTTAATGTCTTTTCGATGAAGCCCCTTGATGGTAACTGCGTGCTTGAAATCAACCCAAGCATTACCTTTCCTATGATAGACAGACTTCTTGGCGGACAGGGCGAGAGTTACGAGACTTTAAGAGAGCTTACTGATATTGAGCTGAATTTGCTTGATAGCATTTTGCGTATCATTATGCAAAGGCTTAAAGACAGCTGGTCTACTGTGGCTGAAATTTATCCAAGCGTTGAGGCAAAAGAATCTAGCCCAAATGTCGTGCAAATTGTCGCACAAAATGAAATTGTCATTATGGTTGTAATGGAAATCATCATTGGAAATTCAAGCGGTATGGTTAATATTTGCTATCCTGTCGTGCATTTAGAAAGCGTTTTAAGTCGCCTTGCCAATCGCGACATTATGATGGGTGAAACTTCGGCTAAAAAGTCAAGAAACAAAGAGCTTAAAACGCTTATTGGGCGTGCTGAGGTTGTTTATGAGGTGATTTTGGGTAAAACTTTCATCAATGTTGATGAATTTTTAGAGCTTCAAGAGGGCGACATTTTGCGACTTGATAGAGAGGCTGATGATAAAGCCATAGTTTCTATCGATAAAAAAGATGTCTTTTTGGCACAAATTGGTTTGCATAGATTTAGAAAGAGTGTGAAAATTTTAGAACTCATACGCACCGATAAAGATGAAATCAAAGAAATTCTACAAAAATACGAAGAAGAAAGACGAGCAAAGGCAAGTGTATATGATGCTAAACAACAAGAACAAGACGAGGAGGACGAACTTATATGATAAATGATTTTTTAAAGATTTTTATCGATGAAGCCACAAGCACCATAGAGGGCTTAACGGGAAAGAGTGCAACATTTAGCGGATACCAAGAATACGACATTAACGCACAAGATAGTCTAAAACTACCTTTGGTAAGAGCCATTTTCAGCACAAGCAGCGGGGATAAATTTGGCATTTTAGCTAGTGCTGTGTTAATGGGGGCTATTGGTGAGTGGATGATGGGTGAGGAGAATATCTCTAAAAAAACAGACTTAGATGCTGATGCGATGGACGGGGCAAAAGAGGTTATCTCAAATATCATTTCAGCCTTTCTTACCACATTAGGAGCACAAAAAGACATTCCAAAAATCACTCTCATACTTCAAAAATGCGACTTTGTGGCAGAGAATTTGGATTTGCAAGTTTTTCACAAACTCTTTTTTTACGATGTAGGTATAGCTGATTTAAACGAAAAATTCGCATTAGTAATGGACGAGAGGCTGTATGACTTTCTTTCGCAAAAAGATAGCACCGAAGCAGTCGATGAAAGAAGGGCTACGCTTGAAGGAGAGCTTAAAAATATCAATTTGATTATGGATGTGCGTTTGCCTATTCGTGTTCGCATAGGCAATAAAAAAATGCTTTTAAAAGATGTTTTGACTATGGATATAGGCTCTGTTGTGGAGCTTAATCAACTTGCAAATGATCCTTTGGAGATACTCATTGGCGATAAACGCGTAGCTTACGGCGAGGTTGTTATTGTCGATGGGAATTTTGGCGTGCAAATTACTGAAATTGGCACAAAAAAGGAAAGATTAGAGCAGTTGCGTTAGCTCATAAAGAGATTTTATAACCAAGTCCGGGCACATTTTTGATGAAATCATCGCCGATTTTATCACGCACTCTTTTGATGAAGGTTCGTATAGCCGTATCACTTACCTTTTCATTCGTCCAAATGTGCCTTTTAATGTCCTCGTGCAAAACCAAAGCCCCTATTTGCTTAATAAGCAAAGAAATAAATGCAAGTTCTTTTTTAGTCAAAGCAATTTCTTGCTCGTCCTTAATCAAAACCCTTTTGATTTTGTCAAAGCGATAACGCTCATTGATGATGACTAGTCCATTTGTGCCTATTTTTTCGTTTTTGATGAATTTAAAGATAAGCAAAAGCTCCTCAATATCAACGGGCTTGATGAGGTATTTATCTATGCCTATGTCTATGGCTCTTAACAGCCTTTCTCTTTCTGAATACGCCGAAAGCACGATAATGGGCGTGTCTTTTGAAATTTCTTTAATGCTTTGTGCCATATCAAGCCCATCGACTATGGGCATTAAAATGTCGGTGATGACGATATTTGGCTTGTATTTTTTGAATTTCTTTAAGCCCTCATCGCCATTTTTGGCATTGATGACTTTAAGGAAAAACGGGCTTAAAGCTGTGCTTAACCCCTCTCTTAACTTATCCTCGTCCTCAACTATCAATAAAAGTAAATTTTTCATCACAATCCCTTATCTTGTTTGAGATAAATATTAAAACAAGCCCCTTTTTTACCATTGCTGACTTTGATTTGCCCTTGCATATTTTCAATGATTTGTTTGCTGAAATACAAATCAAGCCCAGCCCCTTGCACAGGATATTTTGTCGTAAAAAATGGCTCAAAAACCTTATCCAAAAACAAAATGCCTCCTGCCTTATCTTTAATGCTTATTTTAACATAGTTTTTGCTAAATTCGCTTATTGTGATGAAAATTTCTTTATTTTTTTCTTTGCCATAAGCTTCGATTGAATTCATAAAAAGATGAAAGAAAACGCGTATCAAATCGTCCTTTATCCCTAAAATTCGATAATCTTTCTTACTTTGCAAGTGTAAATTCACCCCAGCATTTTCCAAAAGTTCAAAGTTAATATCTAATGCTTCTTGCAAGGCTTCTTTGAGCGAAAAGGAGTTGGCGAATTTTTGCTTTTCAAATAAATTGGCAAAATTATCAATGCTTGATGACATTTTTTTAACCAGCTCCTTGCCCTCCACATAGAGCTTGTTAAAGGCGTTTTTATCCTGCGTGTTTTGTTTGAGCTGAAAGAGTAAGATATTAAGCTCGTTAAGTGGCTGTCTCCATTGGTGTGCGAGATTGGCAAGGGTTTGTTTGATTGATAAATTCAAGCTTTCTTTGTGAATTTGCTTTGCTTTTTGCTCGTTGTTTTTAAAATTTGATTTCAGCCAAGCTTCTATATTGGTTTGAGAGCTTAAATTCTTTTGATGATAAGTGATGATTTGCCTGAAATTCTTGCTGATTTCGTCCGTTTTTTTACGAGCATTCATCAGCTCCTCATTGAGTGTAAAAAATTTAGTCAAATTATAAGAAAAACTCGAATACGCACAAATTTCGCCCTCCTCATCAAAAATCGGTATCACCATACTATCAAGGTAAAAAGTATTGCCCTTTTTGTCAATGTTTTTAAAAAGTATGCGATAGGGCTTTTTTTCCTCTATATTTTTCCAAAGCTTGTCAAATGAGCTTTTTTGCATATCGGGGTGTTTGAGTATATTGTGCCTCTTGCCTAAAAGCTCTTTTTCCTTGTAGCCGCTGATTTTGCAAAAATTTGCATTTGCCCTTGTGATAATGCCCTTTTTATCGGTTTGTGAAAAGATGATGGTTTTTTCTATTTCCTCAATGTAGGCTAGGTGATTCATTTTATCACTCCCAAATAGATTAAATAAACGCCATAAAGTCCAATGATAAGGGCTGAAAGCTTAATCCACAGCCTTTGAAAGCTTTGTTTGAAAAAATGCACCACTTGATTGAAAAATAACAGAGCAGGTAGGGTGCAAAGCCCAAAAACAAGCATTATCAAAGCCCCTTGCAAAAGATTTTTTTGACTCATCGCCAAAGCCAAAGCAAAATACACAAGCCCACAAGGCACAAAACCATTGCAAAAGCCTAGCAAAATGGCACTTTTATAGCCTTTAAAATTCATTTTCTGCCAAATTTTTTTAGCCAAAAGATTAAATAAAAAAGGATTTTCCAAAAGGGCGAGAATTTTACCGCGAAAAAACAGCCCAAAGCCCAAAAGTATCATAAAAATTCCCAAAATAAAAAACAAAATTTTCACATTAAAAAGGGCGAAAACATTGCCAAAAGCCCCAAAGATGACGCCCAAAAGCACATAGGCAAAAATTCTAAATATTTGATAGATTAAAGTTAGTAAAAATGGGGATTTTGCTGATGAATTTAAACGCAAAAAGGCTAAATTCAAGCCTCCACACATAGCATAACAATGAGAAAAGCTCGATAAAAAGGCTACGCTCATCGTGGTAAAAAGCTCTAAATTCACAGCAATTTCGCAAATTGGGCAAAAATGTATTTGCTCTCGTGCGGTCCTGAGGAGCTTTCAGGGTGGTGCTGCACGGAAATGATAGGATAGTTTTTATACGCTACGCCCTCGACATTGTCGCCAAAAAGATTTCTGTGTGTGATGAGAGCTACCTCACAAATGCTTTCAGGGACATTGTAGTTGTGATTTTGTGCGGTGATTTCGACTATCTTACTTTGCTGATGAAGCACGGGGTGGTTTGCTCCGTGCTGCCCGAATTTCATTTTGTAGGTTTCATAGCCAAAAGCATTGCTTAAAAGCTGATGTCCTAAACAAATGCCAAGCATAGGAATTTTAGCCTCGATGAGCTTTTTAAGCTCTTTGATTTCCTCTTTTAAAATCTTTGGCTCACCCGGTCCGTTTGATAAAAAAATGCCCTGAATTTCACCCTTTTTAAAGCGTTTTATTAGCTCCTCTGCCTTGGTGTTAAACGGCACGACTTCAACTTCTAAACCGCTTTCTACAAGCTCGTTGAGTATATTTTTTTTCACACCATAATCCAAAACAACGACTTTTTTCTTCGCCTTAATGCCCTTTTTGTAGCCCTTGCCGTCCCAAGCTCCTAGATTGTGTTTGTAAGGCTTTTTGGTGCTAACCTGTGCGACTAAATTCAGCTCCTCTATCCTCTTGCTTTTTTGCAGCATTTTTTCAAGCTCGTCTTTGTCCTTAATCTCCGTAGAAACGACAGCACGGACATTGCCCTCATCTCGTATCATCTTTACCAAAGCCCTTGTATTTACCTCGTAAAGTCCTATTTTGCCGTGCTTTAAAAGATAATTATCAAGGCTTTGCTGTCCTCTAAAATTTGAAAAATCACTATTTAAATTTCGCATTAAAACACCACTAGCAAAGACTTCTTTGCATTCATCATCATCATCATTTGTGCCAACTACGCCAATTTCTGGCATAGAAAAAATGATAAACTGCCCCGCATAGCTTGGGTCTGATATGATTTCTTGATAGCCTGTTAGTGAGGTGTTAAATACAAGCTCACCATAATATGTCCCACCAGCCCCACAGGCTTTTGCCGTAAAAAAAACGCCGTTTTCTAAATATACATAGGCTTTCACAACATACCTTTTTTCTTTAATTCCTCTTGATAAAGCCTATCAAAGATAAGCTCGTATTCCTCAGAGCCGGGAACAAGCTTTTTGGTGCGGTTTTCTTGCATTTTGTCCATTTTTTCAAAGACTAAATCCTCAATTTTAGCATAGCTTTTCAAATAGTCCTCAATCGCCGAAAAAATGAGGTTTTTCACGCGATTTTCGCTCACATTGAAATTGATTAAATCCTCATTCACAAAGGCTTGTAAGATAAGGTGTGCAAGTTGGTTGTGCCTGTCTTCGCTATTGAAAATCACCTCAAATTCGGGGGCGAGCTTTTTTTTCACAAGCCAAAACATATTTTTTCTATCCACCTGCATAAAGTGCATTTCCTCTTCTTGTTCTTCTAAAATTTCTTTCACTTTCTCATCAAGCTTTCTTTCTTTTGCCACATCATTTTCTAGTATCTCTTTGGCTTTGGCGTTAAGGCTTTCTAGGGTATCTTTGATGTCGATAAAACTTGCGTTGGCTATGTCAAGGACGATTTTATTACTGATATATGGGATATGTGGGGATTTGATACGCATAACTTTTACCTTTCTTTTTAATTTAATAATAATAGCTTAAAATATATAAGAAAAGGTTAAAAAAGCCAAGAATGCGAAAAAAATTTGTGAAATTGTGCCAAATTTAAATTTGCTTTGTTATAATGTCAAGGCAGGAGGTTTTCAATGCAAGAGTATTGTCAAATGTGCGGTATGCCGATGAAAGAGGGGCTGTATGGGACGCAAAAGGGCGGAAAAGAGGACAAGGAGTATTGTAAGTATTGCCTTGTCGATGGAGAATTCACATTTAAAGGCACTATGGAGGAGATGATTGAACTTTGTGTGCCAAATATGGTAAAAGCAAATCAAGCAATGAGCGAAGATGAAGCAAGAAAGATAATGAAAGAGTTTTTCCCAAGTCTCAAATACTGGGCGAACAGGCATTAAGCTTTGCTTTTGTAGCTACTTTTAAAGCCTTTGATGAAGGGCAAAGCTTATTTAAGTTGGTTTCATCGCTCGTCTTTTTCGAGTTTTAACACCCTATCCGTTTGAATGGCAATTGGTGTGGTTTTTGTGTTTTCCCACATATTACGACAATAATCACAAGCTTTGAAACAGTCTTGGGCGTAAAAATTGAGGATTTTTTCTTTGTTTAAAGTGGAGTCAAGTTCTACAAAATCGCCCTCAAATTCATCTAAACCTTTAAGCCGCGAGAGCGAACTTGCTATGGGACAGATAAATATTTGCCCTTTGGAATTCAGGCGATGAGTAATCCCCCCCCCCCATCTTACTTTCTGGCAAATTTTCATTACTCATCACGCTTACGCAAGGCATTAAGCAGGATTTGAAATTCTTAATGATACCCTCTTTACTTCTGCCTCGCTTGTAAATTTTATCAGGCTGATTCCATCTTGCTTCTTTTTCCTGCCATATCATTTCATAGGGGATATTGTGGGTTTTGAAAGTGTGGATAATTTCTTTGTAATATAAAGGAATTTTAATATTTGGCGACAAGGAATAATCACTTATCGTTACCGAGCATTTATGAGATTTGCAAAGGGCTTGGAGCAAGTCTTGTTTGGGCTTGATTGTGCCGTTGGTTACGATATTAAAGGACTTAACCTTGCTTTCTTTATCTAAATATTCGACAACTTTGGCTATATCTTTAAATAAAAGTGGCTCACCACCGATGATACGAACATTTCTTACACAATCAATCACTCTAAACAAGCTATCAAGTGCTGCTTTAATGCCCTCAAAAGTGCAAGTGTAGGTATTTTTGGGGCTGAAATACTGCATTAAATTATAGCAAGATTCGCAACGCAAGGTGCAACGAGTGGTAAGCACAAGCTCAAAATAAGGTATATCAACCCTGCGACACCAAAGACGCAAATAAGGGTAGCATTTATCCCAAGACTTGCTATTAAGCATTTTTGACATTAGATATAAAGGCACGAGATATAAGGATTTTAGAGGCTTGGCTTTGATTTTATTTTTAACATTTTTAGAATGCCTGTTAAGATAGACATTTTTTAGCACAGGTAAAATCAATAGCAAGGGCGTAAGATAAAGGGCTTTAAGCGGATTTTGCTTGATTTGTTTTAAATAATTTTTTCTATTTTCTTTGCTAAATAAGGCATTTACGCTCAATCCATTCCTTTGGATATAACGAAGTTTAAACATTTCGTTGATTTTCATTCAATATCCTTTAAGTTGTTTTAAAAACGCCATTATAGCACAAAAATTTTAAATAAAAATTTAATGTTAATCAAGCAAATTTTTTAGCACAAAACTTCTTTTGTCAGCAAAAAAAGTGCTTAAACTCCCAACAAAAATTCAAGCAAATTCACTCTAAAATTTCGCAAAATAGTGCCGTTTCAACACTTACGCTACTATCTACCCCTTTATGAATTTTAAATTTATACCCCAAATTCCAGCTTTCTATCAAGGGCTTTATGCCAAAATAATCACTTGGCTGATGATAAATGCTAATTAACATTGCAGGTTTTTGCTGCATTATCGTTTCTTTTGCTCCCTTTAAAAACTCCATTTCAAAGCCCTCAATATCAACCTTGATGAAGCCAACTTCGATTTTATTTTCCCTGACAAAGCTATCAAGGGTGGTGATTTTAATGTCTTCTTTTTCACTTTGATACCCCCAATCAAGTTGAATGCTTGAAGCTGAGCCTAAAATATTGATTTGCATTTGACTCTCCTCTGCCCCAAGCCCCAAATTTACAGGCACTATCCTTTTGGCATTGTTAAGCTTTAAAGTGCGTTTCATCAGCTTGAAATTTTTCTTTGTCGGTTCAAAGGTATAGACTTTTTTATCTGTGAATTTTCGCTCAAAAATAATGGCACTATCGCCGATAAATCCGCCCACATCGATAATGTCCTTTTGTCTCATCTTTGCAAGGGTTTGAGGGTGCAAGACTTTAAGAGAGTGCTCATAGAAAAACACGCCCTCTTCAAAATGGCGTTCGGGCAGGAAGTATCCTTTATAAGCGTATAAATTCTCGCTTAATTTTAAAATTTGAGGGTAAAAATGCGTAGCTAGTTTTTGAAGTTCTTTGCTTTCTTTGCGGGTGAGCTTGTAAATGACGCCCTCATTTTTCTCAAAACCCTCTTTACAACGAGCGATTTGTCTTAACACAAAATCCCTATTTTTAGGCTTTAAATCTTTGACAAGGGCTAGAATTTCTTGTTCTATATTGGCATTTTGGCTGATATACCCTCCAAGTTCTAATCCAATGCCACCTAAATGCAGATGAGTTTGTGTTGTTTGAGAAAGTTGGCTTGTAATTTTAGAAAAAAGAGCTAAACCAAGGATTTTATAAGAAGTTTTTAGTGTGTAGAGTATGGCACAAAAAGTCGTTCCCCCCCCCCCTGTGATAATTAGGGACATTACTTGCACTCACAAGCATTTTAATCTTTTGAAAAAATGGCACAAAGAGAAAATACCTTGTGATTTTTTCTTGATTGTGGCAGATTTTGCCTGTTTCGTCAAAAATTCTACCCTTTTTGACTTTTTTGATTCCTAGCATTTTTTTAAACGCTATTTCTAAGGGCTGAAATACCCTTTTAAATGTCTTTGACATTGTTTATCCTTTGTGTTGAATTTAAAGGGGCATTATAGCTAAAAAGCTTAAAAAATTGAATTTTTTAAAGGCAAAACGCATTTTTCGCCCAAACTATCTTAACCGCACAATTTGAGCCTTAGAATGAGCCTTGTCAAAAAAATCTTTGATATAATCTTGCCTTTGTTTATTGACATAAACAGAGCTTACTTGCTCTTTGATTTGCTCAAATGGCAGGGCTTGGGGACTGCTTTTGCGTTTGATTTTATACAGCACAAATTCACTTTCATTTTCCAAAACAGGCGAAAAGGCGTCTATTTCAATGCCCGATAAAAACACCAACAAACGCGGGTCGGTATTTTGCACATTTAAATTATCTCGCCTTTCTTTAATGTCCTTTGTTTTCACGCCCGTTTGGCGAAATCTTTCTAAATTTTCAACCCTTTTTGAGCTAAAAACACTCACAGCAATTTGCTCGAAAAGCAAAAAATCCTCCTCGTGCGTCTCGTAAAATTTCCTTACGCCCTCATCGCTATAATCAATCTTTGCCCCACTTGCCACAGCTTCGTAGAGTTTGCGTTTTTCAAGCTGCTTTCTATACTCTTTTTTAAAGCTTTCATAGTCTTTTCCCTGTGTTTTTAGCTCGTTTTTAAAACTTTGTAAATCACTTTCATTGGCGGTAAGCATTTTTTTGATTTCGCTTTCAAGCTCGAATTCATCGACAATATTACCCATTTTTTTAATTTGAGCTTGTTCTATGCGGTCGTTAATAAGCAGTTTTACAGCCTCTGTTCTGTCGATTTTCAGCTCATTCATTGTATTTTGAATTTCAAAAAGCGTGATAGGCTCGTTATTTACTATGATAGCCACAGCATTTACAACTTGTGCGTTGGTAAAAACGACACAAAAAAATAAAAAAATGCAAATTTTTTTCATAATTTAACCTTTTTTAAGTTTAAAAGTAGCATTATATCAATTTAAATTTACAAAAAGGCAAAATATGCAAAAAAAAATCATTACCCGTTTTGCTCCCTCGCCCACAGGATATTTGCATATAGGCGGCTTACGCACGGCACTTTACAACTATCTTTATGCGCGTAAAAATGGGGGCAAATTTTTACTTCGCATTGAGGATACGGACTTAAAACGCAATAGCCAAGAAGCCACACAGGCGATTTTAGAGGCATTTGAGTGGTGTGGGCTTGATTATGATGAAAAGGTGGAGTATCAATCCAAACGCTTTGATATTTACAAAGAATACATTCAAAAGCTTTTGGATTCGAAAAAGGCATATTATTGCTATATGAGTAAGGACGAACTAGACGCACTTAGAGCTAAACAAGAAGCCGCAAAAGAACGCCCACGCTATAATGGAGCGTATAGGGATTTTACAGGCACGCCCCCGCAAGGCATTAAGCCTGTGGTGCGAATTAAAGCCCCGCAAAGTGGCGAAATTTGCTTTATAGACGGGGTTAAGGGCGAGGTGAAATTCAAGGTGGAGGATATTTTAGATGATTTCATCATCGCAAGAAGTGATGGAAGCCCGACTTATAACTTCACCGTTGTTGTTGATGATGCTTTGATGCAAATAAGCGATGTGATACGAGGAGATGATCATTTGTCAAACACGCCTAAACAAATCGTTTTATATGAAGCACTTGGCTTTGAAGTGCCAAAATTTTATCATTTGGCGATGATTCACGGCGAGGACGGCAAAAAGCTTTCTAAAAGACACGGAGCAACTGATGTGATGGAGTATAAGGCTATGGGAATTTGCCCACAAGCCTTGCTTAACTTCCTCGTGCGTCTTGGCTGGTCGCACAAAGATGATGAAATTTTTACCCTTAACGAGCTAAAACGCATTTTTGAGCCAGAGCATATCAGCAAAAGTGCCTCTGCATATAGCTTTAAAAAGCTTGAATGGCTCAATGTGCATTATATAAAAACCCTGCCTTTCATTGAAATTCAAAGGCAGTGTAGGGATTTGGGCTTTGAATTTAATTGTCAAAGGGCTGAATTTTTGTGCGATTTGTTAAGGCAGAGGGCAAAAACCCTGCTTGAACTCATAGCAAGTGCAAAGACTATCATCAACGCACCTACAAGCTATGATGAAAAGGCGGTGCAAAAATTTATTAACAAAAACAACCTACAATATCTTAAAAATTTCGCACTTGCTTTGAATTCGCAAAAGACGGCGGCTGAATTGGAAGCCTTGATGAATGTCTTTTTGCAAGAGCAAAACATAGAGCTAAAAACTATCGCCCAAGCCCTGCGTATAGCTCTTACAGGAACGAGCGTAAGTCCTAGCATTTATGAGCTGCTGGAATTTTTAGGTGTTGATGAGTGCAAAGAACGCATTCAAAGAATGATTACAAAGTTAAAGGAGATAAAATGAGTTTTAAAGATGAAGCATTGGCTTATCATATAGGTGGTAAAATAGACATTACACCACGAAGAGCGATGAATACAGGCTATGATTTAGCCCTTGCATATAGTCCCGGAGTTGCTGAACCTTGTATGGAGATAGCTAAAAATAACGAACTTGCTTTCACTTACACAAACAAGGCGAATTTAGTCGCCGTTGTTAGTGATGGTAGTGCTGTTTTAGGGCTTGGAGACATAGGTGCACAGGCAGCAAAGCCTGTTATGGAGGGTAAGTCGTGTTTGTTTAAGAAATTTGCTGATGTTAATGCTTATGATATAGAAATTGACGCTCACACGGTTGATGAAATAGTAGCTTTTTGCAAGGCATTAGCCCCAACCGTTGGTGGAATCAACCTTGAAGACATAGCCGCACCAAAATGCTTTGAGATAGAGGCTCGTTTGCAAAACATAGGCATACCTGTAATGCACGATGACCAGCACGGAACGGCTATTATTTCAAGTGCGGGGCTTATCAATGCTATGGATTTAAGCGGTAAGGAATTTAAAAATATTAAAGTCGTTATCAGCGGTGCGGGGGCTGCGGGTATAGCAAGTGCTAGAATGTATCGAAATTTAGGCGTTGAAAACATTATTTTAATAGACAGCCGCGGCGTAGTCAGCAAGGACAGAAAAGATTTGAATATTTACAAGCAAGAATTTGCGGTGAAAACCAAGGATAAAACCCTTGAAGATGCTTTGCGTGGAGCTGATGTGTTTTTGGGACTTTCAGCACCTAAAATTCTCAGTGATGAAATGGTTAAAAATATGGCAAAAGCTCCTGTTATCTTTGCTTTGGCTAATCCAATCCCAGAAGTAATGCCAGAGGATGTAAAAAGAGTGAGAAAAGATGCCATTGTAGGCACGGGGCGAAGTGATTACCCTAATCAAATCAACAATGTTTTAGGCTTTCCTTTCATCTTTCGTGGAGCGCTTGATGTAAGAGCGGACAGAATCACCGAAAATATGAAAATCGCCGCCGCAAAAGCCCTTGCAAAACTTGCCAAAGAGCCTGTTAGCGATGAGGTTAAAAAGGCTTATGGGGGCGAAAAGCTTGAATTTGGGATAGATTATGTGATACCAAAGCCTTTTGATAGCCGTGTTAAAGCCGTTGTAAGCACTGCCATTGCTGCAAGTGCCGTAAAAGACAAGGTGGCTAAAATCAAAGACTTTGACGAAAAGAAGTATTTTGAGAGTTTGAGCTGAATTTAAGGCGTTTTTGTCCTATGAATTCAAAGTCTTAAATTCGAAAAAATGATGAAAGTATGATGACAAGTATTTTTGGAAAGATTGATTTTCTTAATTTACTTCCTTTGCATATTTATCTTAAAAAATACCCCTTGCCAAGTGGCTTAAAAAAGGCTATGGAGTATAAAAAAGGTGTGCCAAGTAAGTTAAATAAAGATTTGCGTTATCGCCGTGTCGGTGCAGCTGTGGTTTCAAGTGTAACTACTCAGCAAAAATCCTATAAAAAGCTTGATATAGGCATTTGTGCGAATAAAAAAGTCCATAGCGTGCTGATACAAAAGCATACAAGCGATGAAAAAGACCCAGCATCAGCGACTTCAAACATACTTGCCCTCGTGCTACAACAACAGGGCAGGGTGATTATAGGCGATAAGGCTTTGAGGCTTTATTTGCAAGATAAGAGCCAATTTATCGACCTTTGCGAGGCGTGGCATCACCAATACAATCTCCCCTTTGTCTTTGCGAGATTTTGCTGTGTGTATAATTTGCCATTTTATAAAAAAATTTTTACACCTTTTTTGAGGCGTAAAATTTACATTCCACGCTATATTTTGGATATTTATGCTAATTCACGCCAAATTTCACCCACACAAATTCAAGCTTATTTAAAGCTAATTTATTATAAAATATCGTGCAAAGAAAAGAAAGCTCTCAAACTTTTTTTATCGAAAGCACAAAATTACTTAAAAAGGAGCAAAGAATGAACGCTTATGTGGATTCTGTTTTAAACAATCTCAAAAGCTACAACCAGCCTGTATTTTTACAAGCTGCGACTGAGGTGATACGCTCATTAGAGCCTTTTTTAAGCACACAAAAAAAGTATGTTGAACACGCCATACTTGAACGACTCACTATCCCTGAGAAAACGACTATTTTTAGAGTAGTGTGGATAGATGATGCGGGTAAGGCAAATACAAATTTAGGCTACCGTGTGCAGTTTAGCTCCGCACGAGGACCATATAAAGGCGGACTTCGCTTTCACCCAAGCGTGAAT
>CAZSMF010000026.1:0-22270 GCA_964607975.1 uncultured Campylobacter sp. | reverse complement strand
CCACACCAGCACGAATGAGAGCCTTTAAATTCTTTGCTGCGTTTAAGAATTTCTAATCAAACTCAGTCGAACTTCGTGTAATAGCCAAATCGACATCATCAAGCATTTTCAAAAGCTCATCTTTTGGCACTTTTGCCGCTTCAATCAGCTCTATATCATCAGCCTTTCGTAATAATTCCACACCCTCATCTAAAATCGCATCACAAACGATAACCTTTTTCATAACCACACCTCCTCAAATTTCGCATTGATTTCATAATGTTTCAAACGAGCTACGATTTCATCAATCAAAGCCTGTTTGTCCGTTTCTAAAAAAATCTCCGTAGCCTCAGTAGTTCGCATTAGAGAATACTTCACCTCGTAAGAATTTAAGGTTTGCTTCAAGCAAAACATAGAATACACATCGTTTTTATCGATGATGAGTTGATAATATTTGCTTTTGGAGCGAAATATACTCGTATCAACCTCAAACACCATAGAAAATCGCTCAGCCGCTGGGGTATAGTCCTTTGGCTTAATGAGTGATAATTTTTCCTGCCAAGTAGGCTCTTCTTCCTCTTGGCTTTGCTTTTCCTCAAAACTCGCCCCTTTTGAGCCTTGTGCTACTTTTAAGGGCGTTTGCACCTCACTTTTTGTCGCATCAACTACCATATAGGCAATAACCCCCAAAAGCCCGATAAACAGCACCGCCAAGGCAGAAAAAAAGACATATTTTTTCATTTTAAGAAAGCTGTTCTTTGATAATATCGCCTAAGGTTACTTTCTCATCGCTGTTGATTTCGTTAAGTGCTTGTCTTTCTTTTATCTTGTGTAAATTTTTAACGCTTAAACGAATTCTATTTTTTTTCTCGTCAATGACTATGATGCTCGCCTCAATCTCATCGCCTATTTTCAAGCCCTCTAAATCTCTTTCGCTAATGTCCTCTTTGTGAATGAGTGCATCGACATTGTTATCAAGCTCAACGAAAATGCCAAATTCTTTAATGTCTTTGATTTTTCCTTTGACGATTTGCCCGACTTTGTGTTCTTTAATGTAAGCAGAAACCGGACTAGCCACAAGCTCTTTGGTGCTTAAAGAGATTTTTTGTTTTTCTTTATCCAGCCTAATGAGCTTTACTTCGATTTCATCGCCTACTTTGTATAGGCTTTCGCATTTGTCATTTCTGTTCCAAGAGCAATCCTCATTATGCAACAAGCCCTCGACATTGCCTATCCTTACAAAGGCTCCAAAGTTTGTGATTGAGGTGATTGTGCCTTTGAGAATTTCGCCTATTTCGTGCTGTTTGATAAATTCATCAAAAGGTTTGAGGAGTAAATTTTTCAAAGATACACGCAAACGCTTTTCGCTTGGGTTGATTTCAATCACTTCAACATCAAGTTCTTGTCCCTTTTTAATGCAATCTTTTGGGTGCTTAATGTTTTTATCCCACGAAAGTTCGCTAATATGCAAAAAGCCCTCTATGTCATTGCCTATATCCACAAAAGCCCCGTAATTTTCTATATTTGAAATGGTTACTTTTATGGTATCGCCCACTTCTAAATTATCCTTAACCTCGTCCCAAGGGTCTGGCGTAGCAGCTTTGATAGATAAAGAAAGGTGTTTTTGCTTTTTATCATACTGCAAAACCTTTACAAAGACTTTATCACCCTCGCTGTAAAGGGCGTTTGGATTGATATGTCCTTTGTGAGAGATTTCGCTATAATGCACAAGCCCATCAATGCCGCCCACATCGACAAACATACCATAACTTGTGATTTTTTTGATAATGCCTTCTAAAATTTCCTCGCTATTGGTAATGGAATTTACAATTTCTTTTTTCTTTTTACGCTCCTCATCAAGCACTTTTTTGCGAGAGATGACTATGCTGCACTCGTCTTTGTCGATTTTGATGATTTTGACTTTGAGTTTTTTGCCGATGAGATTGCTATCTTTAAAGGTGTATTGCGATTTAGGTAAGAAAAATTCAATGCCCTCATCACTAACACAAACAAAACCGCCCTTATTTTTGCCTATGATTTTTACCTCAAAAATCTTGCTCAACTCAGCTTCGTTAAAATTGTTAATAAATTCCTCTATCTTTTCTTTTCGCAAAGCCTTTTTGTGTGAGAGCAAAGCCCTGCCCCTAGAATAGCCCATAATGGCGATTTTAATCTCATCGCCCACATTAAAAAGCAGCTTCTCATCACTATCTTTTATTTCTGCCAAAGGCAAAATGCCCTCCGATTTCTCGCCTATATCCACAAAGGCTTCCTCATTTTCAATCTTGATGATTTTGCCTCTGGTTAAAGAATTTCCCCTACTTTTGCTCTCGTGTTCGGCAAGTAGTTGCTCGAAATTCTCCTCATCTTCGATGAAATCGTCTAGCTTTGTTTGAGCTTTTCTGTTTAGCATCCTCGTCCCTTTAAAATAGATTGAGCGTTATTATAGCTTTTTTTTGCTTGATTTTGACTTGAATTTGAATTTTTTTTAAAAATTTTTAGCGTAAAAATCATATTTCAACATTAAAAAACACGGACAAAAGCATTAAAATGGCGATGAAAACGATTAAGAGGGCTGAAATTCTTTGCAAAAGTATGGCGTGTTTTACAAGCACCTTGCGAAGCATTATGCCACCAAGCGTGTAAATGCTCATATTGATAAATTCTATAAGCAAGGCAGCAAGGATAATGAGGGCTAATTGAGCGTTTAGAGGGTTTGCTTTATCTAAAAAAGCTGGTAAGAGGGCAACAAAACAAGCCCAAGACTTCGCATTTGAAAGGCAAGAAGTTAAGCCGTAAAAAAATAAAGCCTTGAATTTGGTGCTGATATTTGCTGATTGAAACTTGATATTTTCAGCCTTACGCCACATTTTAAAGGCTAAAAAGGCTAAATACAAGGCACAAGCACACATAAAGACATTAAAAATCCTCTCATTTGCAGAAAGAAACACTCCCAAACCAAGTCCACAAAGTAAAATAACACAAAAAACACCTAGCAAAACGCCACATATCAAGGGTAGCGTTTTTTTAAAGCCCATACTCATACCAAAACTCAACGCCAAAAGCATATTTGGACCCGGCGTAAAGCTGATAGGAAAGAACAACAAAGCAAAAAGCACCACACTACTCATTTGCCCTCCTTTACGCTAAAAACTTTTACTCGCTAAACTCTTTAATCTTTGCTATCACTTTTTGGATTATCCAATCAGGCGTGCTTGCCCCCGCACTGATACCGCAATGCTTTTTGCCCTCAAACCATTGGGCTTTTAGCTCATCTTGCGTTTCGATTAAATAGCTATCAACGCAGTTTTTTTGAGCGATGAGAAAGAGTTGTTTGGTATTGGCTGAATTTCGCCCACCCACTATAATCATCACATCGCTTTTCAAAGAAAGCTTTAAAATGGCTTCTTGGTTTTTAAAAGTCGCATCGCAAATGGTGTTAAACACACGCACTTCCTTGCAGTGCAGGAGCAAGAAATTGACTATTTTCATAAAATCCTCGACTTTTTTAGTCGTTTGCGAAACAACGGCGATTTTACTCGGCAAACGCAATCTTTCAAGCTCTTTTTCACTCAAAATCACATAAGCTTTCGTGCTGACATAGCTTTTCACGCCCTTAACTTCTGGGTGGTTTTCATCGCCAAAAATCACCACTTCGTAGCCCTCAGCACTCATTTTTTCACAAATTCTTTGAGGTTTGGTTACAAAAGGGCAAGTGGCGTCAAAAATTTGAATGTCTTTTTTGCGAAGTTCAGCCAAATCGTCCTTTGTGATGCCGTGTGTGCGTATGATAGCCTTTTTTTCATCGCTTAAATCCCTAATGTCTTTGAGGGTTTTGACATTAAAATTCTCTTGCAAACGCGAAATTTCAGCGTTATTGTGTATGAGTTCGCCTATGGTGGCGGCGTTTTTAATCTGCTCGGCTTTTTTAATCGCCCTCTTAACACCAAAGCAAAAGCCATAATTTTCAGCAAGTTCAATCAGCAAATTTAGCCTCACCTTTCAATTTTAGCCCCCAAATTTTCAAGTATAGAAAGAAAATTTGGAAAAGAAGTATTGATACAATCGTAATCATCAATCTCCACACCACAAAGCAAACCAAGTATAGCAAAGCTCATCGCTATGCGGTGGTCGCCAAAGCTTTGAATTTTAGCAGCTTGCACCTTGCCGCCCTCTATTTCAAAGCCTGTTTCAAGCTCTTTTGCTCTAATGCCACATTTTTGCAAATTACTCACCACGGCTTTGATTCTATCGCTTTCCTTAACTCGCAACTCTTGTGCGTTTTCAAGCACACAAACACCATCAGCACAAGCAAAGGCTATGGCTAAGGCTGGGGCTTCATCGATGAGCCACGAAATCTTTTCACTCACTCGCACCGCCTTTAAACGACTGCTTTCAACAACGATTTTTCCAACGCTTTCAAAGTCATTACTCAACTCTTTAAAAGCAATTTTCGCCCCCATTTCTTCAAGCACCTTAAAGGCTTGTATGCGAGTGGGGTTGAGTAAGACATTTTTCAGCACTACGCGTGAATTTGGCAAAATAGCCCCAGCCACAGCAAAATAAAACGCCGATGAGGGGTCGTTTGGTATGGTGATATTTAGGGCTTTTAAAGGCTTTTTAAGCGGGGAAATTTCAATTTTTAAGCCATTTTCTTTAAGCTTGATGGGAGCATCCATCGCTAAAAGCATATTTTCGCTGTGATTACGGCTGAGTATTGGCTCAGAAAAATGCGAAAGACAATTGCCGCGAAAAGCAGCTAAAATCAAAGCCGTTTTCACCTGTGCTGATGAAATCTTGCTCTCATAATCAAAGCCCTTTAAAACGCTTCCTTGAATGCAAAGCGGGGCTAAATTTGAATCCTCTCGCCCATAAATACAAGCACCAATTTGCCTTAAAGGCTCACTAATCCTTTTCATCGGTCTTTGGTTAAGGTATTTGTCCCCACTTAATACAAAAAAGCCCTCCACACCGCTTAAAAAGCCCATCATCAAACGCATAGTCGTGCCAGAATTGCCGCATTCTAAAATTCTGCTTGGGGAATTTATCTTTTTGGGGGCTTTAATGCTCACTTGGCTTGAATTTCTTTGCACTCTTGCCCCTAAAAGTCTAATAATTTCAATGGTATTTAAGGTGTCCTCAGCTAAAAGATAGTTATTTGCAAAGCATTCATATTCGCAAAGCATTGAAAATATGGCAAATCTATGACTTATACTTTTATCCGCAGCGATAAATTCAAGCTCTTTTTGAAAACCCTGCTTTAAGGCATAAATTTTCATCGAAGTTTTAGCCCCAAATTTTCATCTAAATTTTTAATGATAGAATCCATACAAGCACTCACCTCGCTATCTTCTAGCGTTTTTTCATCATCTTGGAAAGTAAAATTTATAGTAAGGCTGAATTTGCCTTTTAAAGATGCATCAGCATATAAATCAAGCACTCTAAAATTCTTTAAAATGTCTATTTTTAGGCTTTGAATGCTTTGCTTGATTTTCTCATACTCAAAGCCCTCAGGGATAATAATGCTTAAATCCCTATTGATTTGTGGGAATTTGGAGTAGTTTTTCGCCGTTTTAAGCTCATTTTTCAAAGCATTTAAATCCAGCTCACACACATAAGTCTTTTGTAAGTCTTTTGAGCTTTCTATACCCAAATGAACCCTGCCGACATAGCCAATAGCCTGTCCTTTTTTACACACAAGGGCTTGTTCGTAGGGATTTAAGAAGCTAAATTCAGCCTTTTTGAGCGAAAAATCGCCAATAATATTTTTAATTTCAAGTAAAAAGCTGTAAAAGTCGATGAATTCAGGCTTTGCCTTATTGGCTATTTTCGCTTCTTCTTTCAAACCAGAATACACAAAAGCGATTTTGCTTTTTTCCTCGCCCTCCTCATCAAACACGCAGCCGCTCTCAAAAAGCTTGATGATTTTTTTAGAATTTTTAGTGTTTAAGCTCACGGCGTTTAAAAGGTGGTTGATAAGCGTTGAACGAAGCGCGTTTAGCTCGGAGCTTATTGGATTTACAAGCTTAAATTTACTCGTTTTAAAGCCAAGTTTTATAAGCTCGTCCTCATTATCCAGCACATAATGAATGCTTTCAAAATAGCCATTTGACACAGCCTTTGTGCGAAGTAAAAACAAGTCTTTATACTCGGCATAGCTTTGATTTAAGCGGTTTTTTTCGGTGAGTTCTAGGGCTTTTGCGGGGATATTATCAATGTCAATCACACGCATAATCTCCTCGCATATATCAGCGATATTGCTAATGTCGCTGCGGAAAATCGGTGCTTTGACGCTAAATAAATTCTTATCCACCGCATTAACGCTAAATCCAAGCCTTTTGAGTATATTCACAGCGTCATTAGACTCAATCTTCGTGCCTATACATTTGCAAAGTTCGCCAATGTCAAGCTTTATGTCCTCTCTATTTATAGGCGTGTTGATTTGCTGGGAATTTGGAAATATGTGTATGTTTTCATAAGTGGAAATTTGGCGAAGCAAATGCTCCATACCCAAATTCAGTTGAGGCTCACTACCTCTAAAACTCCTATACAAAGTCTCATCATCGCATTTTTTATATTCATCTTTGGCGTTTGCAATCACGCTAGGATTGGTATAACTTGCCTCGATGATGATGTATTTTGAATTTTCGTTGATTTTAGCACTATTTTCTTGGTAAATTCCACTCGTGCTTAAAAGCTTATTATGACAATAAATTTGACTCTCGCCCTTTTTACCCTTGCGAATTTGTAGGGCTATTTCTGTATCATCATTACTTAAAGTCTTTAAATCATAGGTGTTAAAAAGCACTCCACTTGAATGTGTGGCGTAGTTTAGGAGGTTAGTTATGCTACAATTTTCAATTTTACCGATATATGCAAGGTAAAGTTGTATTCGAAGTCCCAAACAAGCACTTTTTTGCTTTTGAAATTCTATGAGTCTGTAATTAAAAGAGCTGTTTAAATTCTTATCTGCTACAATTCTCAAAAGTTTGCCAACCACAGGACCTTCTTTTGGCTCTTCGAATTTTTCACCCTTTCTTAAATCCTTATCAAAGGCAACTGAAAGCTCTCTGGCTATACCATAAACGCTCAAACAATCCCCACGATTTGGCGTTAGCTCAACCTCTATAAATTCATCATCAAACAAGGCATATTCATTTAAAGCCTTGCCAAGCTCTAATTTCCCAATGCTCTCATCAAGCACCATAATGCCATCATTAACCTTTGCAAGTCCTAGCTCAACGCTCGAACAAATCATACCCTCGCTCTCAACGCCTCTAAGCTTTGCTTTTTGAATTTTTATCCCATTTGGCAAACTCGCTCCCACAAGGGCTACGGCGACATATTGTCCTGCTTGGACATTTTTTGCCCCGCAAACAATTTGCAGTTCGTTTGTGCCGACATCAACCTTGCAAAGACTGAGTTTATCCGCATTTTCTACCTTATTTTTTTCTTTGACAAAGCCAACGACAACCTTATCTACAACCCTCAATGAGTGAGCGTTTGCCACTTCAATGCCTATGGAATTTAGCTTTTTGCTGATTTGTGTTAAGCTAATGCCCTCTAAATCGATAAATTCATTTAACCAAGTGCGTGTAAATATCATTTAAATTGCTCCAAAAGTCGTAAATCGCCCTCAAAAAGCGAACGCAAATCAGGAATTTGATGACGCAACATTGCAAAACGCTCAATCCCAAGCCCAAAAGCATAGCCGCTTACATTTTTATAGCCAACAAAAGTATATACATTTGGATCAACTATACCACAACCAAGCACTTCAAGCCAAGCTGTTTGCTTACAAACCCTGCAACCAGAACCTTTACAAAACACACAAGATATATCAACCTCCGCCGAAGGCTCTGTGAAAGGGAAAAAGCTCGGACGAAAACGCACTTTAACATCGCCGAAAAAATAAAACAAAAAGTCCTGCAAAATACTCTTTAAATTCGCAAAACTAACCTTTTGCCCCTCTTCAACGACTAGCCCTTCGATTTGATGAAACATAGGCGTGTGCGTTAAATCAAAATCCCGCCTGAAAACAGCCCCGGGTGCTATCATACGAATGGGCGGTTTTTGATTAAGCATAGTGCGAATTTGAACGGGCGAAGTGTGTGTGCGTAAAAGTCTGCCATCATCAAAATAAAAAGTATCTTGCATATCTCGTGCTGGGTGGGTTTTGGGTAAATTTAAGGCTTCAAAATTATGAAAGTCATCTTCTATCAAAGGTCCCTTTTCTACGCTGAAATTAAGGCTTGTAAAATATGCTATAATCTCGTCCATAGTCTGCATCACAGGGTGAAATGCTCCTGTTTTGGCATTTTCATCAAAATAACTAAAATTCAAAGCCTCTTGCTTCATCTTTTCATCAATTTGGCTTGTTTGAAGTTGGCTAAATTTAGCTTCATAAGCTTGATTGAAAGTCTCTTTGTCCTTGTTTAAGGTGCTTGCAAGTTTTTTCTTTTCCTCGCCATCTAAATCTTTGAGTTTGCTAAAAGCTAAGGTTAAATTCCCCTTTTTCCCCAATACTTGAAGCCTTATTTTTTCAAGCTCTTCAAGGGATTTACAGGATTTGATTTCATCAATGATTTTTTGCAATTTTTTCCTTTTTCTTAAAAAATTAAGACATTATTTTAACCAAATTTTATTTAACTAGCCATTAAAGTGAGGTATAATTTTACAAAAATTTATTTTGAAAGGGAAAAAATGAGAGAAAAAACCATTTTTGAACGCATAGTAGAGGGCGAAATTCCAAGCAAAAAAAGGCTAGAAAGTGATGAATTTTTAGCCTTTGATGACATTAACCCAAAAGCACCTGTGCATATTTTGGTGATTCCAAAGGCGTATTATAAGGACTTTCAAGAGTTTAAGCCCGAGCTAATGGCGAAAATGACAAGCTTCATACAAGAACTTGCCCTACTTGTAGGAGCGGATAAAAGCGGCTATAAACTTGTTACAAATTGCGGTGCGGGTGCTGGGCAGGAGGTTTTTCACTTGCATTTTCACTTTTTGGCAGGTTTTAAGCAAAAACCTGATGTTTAGTCGATTTAAACTTTTTACTATGAGATTGCAACTTAAAATGACAGACGGGAGATTCTTCGCTACGCAGATTCTTCGCTACGCTCAGAATGACATAACTATATTTGTCATATTGAAGCCTCCACTTGCCATACTGGCAAGGTTAATGTCATACTGAGCGAAGCGAAGTATCTAAAAATGTAGAGGCGAACACCACTTATGCCTTATAGATTCTTCGGTCGCTTTGCTCCCTCAGAATGACAAGGTGTTATGTCATATTGAGCGATAGCGAAGTATCTCATCATTGATTTAGATTCTTCGCTTCGCTCAGAATGACAAGTAAAAATGTCATACTGACAAGTTAAATGTCATACTGAGCGTAGCGAAGTATCCAATTTCCTTTTGGGTTTTTCACTACACTTGAAATGTCAAAACATTGAAATTTGAAGCAAAATTACCTTAACAAAGCCATAAATATAGCCATAAATGGTTAAATAAAACTTTGGGAAAATTTGATTAAGAGCGACAAAGATAATGGCAAGTGGGGCGATGAAACGCAAGAAAAAATACCAAATTTCAAAATAAATTCCGCTCATATAAGGTTTGAAAAGTATTTGCAAAGCCTCTTTTTTAAGCACGAATCCCACAAAAATAGCAGCACTAATACCCCCAAGTGGCATAATGACATTTGAGGAAAGATAGTCCAAACAATCAAAAAAGCTTTTATCAAAAAACATCAAAGCCTCGCTCGTTACGCCTATATAAGAAAGTATGCAAAGGCTGCCTAAAATATACACCACAATGCCTATGTAAAAAAGGGCTTTTTTGCGGGAGAGTTTAAAGGTATTGATGAGATAAAAGCAAAAAGGCTCTATCATCGATACCGCACTCGTTACCCCTGCGAAAAATAAAGACAGGAAAAAGACTGCGGCGAGGACATTACCTATAATGCCAAGCTTTGAAAACAAAGTCATCAAAGAGACAAAAATCAGCCCCGGTCCTTGCTGAGTGGGATTTGCTCCAAATTCAAAGATAAAGGTAAAAACCACAAGCCCCATCATCAGCCCTATGAGTATGTTAATACAAATAATCCAAATCGTGCTGGTGATGAAATTCGTCCTATCAGGCAAACTCGCCGAATAAGTCATAATAGTGCCTACGCCCAAAGACAAGCTAAAAAAAGCAAGTCCAAGTGCGGTGAGTATGGAGTCTAAATTTAAAGCTTTAAAATTTGGCACAAATAAAAAACGCACAGCCTCCGCAAAGCCGTCCATAAAAAGAGCATAAACAAGCATTAAGCACAGTAAGATAAAAAGCGTGGGCATCATATAGACATTAAGCCTTTCTATGCCGCTTTTTATACCCTTTGACACCACCCAAAACACG
This sequence comes from uncultured Campylobacter sp., assembly GCA_964607975.1. GTDB lineage: Bacteria > Campylobacterota > Campylobacteria > Campylobacterales > Campylobacteraceae > Campylobacter_D. Next base: position 11,890 of record CAZSMF010000026.1, on the reverse strand, counting down.
AACAAAAAAACAAAGCTAAAACAAAGAAACTGCATTAAGACTTCGTGCTGCAACAAATTCTCAAAACTCGCCTTACTCGCCTCAATGTCCGCAGGTAAGGCACTAAAAGAAGCGATGAAATACCGCACCACCCAGCCTATGACTACGCTGTAAAAGGACACGATGAGTATAGCCCCTATCATCGTCCAACCAGCCATAGCCCAAGCGTTTTTGTGCTTTGGGGCTAAATTTCTATACGCATTCACGGGGTCTTTTTCGCTGAGCTTGCCTATGCTTAATTCGGCTAAAAAGATAACAAAGCCAACGCACAAAGTCAGTGCAAAATAAAGCAAAACAAAGGCTGAACCGCCATTACTTCCCACTAATGTGGGGAATTTCCACGCATTGCCAAGTCCCACAGCCGAACCAGCCACAGCCAAGACAAAGCCTATTTTAGAAAATTGAGTTTTCAAAGTCAGCCCTTTTGAAGTGTAATGTCAAATTTAAGCCAAATTTGGCTAATAATCTCATTAAACGAGGGAAAAAATTTTAAAATTTTTAAAAAATGTGAAAAATCGCAAAAATAATCCATTTTTTATAAAAGTTTAAAAATAATTTTTCTATAATAAGGGCTTTTAAATTTAAAAATTAAGGGAGATAATATATGATAAGTTTAGGCATTTCGGCATTTTACCACGATAGTGCTGTGGCGATTTTACAAGATGATAAAATAATTTTTGCCTTACAAGAAGAGCGTTTAAGCCGAAAAAAGGCTGATTCTCGTTTCCCTACACTTGCGATAAAATCTTCTTTAAACTACCTCAACAAACAACTCATTCAAAAGCCCATAAGAGAGAGAGAGAGAGAGAGAGAGACGACTTATTTCTTAAATTAAACTTAAAATCCTTCACACTTGATGATATAGATAATTTTGTCTTTTACGATAAGCCTTTTCTCACCTTTGAACGCATTTTAGAAAGCTACCTAGCTACCGCACCAAAAGGCTTTTTAAGCTTTGTTAAAGCCATTCCTTTGTGGCTTTCATCAAAACTTTTTTTGAAAGAAAATATAGCAAGAAAGTTGTGCGAAATTTACAAGGATTTATATACGCACAAAAGCCCAAAAGAATGCAAAGCTTTCAAACAAAAAGTGCTTAATAATATTTATTTTGCCGAACATCACATTTCACACTCAGCAAGTGCTTTTTTCCCAAGTCCATTTAATGAGGCTGGAATTTTAACCATTGATGGCGTGGGTGAGTGGGCTACGACAAGCATAGCAAAAGGCGATAGTAATAATATTAAAATACTTAAAGAGCTTCATTTTCCTCATTCTTTGGGGCTTTTGTATTCAGCTTTTACTTATTATTTAGGCTTTAAGGTAAATTCAGGCGAATATAAAGTTATGGGACTTGCACCTTATGGTGAGCCTAAATTTAAGGACTTAATCTTAGAGAATTTAATTGATTTAAAAGATGATGGAAGTTTTGTGCTAAATATGCGGTATTTTGATTTTTTAAGTGGTTTAAAAATGACAAATTCACGCTTTGATAAACTTTTTGGCAAGGCAAAGCGAGAACCAGAAACGCCTTTAAAGCAAATTCACTTTGACATAGCAGCAAGTATTCAAGCCCTTACAAATGAAATTATGCTTCGTCTAGCACGCACCACAGCCAAACTTTGTGCGAGTCGCTACTTGGTGATGAGCGGCGGAGTTGCGTTAAATTGTGTTGGAAATGGTTTGATATATCAAAAATTAGTCCTTGAAGAGAAAATTTTAGATGGCATTTGGATACAAGCTGCAAGTGGCGATGCTGGAAGTGCGATAGGCTGTGCCTTAGCCTTGCATTACCTTGAATTTAAAAAGCCTCGCATTGTGAATTCAAACAATGGGGTAGATTTTATGCGAGGTTCTTATTTGGGGCTTTCTTATGATAATGATGAGGTTGAGTTGATGCTCAAAAAAGAACAAGCTAATTTTGAAAAACACGATTGGGATAAACTCAAAGTCATTGTTGCAAAAGCGTTAAGTGAGGGCAAAGTAGTTGGCTTTCATCAAGGGCGTTGTGAATTTGGACCTAGGGCTTTGGGGGCTCGTTCTATTTTAGGTGATGCAAGAAATCCGCAAATGCAAAAAACAATGAATTTGAAAATTAAATATCGCGAGAGCTTTCGTCCCTTTGCTCCTAGCGTGCTAGATGAGGCTGTGAGCGAGTATTTCAAGCTTGATTGTCCTAGCCCTTATATGCTTTTAGTCGCACAAGTTAAGGCGGATAAGTGTTTTAAAATGGACGATTTGCAACAAAAGCTCTTTGGTATCGATAAATTAAATATTCCTCGCTCCACAATACCAGCAGTTACGCACATTGACTATTCAGCAAGAATTCAAAGCGTCCATAAAGAAACAAATCGGCGTTATTACGAGCTTATAAAGGAATTTTACTCACTCACAAATTGCCCTGTGCTTGTTAATACGAGTTTTAATGTGCGTGGCGAACCAATGGTATGCTCCCCATTTGATAGCTATGCGTGCTTTATGGGAACACAAATGGATTTGCTTGTCATTGAGGACTTCTTGCTTTATAAGAACGCTCAATCAAGTGCGAATTTAAGCAAATTTAAAAATATAAAGGATAAATATGAACTTGACTAATAAGGCACTTAAATTTTGGGCTTCATCTAAAAGCTTTCGCGTGTATGTGTGGATAGTTAGCATTTTAGCTGTGTTAGCTTTAATTGCTTGGCTTGTTTTAACAATACTTGCAAATGGCAAAATTCAAACAGCACAAATCATACTCGAAAAGGACTTAACGCCTTATCATCAAAAAACTGATGAGTTTAAATTTCGCGCAAAATTGCGTTTTGAAAATATCATTTTTCGCTATCAAAGAAATATTTCTCATATCAAAATAACTCATATTTCGTGGCTAGATAACATAAAATCTAGCATAATTAGCACCAATCCTAGCAAAAACGCAAAAGATTCAAATCAATTGTTTGAATTTAACTCTTCAAAAAGCTTGAAAAGCTCTCAAATTCTTGGTTTTGCAGAGTATGAAACTTCTTTTTCGCCGCTACCAAAGAGCATATTGCTTTATTTTATCGTTCTCATTTTAATGGGCTTGATTTTAAGGCTTTTGTGGAGATTTAGCCCAAAATTTGTATTGTCTTTATTTGTTTTTATTGTATTTTCTTTTATTATTTTCGCACTTAATGAGCTTTTGATTTTAGCACCCTTTGTTTTTATAGGACTTGGAGCGTTTTTATTATGCGTAGTATTTGCTTTTAAAAGTAAAAATGCTCGTATTAAACTCTTTTTGAGCTATTTTTCCATTTTGCCTTTTTGCTTTGCTGTGGCTGAATTTTACTTTTTTACTCAAAGCAAATTTAAAGCCCAACGCATACAGCCGCACGAAATTTTAGGATTTGCATACACGCCTTTATACGCTCAAAACTACAAATTAAAAATAGATAATAAATTAGTCGCCAATTTACTTTATAGTTATGATGAATTTGGTAACCGCATTACACCAAATAATAATGAAAATTCCAAAAAATGTTTGGCTGTTTATGGAGGGAGTTTTGCTCACGGAGATGGCATTGATGCCAATGAAACCATACAAGCCTTTTTAGTCAAGGAATTGCCCGAATTTAAAGTGCTAAATTTTGGCATAGGAGGAGCTGGGGCTCATACAATGTTAGCAAGATTAGAATTTCAAATGGATAGTCAAATTTTGTCAAATTGCGATGAATTTGTTGCCATTTATGAGGCTATACCACACCATATTTACCGAGCGTATGGGGTGTTTTTGGGACCAAATTATAAATTAAACAAAGATAAAAAGCCTGTTTATTGGGGAACTTTTAAGGCTGGGGAATACGAAAATCAGCGTTTTGTGCAAGAAGCACCTACAATTTCACCAAAATCAACGCAAGGCACTAAAAAACCAAGCTTTTATAAAACGCTTAAAAATAAGCTAAATTTAAAAAATAACATCAATAAATCTTACATAAAACTAGCCTTATCAAACAAAAGCACTTCTTTAAAAACGGAGGATTTGTTAAAAGGGTGTTATAAGGGTTTTTGTGCGAACCCTGATATAGCAAAGCTTGATAAAAATAACATAGGATTATATTTTTCCATAGTTAAAAGCATACAAGATGAGCTAGAAAAACAATACGGCGTGCCTTTATATATAGTGCTGTGGGACTATGATATGCACGCACATTTTTTAGATAAGTATGATGAAACATTAAAGTCAAATTTTAAACTTTTACAAGTGCCTTTTTGGACTTTAAGTCAGATAATTAAGGATTATCCACAGGATTTAGAACGCATTAAAAATGGAGATTTCAAACTTAAATACAGAGTTTCTCGCTGGGATACACACCCAAATGCCCTAGCAAATGAAAAAATCGCTAAATTTTTGGCTGAAAAAATCAAAAATGGCGAAATTCAAGTTAAAAAAATCAAAAGGATAAATGATGAAAAAACCAACAAATAAAGATTTACGCATATTTTTAGCTATTTGGGCGTTGATTTTTAGTGCATTTTTAGCTTTTGGCTATGTTAAAAGTGGTGTTATACGCCAATGGGCGTTAATTTGCATTGGCATAAGCCTTTTTTTGATGATAATACCGCCTTTTGCTCTTCCTTTTTACAAAATTTGGCTCAAATTTGGCGATACAATGGGCTTTATAATATCAAGAAGCATTTTAGCAATAATCTTTTTTTGCATATTTACCCCACTTGGCTTGTTTTTCAAGCTCATTAAACGCGATATTTTTGGGTTAAATCTTGCTTTCAAGCATAAAACACAAAGCTTTTTTAAAGAAAGAGAAAATCAACCAAGCAGTATGAAAAATCAATTTTAAGGAGATAAAATGAGTATTTTAAAAGAACTTTGGCAATTTTTGCGTGTGCGTAAAAAATTTTGGCTTTTTCCTATCATTTTGATAATGCTATTTTTAGGTGCATTGATAGTTTTATCGCAAGGAAGTGCCATAGCACCATTTATTTACACGATATTTTAGTGTTTTATTTTATCAATTTTGCTTGAAAAAAAATGTGTTTTAAATGGGCTTTGACATTTGACTCATTTATCAAACGAGGGGAAAAATTTTTAAAAAATGTAAAATTTTTCCCCGTTAATATAAAAGCCAAATTTGCTTTAAACCCTTATGCAAAGGCGATAAAGCGGCATAATTTTTGCCACCAGCGAAGTTTATGCCTTTTTAAAAGCAGGGCTAAAATTTCCTTGCGTCTAAACATAATCGCCGTATTTATAGGGCTTAAAGCCCCACCGCAGCCATCAGGATTTGCCCCAAATTCAAGCAAAAGTGCAGCCACTTCTTTATAGCCCTTAAAACACACACCAGCTAGTGGCGTGTGTCCTCTATCATTTGGCATATCGACTTTTGCTCCTTTTGAAAGTAGTAATTTTACACATTCAAGGGCATTGTGATAACTTGCAAGCATTAAAAGCGTGTCGCCCTTGTGATTTGCCAAATTTGGATTTAAGCCATTATCGAGCATAAGCTGCAAAGAGGCAACATCATCATTTCGTGCAAAGTCAAAGGCAAGTTTGACGAAATTTTCCATTTTAGCATATTCATCAGGCGTTAATTTTAGGGCTTTTGAATTCATTTGAGTAACTCTGCGATTCTTCCGCCGTAGTTTTTATCGGCTTTGTTGAAATGCTCTAATTGCAATTTGATGATTTTTTCATTTATGCCTTTCATCGTTCCTGCAATAGTTTGACACAATCTTTCCTTTTCCTCGCTACTCATCAAGCGATACAAATCACCCGCTTGTGTGTAATAATCATCATCGTCCTCGCGGTAATCCCACTGCCCTAGCCTTGTCTCACTTTCAAAGTTAAGTGGGTCTAAAATAGGCTCTTTAAGCGTCCAATCATCGCTGTATCCGTCTAAAATGCTTGGTTGATAATTGCGAGTGCTGCCATAAGCCCCATTTGTCATATAGCCATCACGCACGGTTGAATTTAAAGCACTTTTAGGAGCGTTGATAGGAAGTTGGTGGTGATTGATTCCTAATCTATATCTGTGTGTGTCGCCATAAGCAAAAAGTCTGCCTTGTAATAATCTATCAGGGCTAAAACCAATGCCCGGCACTACACTTGCTGGATTGAAAGCTGCTTGTTCGACTTCGGCGAAGTAGTTTTCTGGGTTTTTATTAAGCGTCATAACGCCCACTTCAATAAGCGGATAATCCTTATGACTCCAAGTTTTGGTTACATCAAATGGGTGGAATTTGTAAGTTTTAGCATCGCTTTCTGGCATTACTTGAATAGAAAGCTTCCATTGTGGATAATCCCCTCTTGCGATAGAATCAAACAAATCCCTTTGATGAGAGTCCATATCATTAGCACGAATCGCAGCGGCTTCTTCGTTTGTGAGATTTTTAATGCCTTGCATTGTGTGGAAGTGGAATTTCACCCAGAAGCGTTGATTTTTATCGTTGATGAGGCTGAAAGTGTGGCTTCCGTAACCATTCATATGTCTATAACTTGCTGGAATTCCTCTATCGCCCATAAGATAGGTTACTTGATGTAAAGATTCTGGCGTTTGACACCAAAAGTCCCACCATCTTTCAGGCTCTTGCACATGCGTTTTAGGATCTCGCTTTTGAGAATGGATAAAATCAGGGAATTTATAAGGATCGCGTATGAAAAATATCGGTGTGTTATTACCCACTAAATCCCAATTTCCCTCTGTGGTGTAAAATTTCACCGCAAAGCCTCTTGGGTCTCTTACCGCATCGGCACTGCCAAGCTCTGGTGCAACGGTGGAAAAGCGTATAAACATAGGCGTTTTAGTGCCTTTTTTAAAAACAGCAGCCTTGCTAAATTCGCTAATATCATTTGTAGCTTCAAAAATGCCGTGTGCGCCGCTTCCTCTTGCGTGAACTACGCGTTCTGGGATTCTTTCCCTGTCAAATGCGGCGAGTTTTTCTAAATACCAAGTATCTTGCAAAAGTAGCGGTCCTCTTGGTCCTACGCTCATTACATTTTGATTATCGCCTACAAGGCGTCCTGTGGTTGTTGTCAATGACTTAAAATTTGCCATTTTATCTCCTTTGTTAAATTTTTAAATCAATGTTTTTCTGCACTGATTAAATGTATTATATAATAAAAATTATTAACAACTAATTTTATCCAAAAAGAATTTGCCTTTATTTTAAAAATGAGAAAAATTTACACGCAATTTTTGTAAAATTCAAACAAAAACTTGCTATAATACCAAGTCAGCTTTTACAATCACAAGTAGGGAAACGCAAGCCGAACGGATTATGAAGCAAGACAGAAAGGACATACAATGAAAAAAACTCTTTTACTTTTAGTTGCATTGGCAAGTGTAGCCTTTGCTGAAACAGGCTCTATCGACTCTGAGGGCTTAATCAAAGCCTTTTCGGTATTAGCCGCTGGTTTGGGACTTGGTGTAGCCGCACTTGGTGGGGCGATAGGTATGGGACATACCGCAGCAGCGACTATCGCTGGAACAGCTCGTAATCCGGGCTTGGGCGGTAAGTTGATGACAACAATGTTTATCGCACTAGCGATGATAGAAGCACAAGTTATCTACGCACTTGTTATCGCTCTCATCGCACTTTACGCTAATCCATTCGGCGTATAACCCCTTGAATTCAAGGGGCTTTGCGGTTATGGTGGAATTGGTAGACACGCTATCTTGAGGGGGTAGTGGGCGTAAGCCTGTGCGAGTTCAAATCTCGCTAACCGCACCATATAAATTTTTCTCTCTTTTGTCGATATAATCAAAACAAACTTTGTCAAAGCAAATCGCCAAAGCCTTGATAAGTCTTTATGTAAAGGGGATAAAATGATAGAAAATAGCATAAATATGCAAATTCCAAGCTTTGATTATTCATCAAAAAGCTCTTACGCCCAAAAAGACGAAAACAAAGAGGCTCAAATTTCAGGCACTGAAAATCAAATCAGCAAAGAGGACACAGCTCAAACGAATTCAGCCGAGCAAACAAGCTCTACAAGCACTTCTAACGAAAATGATGACAAAGATAGCCTACTCGAACAGCTTTACAAAAGGCTAGAACAATTACAACAAGAATTAAAACAAATCAACAATCAAATCGCCAAAAGCACAGATGAAAATTTGCGTGCCAAGCTTTTAAGTCAAGCCCAAAACATTATGTCGCAAATGCAACAAATAACAGCACAAATTGCAAAAATTCTCAACGAAATGCTACAAGAGCAAAAACAAAAGCTTGATTTACAAGCCTAATTAGCCCTCTTTAAGCTTTTTAATATGCTCGAAAAATAAAAATTTCCCGCTATGTGCCTTTAAATTCGCAAAGCTTTCATCGTCAAATTCAAGCCCAAACACCGAGCAAGTAGGAAATGAGTTAAGATAAATTTGACTTAACAACTCGCAAAGCTCACGCAGGGCTGGATTGTGTCCTACTATGCAAATTTCTTGGTATTTATCATCAAGTTTTGTGATAAATTCAAAAAGTGCGTTTTCATCAGCCGCATAAAGCCTTTCATCAAAATACAGCCTTTTCACACCCAAGCCCTTAGCCAAAAGTCGTGCCGTCCTAGCTGCCCTTAAAGCCGCTGATGAGATAATGCACTCTGGCTTGAATTTCCTGCTTTTAAGCTTTTTAAGCATATCTTTTATCTCTCGTTCGCCTTTTTTGTTTAAATCTCGCTCGTAATCTCTTTCATAGTTTTTCTGCTCGGCTTTGGCGTGCCTTACAAGGTAAATTTTTTTCATCATCTTGCCTTTAAAATTTGTAATTTTGCTAGAATGTATCCGCAAACAAAACCGAAAATATGAGCATACCAAGCCACATTAACCCCCATAAATATAGGCACAAAGCTCATCAGCAAAATAGCCACGATAAGCCCTTTGGCACTATTTTTATCCACAAAGGCATAATAGCCCATCAAAACGCAAATCGCCCCACTCGCACCGACAACATTGATGAGCGTGTGCGTGTGTAGCGTTTGAAAATACACATAAATGGCACTCAAAAACGAACACGCCAAGCCACCGACAAGGTAAAGCAAGGCAAAACGCCAAGAGCCAAGGTAACGCTCTAAAATGCTTCCAAACTGATACAGCACTATCATATTAAGTGCTAAATGTGCCAAACCGCCGTGCATAAACATAGTCGTAAGTATCTGCCAATAAAATCCCTCGGCAAAAAACAAGACATTAAGCCCCAAAAATGCCTTATATTCGCTGGGCGTAACAAAGTAGATGATGACATTTAGTGCTATGAGTGCGTTTGAAAACAAATTTAACCTTTGATTTTGTCGCTTTATTATAGCATTTAAGAGCAAAAATTTGCCTTTATGAGCGAATTTTTTTACTCTTTGCTTGAAAGCTTTTTTGTTAAATTTCTTTTTAAGCTCAGCTTTTTTGCTCTATGAAGTCCTTAAACGCTTCTTTAAATCTTTCGTTATCTTTTTCTTTGTAGAAAGGTAGCCCTTGCAGTTTGACGCTAATATTTTTATAATCAATGGGCTGTTTATCTAAAAGAGTTTCTAAAAAGTCCTCTTTCCACTTGTCATCACTATACCATTTATCGCCCTTTGGCTCGATAATGCACTGCATTATTATACGGCTATCCTCTATCCTTTTACCTAAAAAGTAAAAGTCTGGCTCAAATCTATCCGCATAGTGTTTATTTTCCTCTCCATTGGCTAAAAACTCCCTATCATCATAAATCGCAAGTTCGCTAAATCGCTCATTACGGATAATAAGCCACTTTTCAAAATGCCTATCAAGCAATTCTTTTTGAGATTCTATAAAGTCTAAAAATGCCTTTTCTAGCGTAGTTCCTACGAATTTATCAAAGTAAAACCACTCATATCCGCCATATTCTTTTATTTCTGTATCATCATTACGCATTATCTCTTTATCGCCGATAATTTTTAGCTCCTGTGCTTTCCAGCTTCCTACCTTGTATGAGTCCAAATATCTATTAAGATTCTCGCCAAATTTTTTAAGCACATAAATGGCGATTTTTAGCTTCGTTTTAGAATCTTGTAGCGTTTGTGGCGTCTGTCTAGGGTGTAGCTTAATGGCAAAATTCAAATATTTAGCGATAAAGTCGCTTTTAGATTCCATATCAAAGTTTTTTGATAGCATTCTAAAATTATAAGTCTTATGCAAGATATTCATCGCCTTTAAAATAATGCTTAATGGCAATTCATTAGCTTTCATCTCTTTTTCTGGCTTCTCCGTTTTAGTCATAAAGTCATCTTTTATAAGATTTTCTTGCTCTACACCTTTGGCATTAAAGAGTGGGATTTGCATACTATCTACTTTACTTTTGATTTTACGCACTACCTCATCGCTAAAAAGGCTATTTTGACTAGAAACCTTATATCTTGTATTTGTGGCAAAATACGCCTCCTTATAAAAATCGCTCTGCATTATTTTCTCTTTCACACGCAAAGTGATATTTTTATGCTTTGGCTGTTTTAGCCCCATATTGACTAGCTCACTATTTAAGCGATTTATAAATTCATTTTCACTCGCCGCGTGATAGCTTAAAATCTCTAATGCTTTTAGTGGCGTTTTTTGCGTGTCAAATTTGCGTTTATACTCGTTTTCATCATCTTGCATTTTAAAGGGAAAATACCTAGCTCCTCGCCCAATTAGCTGTGCTTCTTTGGTAGTGTCTTTTATCGCCCCTTTATTTAATCGCACTATGTCAAAGAGATTTAGCACATCCCAGCCCTCATTTAGCTTATCTATGGCAAAAATCGCACGGATTTCATTATCCTTTGCCTCCAAGCTATTAAGCAAAATCTGCCTTTGCTCTTCGGCTTTTGTATCATTGACATTGAGTATAAATGCCTCATTAAAAAACTCCTTTACCATCATACAAATTGCCTCGCTTGTGATATTTTGTGCTACAAAAAATTCCCTCGCTTCAAAAAATAGCACATTCTCATCATCTTCACTTTTAGAAAGCCTCGCATAGCTTTGTATAAACTCCTCCACTTGTTTAGAATCTAAATGCTCTATAAAAGCCTTAAACTTCGCCTCATTTTCTAAACTCTGCTTCTCACGCTCACTTTTATACAAAATCACAGGTTTAAGGAAAATCCCCTGCTTTTGTGCTAAAAGCGTCCTGTAAATATTTAAAATCACACTTCCTAAAAATCTCTCCTCAATCTCCAATCCATTATATTTAAGCAGATAAATTTTCTTGCTAAATCCGTCATTATGGAATTGTTTTAGTGCGTATTCATACACGATTTTATCTTTGTATTTTTTAAGCACATCATCATATTGTGGAATGGTAGCGGTAAATTCAAGCAGTAGATTCTCATCATTTGCCTTATAAGCCTTATTTGTTACACTCTCCCAATTCTCCTTATCCTCTAACTCGCTTTTATTTAGCTTTTGCTTCGTTTCGACATTTAAATGATGTGCCTCATCGGCTAGAAAGACGATTTTCCTATCTTGCAAATCCTGCAAAGTAAGAGAATCCTCTCTCTCCTCGCCGTCTTTTAGGCGGTTAAAAAGTGTGGATATAGTGCTAAAATAGATATTTATCGCCCCTTCTTTACTGCTATCTATTAGATTATTTATCATCTTAATCTCCACTACTTCCCCATCTATGATAATCTCATCTGCAAAGAGGTATTTATCACTTCTCTTATCGCAAAAATTACTTTTAGTCTTTTCTACGATATTTTTATATGGTGCAAAAAACACAAAATCCCTATACCCTCTTTTATAGCAATCAAGCATTAAAGCCGCCATTATGAGCGTCTTGCCACTGCCCGTTGCCATATTAAACATCAAATGATTTGTGGCTGGATTTGTTCTTTGCACTAAATAATGCTGCAAAGCCCTTATTTGATACTCCCTTAAACTCTTGCTTAAATTCT
>CAZSMF010000025.1:0-23002 GCA_964607975.1 uncultured Campylobacter sp. | reverse complement strand
CCTACGGCTCAGTATGACATAGTTGAGTTAAGATACTTCGGGCAAAAGCCCTCAGTATAACATAACTATGTGTCAGTATGACAAGGGAGTGGTTTAGTATGACAAGATAAATTTAATCACAAAGCAAGGTATTCCTTGCTTTGTCCCAAACGATACAGAGCAAAGTCATATTTTACCGGGTCGTTTTCATCAAAACGGCGTAAATTTGCGGTGAGTTCTAGCACGGCTTTGAAGTCATAGCTTTTTCTTTGCATTAAACCAAGCTTTAAAGCCACCTTGTGCGTGTGCGTATCAAGGGGCATAAGCAAATGCTTGGTATGCACCCCTTTCCAAAGCCCTAAATCCAGCTCATCTTTCCTCACCAACCACCTCAAAAGCATATTATAACGCTTCATAGCACCTTTTGGCTCTTTTACAAAAGGTGTGCCAAAGAAAAAATCATAGCCCAAGCTTGTATAGGCATTGATTTTACGCAACTTTGCGATAAAAGTCTGCAAGGCATAGACGAGGTTTTCATCTTTTTTATAAGCCTTGATGAAAAGTGCTTCAAGTGAGCTTTCTTGCTTGATTCTGCGTAAGGTGATGAAAATTTCGCTTATGTCTTGTGGGCTTTGAAAGCGGTATTTTAGGTGTTTGGTGTTTTTGATGATGTTTTTTTCACTTGAATTTAAAAGCGAAAAATCAAGTTTTTTAAGAAAATTGAGTATATTTTGAGCGTTACCATACGCAAATAAAGCACACAAAAGGCATATAAACTCATCATTGTGAATTTTAGCCACTTGCAAAGGATCAGGTGCTACAAAAAGTGCGTTGAGCGTGTTTTTCTCACGCACTAGACTTTCAAGTTTGGCTTTTAAATTCACTAGGATTTGATTGAAAGTAAGACATCAATCATCGCATCAACCGTTGTAATCACCTTTGAAGCCGCTCCGTAACTTGCTTGATACTGAATGAGTGCGGCAAGTTCTTCGTTAGTATTGACGCCATTGATTGATTGAAAATCCTGATACACAGAGTCATAAAGCGTTGAATTTGTGGCGTGTGTGAAGTTATTTGTCTCTCCGTCCGTGCCTATTTTCCCTGTAAATAGGCGATAATATCCGTCCAATGCCTTTGTGATAACCGTGCCGTCTTTGTTGTAGAAATTGATTTCATCGTATTGTAGCTGTAAAAGGGCGTTTGCGACTTCATTATCGCCGTCAGCTCCGTTTTTACTTGCTCTTAAAATGCTAGGGTCGGCTATAATCTCGGCTTTTACCCTCATCGTTGTAGCGTCATTTCCGCTGAAAAAGCCTCCTAAATTGATTGCCCCGGCGAAATTCGTGCCTTTGTCCTCTATGGCGATTTTGTAGTTTGGATTTTTAAGTGTGAGCTGAAAAGAGCCTGTATTGCTCCTGCCGTCATAGTTAAAAATGGCACTTACGAAATCATCTATGTCGTCTAGGCTGTTGTTATTGTTGTTATCATCGCTGTTGGATTGAATTTGAGCGATAATGTCCTCCATAGTCGTTAGCACGCCGATATTTATGGTTTTGGTATTGACTTTATCGCCCTTTTCATCGTAAATAACTATGTCAAATGAGCCTGTTTGAATGTTTTTATCGTAGTTGATTAAGGTAGTATTTGAACGCAAAAAAGGCATAGAGTCCGAAGTAAGGGACTTTTTCGCCGATGAGGCGTAAATATTGTTCGTGTGTGTCATCATCGTCTTGGCAAAGGTGTCAAGCATATTTTTATATTCCTGAATAATCCCGTCCTCGTAATCAGCGTTGCTTTTTTCCCACTTACGCCCACGCAAATCAAGCTGTGCGCCGAGTTTGCCACCGGCGATTTTATCCGTTAAATCGGTGATTTTTTCATCAAAGCCTTGATAGACGATTTGATGAGCACCGCTTACTTCATCGGTGATGATTTTAAGCGGAGTGAAATTCACGCCACTTACGATTTCGTGTCCGTGAATGGTGAGATTATAATATGTGCCCCCGTCTGTCATTGTTGATTCAAGTTGGCTGTTTTGCTTGATAATGGTTTTTGAAGCCACGCCCTCAACGAGCTTTGATAGGGTAAGTTCTAGCTCATCACGCCTGTCGCGTAGCTCATTGGCGTGGTCGGTGTCTAAAATTTCTTTACTCGCAATTTGCTTGTTGATATTAGCAATTTCCTCAGCTATGCCGTTTATCTCATCAACCGTCATCTTAATGTCATTGTTGATAGTTTGTTGAATTTTAACCAAGTCCGCATAGGCTTTATTGACACTTTGGGTGAAAGTTTGGGCGACTTTTACCAAATTTTCCTTCATCGCCGCATCATTTGGGCTTAAAGAAAAGTCTTTCCAAGCGTTGTAATAAGTCTGCAAATCATTCAAAATTCCCGTAGTTTGCACATCAGGGAAACGCTCGGCTATCTCTTCAAGCTTTGTTTTCATATAGCCTGTGTATTCAAGCTGCGTGGTGGCACTTTTAAGCTTTGTGTAGGAGTATTCATCGTGCAAACGCACTATACTTTCAATGGTTGTCCCCATTCCAAGCTCTATGCCGTTGTGTATATTGTAAAATCCTGCGGTTTTTTGTATGGCTCTTTGGCGAGTGTAAAAGGTGGAGTTGGCGTTGGCTATGTTATTACCTGCTGTGGCGATTTGAATTTCTGATGCTTTAAGCCCTGATACGCCTTTGTTTAAACTTGAAAATATAGTATTCATAAAGCCGTCCTAAACATTGATTTTAAAAAGTGAATCCACATTCACCTTTGCATTTTTATAAGCATTATCCGTTCCACTTCCCTCGTCAAACAAGGTGCTAATGAGTCCGTCAAAATAATTTTTCACCACAAGCACGAGTTTTGCATACTCTTTATTTGTGCTGTGTAAGGTTTTGAGCCTTTGCTTAAATTCGGCGAGTTTTTCTTTGTCTTTGTCGCTGAGAAGTTCGCTCAAATTGTTTTTGCCATTGTCGCTAAGTGCTATTAAGCTATTATCAAGCTGTTTTTTGGCATTTTGAAAAGCCTTGATGAGTTCGTTTTTCTCTTGAACGCTTTTTTCCACAGTATCGTGCTTGGCAGCTTTGATATTGGCAATGTCCTCTTGGGTTAAAGTGATGAGTTTGTCAAGTATTTCAATACTTTCATTTAAATGTTGTTGAATCATTTGTCCCTTTCTAGTCAAAACAAACTAAAAAAGGGAAAAATTTAGAGCAAAGAGTCTGTTATAGCCTGTGCTGTGGCTTTTGTATCAAGTTCATACTCGCCATTTTGAATTTGCTCGGCTATTTGAGAGACTTTTTTCTCCTCCACTTTTCCAGCTTCGTTTGTTTTGTTTGTTTTTCCCTCTTGTTCGATTTTCTTTGGGGCAACATTAGCTACAAAGCTTTGTTTTATAGGGTTTATCATAATAATCCTCCTTTATATTTATGTTTATTTTTCCCACAAGATTAAATCGACAAAGGGCAAAAAAATTTAAGCCCTTTCTTTTAAAAAATTAAATAATAATTCAGAAAAACCCATACCGCCGCTAAGTGCCTTACTTACGGCATCATTATACATTGAACTATAAATTTCATCACTCGCATCTTTTCCAAAGATTGAAGCCTTGTTTTTAAGCGAAATATCAAGCAAGGATTTGATTAAAAACGCCTCAAAAGCGTCTGTTTGCTCTCTTAAAGCCGCGTCAAATTCTTGTTGGCGTTTAGCGTTTGTGCTTTTTGAAAGCTCATTAAATTCAGCTCTCGCGTAGTTTTTTGCCGCTTCAAAGCTTGAAACATTGCGTGCGACATTGTCAAGCAGGGCTGTATTGGCGTTATAGTGCGTTACATAATTATCAATTTTCATTATATCACCTCTAATTCGGCATTGATTGCCCCAGCTCTTTTTAAATTCTGCATAATGGCGATAATGTCCGTTGGCGAAGCACCTAATTTATTAAGCATTCTGGCTACATTGGCAACCGTGGTTTTGCCCCCGTCTATTCGCAAGGTATTAGAGCTTGTATCGATGATACCGCCATCTTTCATATCAAGTTCGTTTTGAACGCTTGGAGCTTTGCTGTTTGGGGCTATTTTTATGGTAATGTCTTTGTGTGTGATTAAAATCGGCTCAACCTCCACATCAACACCAGCTATCACAGTACCTGTGCGTTCATCGATGATAACTTTATTTTCTGGGACAAAGTCTATGTTTTGTTCTAAAACCTTTGCCATAAATTCAACCGATGACATATCATCAGGCTTGGTAAGCTGTATGGTTCGAGCGTTTAAAGCACTTGCCACATCGCCGTCAAAGACTTTATTTAGGGTAAGTTCGATATTACTTGCTGTTTTGAAATTAGCTACTTTAAGGCTTAAAATCAATTTTTCGCTTTGGGTGAAATTATGCGGGACTTCTCGTTCTACATTCGCCCCAGCAATGATAGAAGCACTTGTGGAGTGATTACCCCCTCGTCCTTGCGCTCCACCTGTAATGCCACCCACAGAAATGACGCCCTGAGCTATGGCGTAAATTTCGCCGTCAATTCCTCTTAAAGGTGTGAGCAAAAGCGTTCCGCCCTGCAAAGACTTCGCATCGCCCATTGATGAAACGGTAATATCAAGCTTATCTCCACTTTTAGCAAAGGCAGGTAATTTCGCTGTAACGGCGACTGCGGCGGTGTTTTTGGATTTAATATCATCTGAATTGACTTTAATATTCATACCTTGAAGCAAGTTGGCTATGGATTGAATGGTAAATTTGCTATTTGTGCCGTCTCCGCTTCCGTTAAGCCCTACGACTAAACCATATCCTATGAGTTGATTATCTCTAACGCCAACGGTATTGGCTACATCTTTTATCTGTATGGCAAAAAGACACGCACAAAAGGCTATCAGTGTCATTATAATCTTCATCATTTTTCCTTCAAATCCGTTTGTCCTCAAAACACAAGCAAAATGCGTTCCAAAATTCAAAAAAGCATTATAAAAATGAAAAATTAAGCCTTGTTTTTGTAGAAATTGGCTTTTTTCCTCTTTCTTAACTCATAATTTGAATTTTTTGGCTATGATAAACAAAAAATTTCAAGGTTTTTGATGAATTTGCCTAATATACTTGCTTGTTTAAGGATAGTTTTAGCCCCTGTGCTGTTTTTTTTACTCACTCAGCATTTTGATGATATGCATCAAACTTGGGTGAATTATTTTGCTGCTTTAACCTTTGGCATAGCCGCATTAACGGACTTTTTTGACGGCTATATAGCGAGGGCTTGGGGGCAAAAGACGAAATTGGGGGCGATTTTAGACCCTTTGGCTGATAAAATGCTTATTTTAGCAGCATTTTTGGGAATTTTATTGAGTCAAAATTGGACGAATTCAAGCCTTTATACCTTACAAGCTTGGATAATTTATCTCATTTTGGTGCGTGAATTTTTCATCACAGGTTTTCGCGTGATAATGATGAGTGAGAATTTAGATGTGAGTGCGTCTTTTGCAGGTAAGCTCAAAACGACATTTCAAATCATCGCCCTTGTCTTTTTGATTATGCGTTGGGACTTTGGCGTTCATTTGGATATGATTTTACTCTTTATAGCCTTTATTTTAACGCTATATTCTGGCTTTGAATACATACTCATCTATCTTAAACACCTAAAAAAAGGACATAAAAGATGAAATCCCTCCTCGTGCTTTTAGCTATCATCGCTTTGGGCGTGTATTTTTATAGTGCAAGTTTCCTTGTAACCTTGCTTGTCATCTCTTTTCTCATCTTTTTTCACGAGCTGGGGCATTTTTTGGCGGCAAAATCCCTAAAAGTCAAGGTTGAAGTTTTTAGCATAGGCTTTGGCAAAGCCCTGTGGCAAAGAAAAATTGCTGGGACAGATTATCGCTTGTCAGCCTTGCCTCTTGGCGGCTATGTCAAGCTTAAAGGGCAAGATGACTTAAATCCTAGCAAAGAAGTCTTTGAGGAAGGCTCTTACACGCTTTTAAATCCCTTGCAAAAGATTTATATACTTTTTGCTGGACCTTTTTTTAATATTATTTTAGCCTTTTTCTTGTATATTGGCGTTGCTTTTTTGGGTGAAAATAAGCTTTCAACGCAAATTGGCGAAATTGCAGCTGATTCAGCTGCTTTAAAAGCGGGTTTGCAAAAAAATGATAGGGTGTTAAGCATTAACGGCGTGGCTGTGAAAAGCTTTGATGAGATTTCAAAGCTCGTTAAAAATGAGCCTTTGCTTTTGCAAATCAAAAGAAACAATGAAATTTTAAACATTACCCTCACTCCACAGCTTGGAAAAGGCTATAATGACTTTATGCAAGAAATTCAAAAGCCCCTCATTGGCATTAGCCCAAGTGGCGAGGTGGCAAAAATTTATCATAGCGGCTTTGAAAGCCTTTCTTATGCGTATGAACAAAGCATAAATAGCTCTTTACTCATAGTAAAAGGACTTGTAAAGCTCATCACAGGGGAGATTGACTCTAAAAATTTAGGCGGAGTGATTATGATGGTGGATTTTACCAGCAAGGCTTCGCAAAATGGCATAGTCGTGCTTTTCCTCATCACCGCTCTTATTTCTATCAATTTAGGGATTTTAAATTTATTGCCCATTCCTGTGCTTGACGGCGGACACATAGTTTTTAATCTTTACGAGCTGATTTTTAGACGCAAAGTCCCACCAAAAGCCTTTGAATACCTAAGCTATGGCGGTATGGCTTTACTTTTAACCTTAATGCTGTATGCAACTTACAATGACATAGTGCGTTTGGGGAATTTTTAACGCTCATTTAATATTTTAAAGTAGTATTGTGAAAATTTTTTACAAAGGATAGAAAATGAAAATCTTTAAAAAAATGGCTCAAATTTGGCTTTTGATAGCCTTTTGCTCGACTTTGGCTTTGGGTGGGGATAAATTTAAAGCACTTAAAGAGCCTTTAAAAGACGAGCAAAATTCTGTCATAGAGGTGTTTTCGTTTTGGTGCGGGGGTTGTTATCATCACCATACGCTTGGGACTTTGGCAAAGGTTAAGGAAAAATTGCCAAATTTAAAATACAAAATTTACCCTTTCACTAAGGTGCAATTTGGCGAGGAATTTGCCAAACTCTACGCCTACGCTCAAAGCAAAGATGAAAAGGTTCAAATGGACGCTACGCAAAAGGATTCTTGGATGCATAAACTAGCAGACGCTTATTTTGTCGCCCTTTTCAAACGCAAACAAAATTTCATACTCTCACAAGCCTTTACCGAACTTGGGCTGAAAACGCTTGGCATTACTCAAAAAGAGCTTGATGAATTCATCAAAAGCCCACAAGGACAACGCATTTACAAGGAGTATGAAAAGGCTGATGCCATTACCAAAGAACACTCCGTTACGCCCTCATTTACTATCAATGGAAAATACTATCTCATACTGCAAGAAATTCAAGGATTAGATGAATTGAGCGAACTTGTTAAAACTTTAAGTCAAAAATGACGCGAAAATTTGGGCTTTATCTGTGCTTGTTGTGCGTGGCTATGCTTTGCTACGCACATTTTTTTCTGCAAAATTATTTGATGATGAAGCCTTGCGAACAATGTGTTTATCTGCGTTTTGCGGTGAGTGTTGTCGCTTTTGGTGCTTTTGTAGCCTTTGCTTTTCCTCAAAAACTCGCAAAAGCCCTTTCTTACGCACTTTGCTTTTGGGGTTTATATCTTGGCTTTAAGCATTCTTTTTTACTCAATCAAATTCATCAAGCCTTCAAGGAGGGCGATGTCTTTGGCATTAGAGGGTGTTCGCACACGCCAAATTTTCCTTTTAAGCTGCCTTTTGATGAGTTTTTTCCAAGTCTTTTTAAGCCAAATGGAATTTGTGGGCTTGATACGCCTTTAATCGCAATGGAAGATAGCATAAGCACTCTACAAAGCTTTTTTGTAGGAAGCGTGGAAAATAACTTTACAGACGGCTTTTACAGCAAGGGCTGGTTTGTGCTGCCGCAATTTGAATTTATTTCTATGGCTCAGGCTTGTTTGCTTGTTTTTGGCGTATTTGCGGTGGGGCTTGGCGTGAGCTTTCTTTTGTGGGGACAAAAAAATTTAAACTACGCTTTAAGTGCGGTAGTTTTTACCTCGGCTTTGATTTATCTACACTAAAATTCTTGGGATAAAGGGTGAGAGCTTGACTAGAATTTCATATTCTATGGTGTTGAAAAATTTAGCCCATTCACTTGCGTCCTCAAAAACGCAAATTTGCTCTCCAAAATCCTCACACGAAAAGCTATCCATAGACATTCGCCCAAGCATTAGGGCTTGATTTGCTAATTTTAACTCGCCCCTGCCATTAAAGCGAAAAAGTCCGTCCGCATAGCCTAAATCATAAGTAGCAATTTGTATGTCCTTATCAGTGCTAAATACCCCACCATAGCCAAGTCTTTGCCCCGCTTTTAAGGTGCGAAAGCTCAAACGATGAGCGTAAAGCTTCAATACCTTTTGTAAATTTGGCTCATTGTAGCCAAATTGTGCTAAACCAACGCGGCACAACTCATCTTGGGGTAAATTTTCACAGCGAAAAAGGGCTGCTGAGTTGTGCGAGTGAAAAATCAGTCTTTGTGAGCTTAAATTTAAAGCCTTTTGCTTTGCCTTTTCAAAGGCTTTTTTTTGCGTAAAATAGCTAGAATCAAGCTCATCAGCACCAGCAAAATGCGTGAAAATGCCCTCTATGTAAATGTTAAATCGCTTTGCCTTGTCAAAAACTTCTTCAAGCTCGTCAAGCAAAATCCCATTTCTGTGCATTCCCGTGTCTATTTTAAGGTGAATTCTCGTGCCTTTTTTAAGCTTTGCTAAATCCTGTTTGGCGTTTAAAGCGTAAATAAAATCCGCATTTTCATTGCCATTTGGGCGATGAGAGAGTATGAGTATGTGCTTGAAAAAGCCTTGCAAAAAAAAGGCTTGTGCTTCGTTTTTAAGGGCGATGAAATTCACGCCCAAAGCCTTAGCAAGTGGGGCGATGAGTTCTACGCCGTGTCCGTAAGCATTGTCTTTTAGCACACAGATGATTTTATCAAAGCCACCAGCCTTTGTGGCAATTTGGGTTAAATTATCTTCATAAGCCTTTTTATCAAGGGTAATTAAAGCCATTATTTTTCTACGAGAATTTTCATTTTATCATCATCAAGCTTGACATATAAGGTTTTGTTGCCTTTAAATTGATGACTTGGCGTATAGTAGTCTTGATAATAGGTGATTCTAAATATTTTTTCGTTTTTAATGTTTGGATATGGGCTAATGCTGATTTTTGAAAATTTTATCACCTTTTTTTCTTTACGCGAGAAAATAGCCTCTTTCATCGCCGCAAATTCCTTAAAATTCTTTTTATCAAAGCGTTTGAAGTCTTTTTTGTCGTAGAATTCAAGGTAAGATTTTATATCGCTTGTCGTCCATTTGTCCTTCCACGCAAAGAGTGAAGCGAGTAAAATCGCTATCTCATCGCTATTTGTGCGGACGATTTCCTCTTCCTCTGTCATCGCAAAGGTTTCTTTTTGTCTTTCTATCACCTTGCTAAAATCTTTCAGCACATTATTATGTAAGGCTATGCAACCGCGAGTTTTTAACTCATCAAGCCTTTCTCCATCAAGCGGATAGCCGTGTATCCAAATACCTCCGCCCGTTTTGCCCTGAACTCTGTCAAGCAAATTTGGATAATTTGTCGCAAAGGCAAGTCCGCCGTAATATTTATCCTCCGGCTTAAATTTCGCCCCAAGCTCATAAAAGCCCACAGGCGTTTTTAAATCCCCTTGCACTTCTTTATCGCCCATAAGTCCTGTAACGCCGACTTTTTCGTTAAATTTTTGACTAAGTTTGCCATCTTCATAGAAAAATACTTGAAAGCTTTTATTTGTCTTATTTGTAACCACGATAGCCACATTTTCATCATAATAACCCAAAGAAAGATTTTTATCTTTTAACTCATCAAGCCAGAATTTTTTATCAGCAAGTTGTTTTTCAAGCTCAACGCCAACGGCTTGCAAGCCTTGATTAAGATAAATTTTTGCCAAATTTTCAGCATTTAAAACACAGACTAAACCCACAATGATGAATAAAAATCGCATCAATAACCTTTCGTAAAAAAGAATAAAGCAAATTATACATAAAATTGGTTACAATCTTTGGCTTATTTACGCTAATTGTGTTAAAATAAAATCCATTTAAAATGAAAGGTTAAACGATGAAAAAAATTCTCACCACTCTTGCATTTTTAACAAGTGCAATTTTCGCAGCAGACATTGAAGTCAGTGGCGTTTATGTCAAACAAACCCCACCAAATGCCAAAAATACCGCTATCTTTTTAAAGATGCAAAACAACACAAGCCAAGACATCGCCCTTGTCGATGCTGAATGCGATTTGAGTCAATACTCAGAGCTTCACACTATTTTACACGAGGGTAACAAAATGACTATGATAAAAGTGCCCGAAATCACCATAAAAGCAAATTCAAGCGTGGAGCTTAAACCGGGAGGAGACCATATTATGCTTTTTGACTTGAAAAAGCCCGTTACAAAAGACAGCAAGGTGAATTTAACGCTGACTTTTAGCAATGGCGAAAGCTTGGAGCTTAAAGATATTGAAAGCAAACAAGTCGCCAAACGCTCTCATTGATGAATAAAAGGCTATTTTTAAGCCTTTGTCTGCTCCTTGTGCTAGGCTTTGTAGCTTTTTTTGGCATTCAGGAGCAAGGGGGCAAGAAAAGGGAGTTGATTACAGAATTAACGCCCCTGCCTTGTGATTTAAATCTTCAAGCTTGTGAATATGAATTTAAGGGGCGAAAAGTTAGGGTAGAATTTAAAGAAAAGCCCGTTCAAGCTTTGATAGAGAATGAATTGCTCGTTGAAAATTTAGGTGAATTTGAGGATTTAAACGCTAAAATTTATGGTCTAAATATGTATATGGGCGACATTGTGCCGCATTTTGAGCAAGTCGGACAAAACTCATACAAGGCAAATGTCGTGCCAAGTGCTTGTGTGATTGATACTATGCGTTTTAGAGTGGAATTTTTTAGCGGTGAAAAAGCTGTGGATTTTCACTTTGATTTTGATATGAAAAGGTGAGATTTTGAAAAAGTTGCTTCGTTTTTTAAGTCTTTTGGTGGCTTTGTTTTTCTTTAATGCTTGTGGGAATAATTATGATTTTAGCTTAAATTCAGAATTTGGCAAAGTGAATTTAAAAGATTTCTCAGGCAAAAAACTTGTCGTGTATTTTGGCTACACTTACTGCCCTGATGTGTGTCCTGCGACTTTGTCCTTACTTGCTAATGAGCTTAAAGAGCTTGACTCCAAAGAAATTTTCTTGCTTTTCATCTCGCTTGATCCTCAAAGAGATAAGGATATAAATTCTACAAATGAGTGGTTGCGATACTTTTACCCAAATGCTACGGCTTTGATTGCTGATGATGAAAAAAGCTTGGCACAAATTACGCAAAATTACGGCGTGATTTATGAAAAAGTGCTTTTGCCAGATTCGATAATGCGTTACTCAGTCGCTCACAGCAATGAGGTATTTTTGTTCGATGAAAAAGGCAAACTCTTTAATAAAATCAATGATTTAAGCAAAAAGAGTTTGCACAATAGCCTTAAAGCCTTTTTAAATTCCAGCGAATAAATCCGTAGAAAGATAACGCTCAGCCGTGTCATTAAGCATAGTAACGATAATCTTGTTTGGATTTTGCTTGGCAATGGCACTTGCTACAAAGACATTTGCCCCGCTTTAAATGCCAACCATTAAGCCATTTTGTATGGCAAGTTGCTTGGCGGTGGCTATGGCGTCTTCATTGCTTACGGTGCGAATTTCATCAATGACTTCTTTATTTAAAATCTCAGGGATAAAATTTGCTCCAATGCCTTGAATTTTGTGTCCCCCAGCCTTTCCCTCGCTAAGAAGTGGTGAAGCTGCTGGTTCTACGCCGATGATTTTAACCTTATCTTTGAATTTTTCTTTCAAAACCTCGCCCACACCACTAATCGTGCCGCCCGTGCCAAAACCAGCGACAAAAATATCAATCTTGCCATCTAAATCATTTAGAATTTCAATAGCCGTGTTTTCGCGGTGAGCGTTTTTGTTGGCTAAATTCTCAAACTGACTTGGTATGAAAGAATTAGCAATGCTTTTGTGAAGCTCTAATGCTTTATTATAAGCTCCTTTCATTCCCTCACTCGCTGGGGTGAGTTCGAGTTTTGCTCCAAATAAAAGCATCATTTTTCGCCGCTCTATACTCATCGATTCTGGCATAGTGATGATGATTTTAAGCCCTAATGTAGCAGCTATCATCGTCAAGGAAATGCCCATATTACCGCTGGTGCATTCGATAATAGTCGTGTCCTTGTTGATTTTACCGCTATCAAGTGCTTCTTTAAGCATTGCAAACGCAGCCCTGTCTTTGATAGAATGGCTAGGATTTAAAAATTCACATTTGCCATACAAATTCTCTCCAAAGCCCTTCAAGGCGATAAGCGGTGTCTTGCCGATAAGTTCGGTTACATTGTCATAAACTTGCATATTCGCTCCTTTTGTGAGATAAAATGGGTGTAGATTATACAACAAATAAGATTAAGAAAGACTAAAATTGAGTGAAAATATGATAAAAAATTTGCAAAAAAGTGAGAAAGGCTAGGCAAAACCTAGCCTTGAAAAAGAAAAAATTATTTTTTCTTTTTAGCAACTTTGCCGCTAGCAACAGCTTCTTTAAGGTTTTTGCCAACTTTGAATTTAGCAACCTTAGTCGCAGGCACTTGAATAGTTTTGCCTGTGCTTGGAACCCTAGCAGTTCTCGCTGCTCTTTTAGCAGTTGAGAAAGTTCCAAAGCCGATAAAGCTGATAGTATCACCTTTTGTAAGAATTTCGGTGATAGTAGCAATGACCGCATCAGTAGCGGCAGTAGCGTCTTTTTTTGTAAGCCCTGAACCTTGGGCAACTTTTGAGATAAAATCTGCTTTTGTCATAAAAGCTCCTTTGTTTGAAATAAAACGGCTTGATTATAACACAAATTTTTTTTAAAATCAAGGATTTTTCATACTTTTTTCACAAATTTTTGCATTTTTTTCAAATTTTAGCCCATTTTGAGCAAATTTATCTCTCTTATAGGTGAATTTCTAGGCTTTTTTGACAAATTAGCACAAAATTTTTTGCATATTTTCTTTTTATTTTTCTATTTCCATTATAATGTAAGCTTTAATTAAGGAGAAAAAAAATGCTTAATACCAAAGAAATAAAGAAATTTCCTATAAAAGATATGGGTGAGCCAAAGCTCAAAACCATAGCAATGCCTAGCGATACAAATCCCGCTGGTAACATATTTGGCGGGTGGATTATGTCGCAAATTGACTTAGCTGGAAGCATAGTCGCCAGAGAACTAGCCCCAGAAAGAGCCGTAACGGTGGCTATGGATAAGGTTGTGTTTAAAGAGCCTGTATTTGTGGGCGACATTATATGTTGTTATGCCAAAATTTTAAGCGTTGGCAACACCTCTATGGTGATTCAAGTTGAAGTCATCGCCGATAGAGTAAATGAGGAGGGCTTTACGCATTGTGTGCCTGTAACCTCAGCGATTTTAACTTTTGTAAGCGTAACCAAAAGCGGACAGAAAAAGCCAATAGACGCCGAGCTTAAAAGACTTCACGGGTTTTAAACTATGCAAGAAGCATTGATTAAAACCATAGCAATGCCAAGAGATATTGACAAAGAGGGTAAAATCTCTGCTGCTTTTATACTCGCTCAGCTTGATTTAGCCGCTGGTGTTGCGGTAAAGGAGCTAACGGGAAATCGCAGCGTAACCATAGCTATGGATAAAATTCACTACAAAAAGCCCATTTTAGTAGGAGATTATGTGCTATGCTTTGCCAAAATCACCAAACTTGGCAAAAGCTCCATATCGCTTAAACTTCACATTGATGTTAAAAGGCTCGATGAAAAGGGCTTTTCGCTCATAAAAGAGCTTGTAAGTGCTGAGGCTATCTTTGTCAGCCTTGACAAAGAGGGCAGAAAAATCTCCCTTGAAAAATACTCCTTGAAAGAAACACCCTAAATTTAATCTTTTTGCAAGTATTCGTAAAAGATTTTATAGGGCGTGAGTAAATTCTTTCGGCTCGTGTCGCTGTGGGTTTTGTAGCGTTTGTCCTTAAAATGAAGCAAACCAAACACATCGATGATGATAATGCGTTCATCTTCAACAATAGCATCTTCCGTGTAAGAACCAGCTAACACATAAGGACGCGGCGTGAGTTTAAAGAGATTTTGCCCTATGCTATAATCTCTCGTTTCATTTTCTACGCCTAAAACTTCTTGCATTAAAGTCGTGCTAATGTCATAAGCACTTGTTTTTTCGCTGATGATTTGCCCCTGCGTTTGATAAGCCCATTTAATGATAAGAGGGATTTTTATTTGATAGTCCTTAAAATTCCCATTATGCCCCCAATAATTATCCCTATCCTCGTTAAATTCCTCGCCGTGGTCTGAACTTATAATGATGATAGTATTGTCAAACACACCCTTATCCTTTAAAATTTGAATGATTTTATTAAAATTCTCATCAGTGTATAAAACGGCATTTTGGTAGAGATTAAAATACTCACTTGCATTGCTGTCTTTGTTTAAAGCAAGATGATTGACGCTGTTAAAGGGCTTGAATTTGGCGTTGAAATTTGAAGGAAAGGCGTAAGCGTGGATATTATCCAAAAAGATGAAGCTAAAAAAGGGTTTTGAGACATCGTGATTTTTAATGAAAGCTTCAAAGTCTTTTATAGTGTTTTGCTCCCTTTCAATGAAAGTGTCGCCTTGTGATTTTAAACGCAAATTCTTTACCCTAGAAAAGACGGTGCGATGAAATTCAGGGCTGTTAAGTCTTGCTGTGGTGAAAATGCCTAGATGATAATCTCTGTATTGCAAAGCTTCAAGCAAAGCTGCCCCCTTACCACTTGATAAAGCCAAATGCCAATACGAAGGAGGCAAACCATAAAACAAGCCAAATATCCCGCCACGAGTGGAATTTGAACTTGAAAAATGCTGCGTATAAAGTGAGGCATTTTTGGCAAAGTCATTGGTGTAAGGCATATTGTTTGAATTTAGCATATCCGCACGCAAAGAATCACTCAATAAAATCAAAATATTATTAGCCTTAAACTCATCTTTATAAAGCAAGGCTTTTTTAGGATAATAAAAATTCCCATTTTGTGCGATTTTAAAATCATTTTTTGACAAATTATCCTCACTTACAACGCCAAGCTTGTGTAAAAATGAATTCATAGTAAGTGGCTTGTAAAGGGGGATATTGTTACTTATGATTAAAATGCTTGAATTTGACTTTGCACTCGCATAAGCGTGGGTTAAATTTACGCTTAAATACACAAAAAACGCACACAAAAATGTGATAAAAAGGCGTTTAAAGCCTTGCAAATAAAACGCACAAATGCTTACAACAAAAACACAAACGCACATTATTAAAATTTCAAAAACAATGCTTAAAGTCGTTTCTAAACTAAATTGTATCACCTCCCCGCCGGTGTTAAAAAACAAATCAAGCATAGCAAAGCTTAAATGAAAACGATACAAATAAAACAAATGCGCATCGCTTAAAAGCACAATTTGTGCCAAAATATTGACAAGAAAAATGCAAAAAAGGAGGATTTTTTTATTTTTAAAAACAAAAAGTATGGGGTAAATCAAAATAAAATTAACGAGGAAAAAATAAAAATAAAAATGAGAAAAAGCCGCACAAAGAAAATATATGCTATTTTTTAAATCCCCCCCCCCCCCATTAGCTAAATTTGGGAAATAAAGATACACAGCATAAGCACTTAAAGCTAAATTCAGTAAAGATAGGCTTAAAATAAAACGAAATTTATGCGAGATTTCTTTCATCATTTTTCACACTCAATGTTTAAATAAACAAAGAATTCACGCTTTCATTGTGATAAACTCTGCGTATGACTTCTGCGAAAATGGGTGCTACGCTTAAAACCTTGATAAATTCGCTTTGTCTTTTTAAAGGTATGGTATCTGTAACGATGAGTTCGTCTAATGCTCCGCTTTCCACTCTTTCAAACGCTGGACCGCTTAAAACAGCGTGCGTGCAACACGCCATTACAGACTTTGCGCCCTTTTGCTTAAAAACCTCTGCGGCTTTGACGATAGTGCCTGCTGTGTCGATAATATCATCAACCAAAATAACCTCTTTACCCTCCACAGAGCCGATGATATTCATCACTTCGCTTTCATTAGCCTTTTCTCGCCTTTTATCCACGATGACAATGTCAAGCCCAAGCTTTTTAGCCACGCTTCTAGCCCTTGCTATGCCGCCTATGTCCGGACTTGCGATGATAGCGTTTTTGAAATTCTTTGCCTGTATGTAGTCGTTAAAAACTATGCTTCCATAAAGATTATCCACAGGTATATCAAAAAAGCCCTGAATTTGTCCGGCGTGTAAGTCTATTGTCGCTACCCTGTCAATGCCCGCTGTTTGCATTAAATTCGCCACGAGTTTAGCGGTGATTGGCACTCTTGGTGTGGCTTTTCTATCCTGTCTAGCATAGCCAAAATACGGCATAATAGCTGTTATGGAATTCGCACTCGAACGCCTTAACGCATCTGTGAGGATTAAAAGCTCCATAAGATTGTCATTTGTCGGCACACAGGTGCTTTGAATGATAAACACATCTTTACCACGCACACTTTCATCGATTTGAACGCTGATTTCACCATCGCTAAATCGCTTAATACCCGCATTTGAAAGCGGTAGAGAAAGATACTTTGAAATTCTTTGAGCGAATTCAACATTTGCAGAACCAGAAAAAATTTTATACCCACGCATAAGATAACCTCATTAAAAAAGAACTTAAATTTTACTATAAAAAAACTTAAACAAGCTTAAAATCCTCATAACAAGCACATTTCATTACGCAAATAATAACTTGCATTGTTTGGAGCAAAAACCCTACTAAAATACATATTTTCACTAGGCACTAAATCCGAATTTCCCACATAAAGCCTACAATCAGGATTAGAAATCTTATAAAAATTCTCCAAAAGTTTGAGGCGAGATTCGTAATCAAAATAAATCATCATATTACGCGAAAAGATGACATCAAATTTGCCAAGTTTTAAAAATTTCTCATCAAAAACATTGCAAAGCTCGAAACGACAACGACAAAGCCTTTCTTTTTGAATGCAAAATACGCCATTGTCGCATTTGAAAAAGTGTTTTTTCTCACTAGTGCCGATTTTATCTAAACTTCTGCCTGAGTATTTTCCCATTTTTGCTTTATCTATGGCTTTTTTATTTATGTCAATGCCCGTTATATGCACATCTGACACTGAATTTAAAGCTAAAAGCATAGCAAAAGAATACACCTCTTCCCCGCTCGAACAGGGCGCACTTAAAACGCTCACAGGGCGGTCAAGACTTTTAAGATAAAAGGCTGCTTGTTGCAGCTGGGCAAATTCTCTATAAAAATAGGTTTCATTCACCGTGATAAAGTCTAGTGTTTGTTGTTTAACCTTGCTATCGTGCCTTAATTTCAGTAAAAAGTCTTTAAAATTCACAAAGCCAAGTTCTTTTAAAAAATTGTCAAATTTAGCCTCTAAAATATTTTTTTTC
Source organism: uncultured Campylobacter sp. (assembly GCA_964607975.1). Taxonomy (GTDB): domain Bacteria; phylum Campylobacterota; class Campylobacteria; order Campylobacterales; family Campylobacteraceae; genus Campylobacter_D. The sequence continues at coordinate 5,434 of CAZSMF010000025.1, read as the reverse complement.
TCGCTCAAATCTATGCCGCACATTTCGTTGATGAGCTTGATAAATTGTAAAAATTCACTCCCAGTGGGTATGATTTTATCCGCCATTATTTTCCCTTACTCGATAAAATTGATAATTTCTCGTTTTATATCACGCAAACTCAGTGCTTTAAGCTTTGGATTAAGCTCTTGTGCCTTTTTTGGCATACCATACACCACGCAATCTTCTTCATTTTCGCACAGGCATTTTACCCCAGCCTTATACAGCTCAAACATCCCCTTTGCACCATCATCTGCCATACCTGTAAGCAAAATGGCTAGCATTTTATTGGCATTTGCAAAGGGTAGAGCTGAATTAAAAAGCAGGTTGATATTGGGGTTAAAGGTGGTTTTTTCATCGCTTAAACTCAAATGCAAATTCAAACTGCCTTGCAAAGTCATATTGTATTGACAAATATAAATTTTATTTCGCATAAGCGGTTCTTTATCATTAGCCAAAATCACTTCGCTTTTGACTTCTTTATTGAGCTGACGAGCAAAAGATGAGATAAATCTCGCACTCATATGCTGGGCGATAATGGCACAAGAATTTGCAAAATCCACATCTTCAAGCAGGAATTTAAGCTGATTAGGACCGCCTGTTGATGAGCCAATAAGCACGATATTCATTTCATATCCTTTAAAAAAAAGCATAATTGTAACATAGATTTTTTTAAGAGTTCATAAATTTTAAACATAAAAGAAAGCTTTTAACTTTATTATGCTACAATTTGTATTTTTATTAAGGACTTTGGGTTAATGTTGAGGAAAAAACTATACATTGCTAACGACCACGCTGGATTTGCGCTTAAAAACAAGCTTTGTGCCTTTTTTAAATCGCTTGATTTAGCTTATGAGGACCTTGGCACACATTCAAATTCAAGCTGTGATTATGCTGATTTTGCTCATAAACTCGCCTTGAAAATTGACGATGAGAGCTTTGGAATTTTAATTTGCGGCTCAGGCATAGGCGTTAGCATAGCAGCAAATAGACATAAAGGCATTCGCTGTGCCTTGTGTAGCGAAAGTTTGAGTGCAAAACTTGCACGAAAACACAATGACTGCAATGTTTTAGCCTTGGGCGGACGCTTGATTGGCACGGATTTAGCCATAGAAATAGTAAGCCATTTCATCAGCACTGAATTTGAGGGCGGAAGACATATAGCAAGGATTGAAAAGATTGAGGTTGGGGAATGATTACTGATTGGTTGATTTTAACTTTACTCATTTGTTTGTGTTTGTATTTAGTCATTATGCTATTTTACTACAAAACCTTGCTTTCCAAAGAGCAAAATTCCAAAGGTTTTATGAAAAATAATTTAGAAAACACCGAAGTTATCATTAGAAAACTGCAAGTGCAGCTGCAAAGAAGTCTTGGCAATATCGATGTTTTAACCGATGAATTAAATAAAATCAAAAACGACTTAACCTCCTTGCGTAAGAGAAATTCACAATACCGTGTCGAAAATGACAAGCTTAGGCAAAGAATCAAAGAGTTAGAAGCAAAAATAGAGGCATTACTATGAGAGCAAATTTAAGCACACAGGAAAAAGAGTATTTGACAAGTAAAATCCGCACCATTGCCGATTTTCCAAAACAAGGCATATTGTTTAGAGACATTACCACCTTGCTTAATGACAGCGAGGCATTGATTTTCCTCCTCGAACACCTCGAAGAGCGATACAAGGATATGGAGCTTGACTTTATCGCCGGCACTGAAAGTCGCGGTTTTATCTTTGCGGCAATGCTTTGTGCGAAGTTAAATTTGCCCTTTGTGCCTATACGCAAACCGCACAAACTCCCAGCAGCGACTTTTTCACAAGAATACGGACTAGAATACGGCACAGACAAGGTTGAAATTCATCAAGATGCCTTTTGCAATACCAAAGACGCTAGGGTTTTGCTCGTAGATGACTTAATCGCCACAGGTGGCACGGCTTTGGCTTCTTATGAGCTTATTAGAAAAGCAAAGGCTCAATGCGTAGAAGCCTGTTTTCTCATCAATCTCAAAGATTTAGGCGGAGAGGACAAACTTGCTAATTACACTTCTGTGTATAGCGTTTTGGAGTTTTAAATGGGTTTAGATGAAACTTTAAAAGAATTTTTGTATAATTATCAGCATTTAGCCTATTTTATCATCTTTTTGTGGTGCATTTTAGAGGGTGAACTAGCCTTGCTTTTGGCTGGAATTTTCGCTCACGAAGGGCATGTGAATTTGGGTTTAATCATCTTTGTAGCAGGGCTTGGAGGCTTTACGGGGGATCAAATTTATTTCTACATAGGACGCTATAATAAAAACTACATACAAAAAAAGCTCAAAAAACAAAGACGCAAATTCGCCGTAGCTCACTTGCTTTTGCAAAAATTCGGCTGGGTGATTATCTTTTTGCAACGCTATATGTATGGCTTTCGCACGGTAATACCAATGAGTATAGGCATTACTCGTTATAGTGCGAAAAAATTCGCCTTTATCAACCTGCTTTCAGCTTGGGTTTGGGCGGCTATAACCATACTTTTAGCGTGGTTTTTCGGGCAAGAAATTTGGGCTTTTGTGGCTTGGGCGGAGCAGCATTGGTATTATGCCGCACTCATCATCATTAGCTTTTTAAGCCTTGTCATCTTTGGCTTTAAACAAATGGAAAAATCAATACTCAAAAAAAGAAATGTTAAAAAGGAAAAACAATGAAATTTGAATTTTACACCAAAAATTTAAAGGATTTAGTTGCGGACTTTGAGCTTGTTTTCGTGCAAGATAAAAAAATCAACGCCTTCAAGGACGCCAAAAATGTATTTGAACTTCACGACTACAAGGGCGAGGGCGTATGTCTAGACAGCGTTAAAAAAAGGCTCTTTGTCGAGCTTAAAAGTTTAGAATACGAGGACATAAGACTAGCCTTTGCAAACGCTTACAAGACACTTTGCAAACTCAACATTAAAAGCATTAAAACACCAAGCGTGGTTGGTGAATGCGTGATGATGAGCTTTGCTTCACTCGTGCAGGGCTTTTTATTTGCCGCTTATGAATTTGACAAATACAAAAGTGAAAAAAAGCCGAGCAAAATCGCTAAAATTCTCATCTCCACCCAAGCCCTTGATAATAAAAAATTCAACATAGAAGAAGCAAAGCTTGGGCTTAAAATGGGCGAGATAGTTGCCAATGCGACAAATTACACCAAAAATATAGTCAATGAAATTCCAGCCCTTTACACCCCACTTAAAATGGCTGAGGACGCTTTGCTACTTGCAAAAACAAATAAAAATATTAAGTGCAAAATTTATGATGAAAAATTTTTAGAAAAAGAAAAAATGAACGCCTTTTTAGCCGTTAATAAGGCTTCGCAATACCCCCCACGACTTATTCATTTAAGCTACAAACCAAAATCAGCCAAAAAAAGAGTGGTTTTCGTGGGTAAGGGGCTGACTTATGATAGTGGTGGATTGAGCTTAAAACCGGCTGATTATATGCTGACTATGAAAGCGGACAAAGGCGGAGCGGCTGCTGCTATGGGGATTATCAAGGCTGTAAGTGAGCTTGAATTACCTTTTGAGGTGCATTCTGTGCTTGGAGCAACTGAAAATATGATAGGTGGTAACGCTTACAAGCCTGATGATGTGCTTATTTCGCGTGAGGGCGTAAGCATTGAGGTGCGAAACACCGATGCAGAGGGGCGTTTGGTATTAGCAGACTGCCTATCTTTCGCACAGGATTTAAAGCCTGATTTACTCATCGATATGGCAACGCTTACGGGTGCTTGTGTAGTAGGACTTGGCGAATATACAAGTGGCATTATGGGAAATAACGAGGACTTGCAAAATAATTTTTATCAAGTCAGCAAAAAAAGCGGTGAATACACCTGCGTCTTGCATTTCAACCCATATTTAAAGGATTTGATTAAATCAAACATAGCAGACATCAGCAATACAAGTTCAAGTCGCTACGGCGGAGCATTGACAGCTGGGCTTTTCCTTGAAAGATTTATACGCAAAGAGTATAAAGACAAGTGGTTGCACCTTGACATTGCTGGTCCTGCTTATGTCGAAAAGGCTTGGGGCTACACGAATTTCGGTGCTGGTGGTGCTGGGGTAAGAATGTGCGTAAGCTATTTAATGCACCTTGCAAGGAAAGGCAAGTGAGTTTAGCAGTCGGCATAGTGGGTTTGCCAAATGTTGGCAAATCCACGACTTTTAACGCTCTTACCAAGGCTCAAAACGCTCAAAGTGCCAATTATCCTTTCTGCACCATAGAGCCAAACAAAGCCCTTGTGAATGTGCCTGATTCTCGCTTATGCGAACTTGCAAAAATCGCCAAACCACAAAGAATTCTACACTCAACCATAGAATTTGTCGATATTGCCGGACTTGTCAAGGGAGCAAGTAAGGGCGAGGGCTTGGGAAATAAATTCCTCTCTAACATACGAGAATGCGAGATGATTTTGCATATAGTGCGTTGCTTTGAGGACGGCAACATTACGCACATTGAAGGCGAAGTAAATCCCGTGCGTGATATAGAAATCATCAACACAGAGCTTATTTTAGCAGACATTGAACAGCTTGGCAAAAAGATAGAAAAGCTAAACAAAGAAGCCAAAGCCAACGCAAAGGGTGCAAAAGAGAGTTTAGAACTTGCCAATAAGCTTTTAGAGCATTTAAATTCAGGGTGTAGTGCGAGTAGTTTTAGCGAAAAAGACAGCGAACTTTATGCGAATTTAAATAAAGAATTGCGTTTGCTTTCAGCCAAAGAGGTGATTTATGGGGCAAATGTCGATGAGGAGAGCATTAGCAAAGATAATGACTTTGTCAAAGCCCTAAAAGACTACGCAGCTAAAAATTCGCACGAGGTGATAAAGCTTTGTGCGAAGATAGAAGAAGAACTCATCACTTTAAGCGAGGAGGAGAGCAAGGAGCTTCTACAAGCACTTGGTGCAGATGAAAGCGGACTAGCACAAATCATTCGCGTAGCTTTTGGCAAACTAGGATTGATTAGCTATTTTACCGCTGGGGAAATCGAGGTGCGAAGCTGGACTATACGCAAGGGCTGCAAAGCTCCAAAGGCTGCAAGTGTCATTCATAACGACTTTGAAAAGGGTTTTATCAAGGCTGAGGTGATTAGCTATGCTGATTTTATCGCTTGTGGAGGTGAGCTTAAAGCCAAAGAAGCGGGGAAACTTCGCTTGGAGGGCAAGGATTATGTAGTGCAAGATGGCGACATAATGCACTTTCGCTTTAATGTGTAGGCGTTAAAGTAATTTTATTTCACTCTAACTATCTTTCTTGCACTGCTACGCTCAGAATGACAGCCATTTTGTCATACTGAGGCGAAGCCGAAGTATCTCATCATCGGTTTAGATTCTTCGGCTTGATAAATCAAGCCTCAGAATGACAAGTAAAAATGTCATAATGACACGACATTATGTCAT
>CAZSMF010000024.1:0-23890 GCA_964607975.1 uncultured Campylobacter sp. | reverse complement strand
ATAAATCTTTGCAAGATATATTTTAACGGCAATTCTTACAAAAATACTAAAACAGCTCAACCAGCTTTATATCCCAGCTTAAAAGCCCAAATTTATGTGCTATGGCGTAAATCATCGCCCCTAAAAGCCCAGCAAAAAGCCCAGCGAGCATATCATCGCCCATTACGCCAAGCCCACCTTTGACTTTTTTATCGACTCTGCCTATGATTGAAGGCTTTGTGATGTCAAAAAGGCGAAACAAAACAAAGGCAAGTGCAAGACTGAAAATCGAATTTGACGCCCAAGCGATGAAAGAAGCACTAAGAAAAAGCCCAGCCACCTCATCAATGACTATGTGTGAGCTATCGTGCGTGAGGGTTTTTTTCTCATAATCATCAATGACTTTTACCCCCACCAAAAAAAGTAAGATAGAGAGTAAAAACAAGGTTTCAACGCTTAAAAAATAAAGCACCAAAAAGGCTGGAATCACCCCAGCCAAAGTCCCACAAGTGCCGGGTGCAAATTTAACACAACCTGAATAAAAAAAAGTCAAAAAAAGCTTTTGCATTTCTCACACCATATAAGCGATTTGATACATATGCAAAAGCTGTTCGTAAAAATCCTCGTCCTTTTTATGCTCTGAGACTATGCCCGTGCTTGGAAACAAGTCGTTATAGAGCTTTTGCAATTTTTCAAAGCGGTTTGGAAAAAAGCGGCTTAAAATCATAGCCGAAATTTCGCGTCTCATAAAAATAGTCGGCGGGATAATCCCTGCTTTGAGTAAATCTTTGAGCGAATTTGAATGGAATTTGATATGATGATGAGAGCCGTGAGGACAAGAACGCACGCTGACGCTGATTTTGCATTTGTTACAATACACAAATTCAGGCAAAGCCACTATCTCAATGTCAAATTGCTTTGAAAAATCATCAAGTATGGTGTGGGGTTGATTATGCTCGTAAAACATTCCTAGCCCAAGGTGATTTTGCCCCAAAACAAATTTAGTGCAGCCCAAATTTTTAGCGATATTTGCCTCTAAAAGCACATTTAAATGAGTGTTGAAAATATGAATGTCCCTCAAAGGAAAGATGAAAAATCTATCCTTTGGCAGATAAAGTTCTATGAGTTTTTCAAGGCAGGAGAGTTTAAGCTCAAAATCAAGCCCGTCTTTTTCGCAAGATTCTAGTAAAAAAATGACGACTAAATCCGCCTTATCGATAGTCCAGCGGAAAATTCTCTCGTGTGCTCTGTGTAAAGGGTCAAGACTTGACATTAAGGCTGTGATTCGCCCAGCATTAAGATGGGCTTTGACTTTTTGAAATTCCTTGTTGATTGTGGCTATGGGCGAGTGAAAAAGCTCAAATTCGCCGCCTATGTAAAATCTTTTTGACTCATCAACGAAGCAAAAATTTGGATTAAAAATGCTTTGCGTGTCGCCTTTGTATTGGAATTTTTCTTTCAGGCTAAAAACGCCCACTTCCTCATTTTCGCACAGCAATTTAAATTTATCGTTCTTTTTAGCGTTTTGCAAGTTAGTATCGGGCGAAAAGCTGAAAGTATAAGGCATAGGCACACCTTTAAAGCTTTGGGTGCGTAAAGCCTCGTCAAGCTCGTCCTTACTCATCAAATGCGTGCAAGGGCTTAAAACACCCTCTTTGATGAGGCTTAAAAGGGCAAAATCGCTCTTGCTGATAGTAATGCAATTATTTCTTTTTGATGAGTCCATATCTTTTCCTTTTTTCCCACAAGGATTTACGCGAAATTCCAAGACTTTTGGATAAATCCGTGTCAGAGTAGCTGTCTTGGTAATTTACGATGACATAACGCATATATTCGTCTATGGTGAGTATGTCCTTGCTATACAAGTCCTGTTCCTTGTCGTTTAAGTCAATCACAGGCACATTTACACCCTCAAAATCCGTATTTGTGTGTATGATAACGGGTTTTTTGCCAAGTTCGTTAAAGAATTTTTCACCCTCCAATGCCTTGAAATTCTGTGCGTTACTCAAAAAAAGCAAATCAACTTTTTGAAGCATTTTAAACAAAGAATCAGCCGTGCTTGACTCGTCAATTTCTACGCATAAAAAATTCAAATGAAGGCTTTTGATGAGGTTAAATACAAAGGCATCGGCGTTGATTTGCTTGTAGGTTTTGATGATTAAGGGCAGTTTGAGCTTTTTATACTCAAAACTTCCAATACTTGCCTTTTGCAAACGAGAGCTAATGTAGCCAAAATAGGCATTGTTAAGCTTTTCAAGGCTTTTGTAATGCTGATAATGCTTGATTTTGCGTATAAGCTCCTCAACCATAAAAGGCTTTTGTATATAATCACTCGCCCCAGCCTTGATAGGCTCAATCACCGTATCAACGCTTATATAAGAAACAAGCAGTATAATCACGCTTTGCCTGTGATGAGCGATGATTTTACTCAAATCGCCCATATTTGTGGAAAGCAAAAGCACATCATAAGAGCTTGTCGCTTTGATTTGCTGTGTCGAGTTAAGAATTTCACACGAATAGCCCACATCGCTGAGCTTATTGCTTATGCTTTGTGCGAGATAGATTTCATTTTCTACGATTAACACTTTCATCATTTCGTCCAGTCAAAGTATTTTAAATTCACGCTTGATAAAACCGCAATGCCCTCTTGTCTGCCGATGAAACCAAGTTTTTCCGTGGTAGTGGCTTTGACATTTACCCTAAATTCATCTAAATTTAGGGCTTTGGCTAAATTTGCGGCGATTTTGGCTTTGAATTCATTGAGTTTTGGTTGCTCGGCTATAACGACAATATCAGCATTGACAAGCTCAAAGCCAAATTCTTGCACCTTTTTATAGGCTATTTGCAGGAGTTTTATAGAATCAGCGTCCTTGAATTTAGCGTCTGTATCGGGGAAAAGTTCGCCTATGTCGCCCAAACTTGCCGCTCCAAGTAAGGCATCGGTAAGACTGTGTGCTAATACATCGCCATCAGAATGAGCCTTTAAGCCCTTATCTTTATGCACCTCAACCCCGCCTAAAATGAGCGGACGCTTTTGCCCAAAACAATGCACATCAAAGCCATTTCCGCAAAAAATTTCACTCGCAGGGGCTGGTAAATCAAGCTTTTTTAAATCCTCTTTAAAGGTGATTTTACGAGCATTCTCCTCACCCTCAACAAACCAAATTTTAGCCCCCAAACTCGCCATAGCCGTGCTGTCATCGGTGAATTCTTTATTTTGTGTGAGGGCTTGTTTGAGTAAAATGGTGCGAGAGATTTGCGGGGTTTGAATGAGCTTGATTTGCTCTCTTTTCAAAGCCTCATCATTGTATAAAGTGGTGTCGTTTATCTTTAAGGCTGGTGTGATGCAATCGGCATTTTGCGTGTTTTCAATGAGCCTTGAAAAGAGATTTTTAGACACGCAAACCCTTGCCACATCGCTTACCATCACAAATTCGGTATCAATGTGGTGGAGGGCGTTTTTAAGGGACTTACAACGCGTTTTGCCCCCATTTACAAATTCATAATGCGGGGCGAATTTTTTCAAATAAGTGCTGTGATTTGAAACTATGATGATTTTTTTAAAAGGGTAAAAAGAGCTTAAATTCTTTGTCGCCACAAGCCATAAAGGCTCATTTCCCAAACGGATAAATTGCTTTTTTGTTGGCAGTTTAAAACGAGTAGAATCCCCAGCAGCAAGCATCACTAAACTTATATCTAGCGTTTTACCTTGCATTTTTACCCCTTGAAAAGATTTTACGCAATTATAACCTTAAAAAGCTGAATTTTTAATTTATTTTTTAGCATTTTTAATGTATAATGCTTTCTTTAAAAATATTTAAGTGAGGATTTTATGAGTAAAAGCCAAATAACCCATTATCATTATTATGGGGGGGGGGGGTTGTCTTCCTAGCGTAAAGCCATTTATTGCAAAAGAACTTCGTTTTTGGCTTAAATTTTTTAAAAAATGTGCGGTGGCATTTTTAAAATTCAAATTTTACACAATCTTTACCCCAAATAAAATTAACAAAATAGCCAAATGGAGTAACAAGCTCACTCAAAGGCAAAAGGCATTAAAATTATCTCAAAGACGGCTGCGATTTTATCTTTCTTGTCGTAAAAAATCAAAAATTTGGCTTAATTGCCCTGAATTTAAGGCAAAATATCTTGCACAAAAACACCCTAATCCTCCTTTGCTTAATCCAAATGATTGCGATTATATAAGCATTGATGCTAATTTTGCCTTTGAGTGTAACCTGCCCTTACCGCCATATTATAAACTCATTTTAATTTCAGGTTCAAGGTGCGGACACAATGCACTTATAGACTTTTTTAGACAATGTGGAGCAAAGTGTGCGAAAGACCATTTACCAAAGGATTTAAAGGTAATTTATACGAGTTTTTACGAATTTTTAGTTAATGAAACTTGTAAGAATGATTTTACAATTTTACCCTTTGTGCAATATGATTATTTAGACTATACTGAATCTGAATTTATAAGATATTGTAATTTTTTTGCCCACGAAGTGCCTGTTTTAGTCCAAGTAAGAGACCCTTTCATTAAGTTATTGCTTGTTAATAATAGATGGACAAAAGCAGATGCTCTTTATCATTTTACCTTAAATGATGATTTGCCTACAATTTTAGATAGATTACATTATATGTTTGAGGGTAGCCTCGAAAAAGCTTTTGAGTATCTCATTAGCTTAACTGCTCTTCGTCAAGCTTCCGCTATAAATTCACTTTCTTGCATACAAAGCATAGATTTTATTGATACAGATAATGAACTTATGCCAAATAATGCTTATGAAACAATGAAAAAACTCGCTATAAAATATAAGCTCCAACAGCCACAAGATAGAGTATTTTTTGAAGGTTTATTAGAAGAAGATTGCTTTGGCTTACTTCCTTTGACACTAGAAATCACTAGTGAAGATGCTTGTAAGTATCTAGGTAAAATCAAAGCGGATGAGTTGAGCAATCATAAAGTAAATATCCAAATCACGCTTTATCAATACCAAACTGACACTTTGAATTTTATAGATATAAGTGATGAAATTTTAGGCTGTAAATGGTTATTACAAGGCAGTGATATACGCCTTTATATTGAAAAAGATGAATATAGGCATTTTACTTTTTTGATGAAAGAAGCTGCGATGAGGTATTTTAGCTATTTTAAAGAAGAATTTATAAAAAGAGTTGAGCTAGAAAAGGCTAAAAGATTTAGCATTGAAGATATTTTATCTGCTTTACAAAAAGATAAAGATTTAAGTAAAAAACTTCAAAATCTCTTAAATCAAGAACTTGACTGCGTTAAAAAAATGCGTCCTGATATAGTTAAATCTTGGAAATATTATCAAAGCTTTGAAAAATTTATGTCTAAAACAAAGGATTTGCAATGAAATCAAACATATTAAAAAAATATAAAGAAAGGATTATGTTATGAAAAATTTTTTAGCCGTTGGCGTGTTTGATTTGTTTCATTATGGGCATTTAAGGCTTTTTAAACAAATCAAAAAATTTATGAAAAAAGATGATAGGCTCATCGTGGCTATCCAAAAAGATAAATCTGTCCTTAAATATAAACCAAATACAAGGCTTTTTTATAATGAAAATGAACGCAAGGAATTGCTGCTTTCTATCAAAGATATTGACGAACTTATTTTTTATGAAGATGTCAATACCATAGTTAAAGAGGTAGAATTTGATGTTTTTTGTATGGGAGAAGACCAAAATCACAAAGGCTTTTTAGAAGCTTCAAGGTATTGCAATGCTCATAACAAAGAAGTTATAAGACTTAAAAGAACTCAAAATATTTCTAGCACCGACATAAGAAATTTTTTAAATACCATATAAAAGGCAAAAATATGAACAACAAACAAGCATTGACATATTGGGAAAATATTTCAAAAGAGCCGATTTCACACGCAAGTGTAAAAGTTAATAAAATCAATGACCACAGCAAGGAAGATGCCGAATTTATAATGCAGTTTGCTGATAAAAGTAGCAATATTTTAGACCTTGCAGCTGGAACAGGAGGAGCTTTAAATTTGTATTATGATAAAGTGCATTCCATAACAGCGGTGGAAAAATTCAAAGAATTTTCAAAACTTATCGTCAAAGCCGATAATGTCGAAATTATCAATGCTGATATAATGGATTTTAATACGAACAAACAATTTGATTTTGTGTTATTGTTTTGGAGTAATGCATTATTTTAATGAGGATGAAAGTAGAAAAATTTACGAAAAATGCAAAAGATTTTTGACTTTTAATAATTGTGGGGGGGGGGGGTGAGCTTCTCATAAAACAGCAATTTGGCGTTAAAGAGGATGTTTTTGTTAAATATTCTAACGAGCTTAAAAGGGAGTATTTTGCTACATATAGACATATAGATAAGGAAAAAGAGATATTAAGAAGTGTAGGTTTTACTAAAATCGAACAATATGACATTTATGATAAATCAGCAAATCGCTTTGATAATACGCATTTTTGGGCTTTAAGGGCAATCAAGCCCTCATTATAATTTGTCTTTGATTAAATATTTTTTACCCTTTTTCGCTAGAATTTACGCCATTAAAGATAAAAAGGTAAATCAGTGAAAGAAAAAATCCTTGACAAGCTAAAATCAGTGAAGTATCCAAATTTTAACAAGGACATAGTAAGCTATGGCTTCGTTAAAAGCATAGTTTGTGAAAATAACCAAGCTAAAATCGTCCTTGACATAGTCTCATCAAATCCGCAAATCAAGCAAGAGCTTGACTCAAACATAAAACAAGCCCTTAAAGAGCTAAATTTAGAGCTAGAACTCATCATCAATCAGCCCGAAATGCCAAAAGAACAAAGCAATTCTCAAAGCGGCAAAAACATAGCTCCGCAGATTAAGAATTTTGTAATGATTTCAAGCGGCAAAGGAGGCGTTGGCAAAAGCACGACAAGTGTAAATTTGGCTATTTCTATGGCGAAAATGGGTAAAAAGGTGGGGCTTTTAGACCTTGACATTTATGGACCAAATATCCCAAGAATGCTTGATTGTCTAGGCACAAATCCCGAAGTTGTAGGCAATAAAATCAAGCCCATACTCACCCACGGCATTTATATGATGAGTATGGGCGTTTTAGTGGGCGAGGGCGAGGGGCTGATGTGGCGTGGAGCGATGATAATGAAAGCCGTATCGCAGCTTTTAAGCGATGTGTTGTGGGAGGATTTGGATATTATGTTTTTAGATATGCCTCCCGGAACGGGCGATGCACAAATCACCCTCGCTCAAAGCGTTCCTGTGAGTGCTGGAATTTGCGTTAGCACCCCACAAGCCGTTTCACTTGATGATAGCAAAAGGGCTTTGGATATGTTTAACAAGCTTCACATACCAGTGGCTGGGATTATTGAAAATATGAGCGGCTTTATATGTCCTGATAATGGCAAAGAATACGACATTTTCGGCAAGGGTGGAGCGAAAATCCTCGCTAGTGAGTATCAATGTGAAATTCTCGCACACATTCCCATAGAAATGAGTATTCGTGAGGGAGGAGATGCTGGAAAGCCCGTAAGCTTTTATGAAAGCCAAAGTCAAAGTGCTAAAAGATACGCTGAGGCGGCTTCAAAGCTTTGGGATTTTATCAATGAAGTAAATTCAAAGGGCAGGGTGGGTAATTCAGCCATTCAGCCCACACATTAGAAAGGAAAAACAATGAAAATCACAAGTAAAGATGAATTTAACGCCTTTGCCAAGAGTATAGAGCAAAAGCCAAATTACAAAAAGCCACAAGCTTACGGCTTAGCGGTGCTTGACAGGGGACAGCTTGATGAAAACAAAGTCCTTCAAGCAAGTTTTGTTTCTGTAAATTTCAACGAAAACTACGCCACAGCGGCAATCTTACTTGAAGCCTTAATGCAAAGAGGCGTTCAAATAGACTTCTCACAAAGTGAATGCGTACAAATTTTGGAGCAAAAGGACATAGAATTCGCCCTTGATTGCTTTGCTCCTTTTGTTAGTGAAAGCGGACATAAAAATGTTGAGGTGATAAAGCTCATCAAAGCAAATTTCAAGCCAAAGCATTTTGTTTTCGTGGCTTTATTTGATGATGACAAGCCTCAAAGCTTAGAGGCAGTGTATCTTAAACTTTATCTGCTCTCGCTTAAAAAAGCCCCTTTGCGAAGCTTGAATTTAAACGGAGCTTTTGCCCTTTTGCCAAATGTGGCGTGGAGCGAGGACAAGCCCATAGAGCTTGAATGGTTAAGGGTAAATGAGGCTGAGCTTAAAATCAAGCGAAAATATCCAAAGATTGATTTTGTGGATAAATTTCCACGATTTTTAGCCCACATTATCCCAGAGGATAATACACGCATACTCGAAAGCTCCAAAGTGCGAATGGGTGCGGCTTTGGCTGGTGGCACGACTATAATGCCCGGTGCTGCTTATGTGAATTTCAATGCTGGAACAACGGGAGCTTGTATGGTTGAAGGGCGTGTGAGTTCAAGTGTAGTCGTGGGTGAAGGCTCTGATGTGGGTGGTGGAGCGAGTATTTTAGGTGTGTTAAGTGGCACAAGTGGCAATGCAGTAAGCGTGGGTAAGGCTTGTTTGCTTGGAGCAAATTCCGTTACCGGTGTGCCTTTGGGCGATAATTGCATAGTAGATGCAGGTATAGCCGTGCTTGAAGGGACGAAATTTGCCCTTAAAGACAAAGAAGCCCTCGCTAAACTCAATCCACATTTTAACTTCGATAAAGAACTTTACAAGGGGATAGAATTAGCCAATTTAAACGGCTTGCATTTTAGAATGAATTCACAAACAGGACAAATGACAGCCTCTTTAAACAAAAAAGCCGTCAAACTCAACGAGGCTTTGCATTAAAAAAGAGCCTTACACAAGGTAAGGCTCACACTACATAGCTTTGTCCGGCGTATAGGATAAACATACGCAAGGCAAAGACGCCAAGCATTACAGCAAGAGAATTCAGTAAGATGAAATTCACCTTGTAAGCGTGATTTTTAAGTGCTGTTAAGGCAATGAGTGTTGGCGTGGCTATGCCTATGCCGATAACACCAATCCAAAACACCCCAGCCCAAGAACCACTACTCAAACTAGTCAAAGCAATCACAGCCTTATCTCCGCCTTGAAAATACAAGCCCAAGAACAAAGCAAAAAGCAAAAGCAATTCTATGGGTATGACGCGTAAATCAGCTAGAAGCAGTGTTTTGGTGTTTTCTTTGGAGATGTCTTTTGAAAAGCACAAAATTCCAAAGAAAATACAAGCAGCAATTCCGCTTGATAAACCACTTGCCAAAAAGAGTATAGGCAAAATAGGGCTATTAAAAAGCGGATAAGTTTGAATGGCTGAAAGCAAAAATCCCGTATAAACGCCCACACCAGCGGCGAGTAAAAAGATAAGTCGCCCAAGCCACAAGGATTTAGCCTCCAAAAAGTCTAAAATTCCCTTACACTTTTTAAACAACGCTCCCATAAAGCTAGATTCTAGCGTAGTCCTAAAACGCAAAATCGCATAAATAAGACACAAAGGCGTGTAAAAAAGCAAGAGTATTACCCCCAGAGACATTACAGAGGCAAAATTGTAGTGAATAAGCAGCTGATAAAAGCTCAAAGGCTTTGTCAAATCAAGCACAAGTATAAGCAAACCCGCTATAATGGCTATCGGAGCGATAAGCACCCCTGATTTAACAAAGGCGTCCCAAGGCTTTTTCTTGTTAGGATTGAGCCATTCTACGCTCAAAGCACACATCATCGCCCCAGATGATAAACCCGCTAAAAACAAATACAAAGCAATCGCCCAGTTCCATACAAGCCCTAGCTCGTAACTTCCCCAAATTTCATTCATAGCTTATTCCTCCTTTATTTTCAGGTAAGACAAAGAGTTTTGGTTTTGTGCCTAAATTCGCTTTACGCGTAAAATAAGGCTTTTGAGCTAAAATTTGATGAATAACATCATCTTGTGCGTTCAAATCCCCAAATACAAGTGCATCAGTAGGGCAAACACTCACACAGGCAGGTTCGCCAGAGACTTTTAAATGCGTATGTTTGCAAAAATTGCATTTATCAGGCGTTTTGCTTTGAGGATTAACATACCTAGCCTCATAAGGACAGGCAGCCACACAATACAAACAGCCCACGCATTTGTCTTTGTCAATATCCACTATGCCATTTTCGTCCATAAAAGACGCCTTTGTCGGACAAACACTCACGCAAGGTGTATTTTCGCACATTTCACAGGAATGTCGCTCGAATTTAAAGTGTAAATTTGGTGATTTGCCAAAGGGACCTTTGATTTTAACTTGAAGCCTAAAAAAGCCCTCAGGGACATTGTTTTCACTCTTACAGGCTATGGTGCAACTTTGACAGCCTATGCACTTTTGTGCATCGTAAATCATTGCATATTTTGGCATAGTATCCTCCTAAATTTTCTCAATTTTCACGCCTATGGTATGCACATCAGTGCCGCATACAGGCGATATGGTATGCTCTAAAAGCGAACTTGCATTCACGCCTTTACCAAAAGAGCGTTTTTGCGAAGGACTGATATGTCCAAAACCAAAATACCCAAACAAAGTATCCTCCCTTATACCAGCTGTTGGCAAGACATTGGCGATTTGTTCGCCCACTTTGCTTGTGATTTTAATGCTGTCATTTTTCTTTAAGCCCATTTTTTTAGCCACATTTTCATTTATCCACACGGCATTATTACTCATCAGCTCACTCAGCCAAGGCACATTTGCTGTGTGTCCGTTAGTATGCACGGCGACTTTACCTTGAATGAAGTAAAATTCATCGTCTTTTTTCATATGCAGCTCATTAAATGAAAGCCCACCACGCCCACAGGCTGCTTCAAGCACCTCATCAAAAAGCTCGATTTTACCACTTGCGGTTTTACATTCAAGCACCTTGCTTAACTCAAAGTCCTCATCGACAAATTCTTTGGCTTTTGGGTATTTTGCGATGAATTTTTCTACACTTTCTTTATCTCGTGCTAAAAGCGGAATTCCATAGCTTACAATGCCCTTGTCTAAAATTTCAGCCATAGCTTCTGGGTTGTTGAAAGCTTGTTTGAAACGATAATCTTTCATATCCTCGTAAGGAAAAGCCCATTCAAGCTGCATTTTTGCGGCTAATTCTTTAAAAATTTGATATACAGGCTTTGTATTTCCTATGGTTTGAACGACTTTTTGTCTCACTTGATAGCCGGGATTTTTGCTATTTTTAGCTAAAAACTGCTCGTCTCGCTCCAAATAAGTGCTTTCAGGCAAAATAATGTCCGCAAAGTGTGCTGTATCAGAAAGATACACATCGATACACACGACTAAATCAAGGGCTTTCAAGGCTTGGCTGACTTGTTTAGAATCATTCACGGTCATTACTGGATTTGAACGAGTCATCACTAAGCCGTGCAGTTGATAAGGCTCAGCCCTTAAAGCTGCATCAAGCACCTTGCCGTAAATTCCACGCGTTCTTGGTATTTTGCTAAATTCTCCGCCTTTAATATCCACACCATCAATACGAGCGACTTTTGGCGGCTCAATCTTTGGCAGAATGCTGCCTTTGATTTCTGGTGCGACAACTTCTCCTGCAAGTTTGTTGTATAAACTTGCTCCCTTTGGGAAAAATAAGCCACCCTTAGCCTCGATATTGCCTATCAAAGCATTGGCTATGGCTATGGCTCTTCTTAATTCTATCTCCTCTGGTGAGTAAGTCGCTCTGTGTCCAAAGTCTATAATCGCCGATGGGGCGGCTTTGGCACATTCTCTTGCAAGTGAAATTATGGTTTTAGCAGGGACATCACAATGTGCTTGCATTTTTTCTGGGGTGTATTCTTTAACGCTTTCTTTTAATTTGTCAAAGCCTGTGGTGTATTTTTCGACAAATTTTTTATCGTAAAGCTCCTCAAAGATAAGTGTATGCACGAATGCCAACATAAAAGCCACATCACCACCCGGTTTAATCGGTATCCACTGACTTGCCTTTGATGAAAGCACCGAAAATCTCGGGTCCAAAGAAACAAGCTTACAGCCCTTTTGCAAGGCACTGGCTATGCCACGAGCATAGCTTATAACTATGCCTTCAAAGACATTGTGTCCAAAATTCAGCATAAATTTGGCATTTGCAAAATCTCTGGCTAAATTTCCCGCACCAAATACACTTCTTAACGCTATGGCATAGCCTGATGGACAGGTGCTTCCGTGGTCAAAGATATTTGGACTGCCATAAGCGTAGGCAAATTGATTGATAAAGCCTGATTCAAAGCCGCTTTTAGCCGCAAAAGCTACTGACTGGGCTCCATATTTAGCCTTTATGTCTAAAAGTTTAGAAGCGATGAATTCATAAGCTTCCTCCCAAGTGATTTCTTTCCACTTGTTTTCGCCTCTTTCACCAACTCTCATTAGGGGATTGATAAGTCTGTGTGGGTCTTTAAGCTGATTAACACCTGCACCACCTCTGGCACAAACGGCTGCACCTGTGGATTTTGAAAATGGATTGCCCGTGATGAAAACCTTGCCGTTTTCATCTACTCTTGCTTGTATGGCACATCTTGTGCTACACATTTCGCAGATACTTGGGACAAAAGTGCTAGAACCTTTGATTTTTTGATTTGAAAGCGCTCCGAGGATTGCAGGATAAGCCAAAGAGGTAAAACCTATTCCTTTAAGGAAATCTCGTCTTTGCATACTCAATTTAGCTCCTTTAAAAAAAGTGGCATAGCAAAACGCCACGCCACTTGTTAAATTTTAGCTCATACAGCACCTTTTGGAGCTGAAAAAGCGGTTACTTCTGGTAATTTGCCCTTGAACTTTTCTATATTGACAAGTCCTGTGTGAGCGCAATTTCCATTAGCAAGTTTAGAAGTTGGTATGTCAAGGGTTAATACATTTGCACTACCATATTTGCAAAGTCCATTTTCATCTGGGTCATACCAACCGCCCTCGCAAAGTCTAACAACGCCTTGCATAATGTCATTGCTGACAACAGCACCGGCTAAAACCTCGCCTCTTTTGTTAAACACACGCACCACATCGCCATTTTTAATGCCTAGTTTTTTAGCGTCTGCTTTATTGATAAGGATTGGCTCTCTACCGCCAACGGCGTATTTTTCACGCAAAGAGGTGTGGCAAAGCTGAGAGTGAAGTCTATTTGCTGGGTGATTTGTCAGCAAGTGGAATGGAGTTTCCTTACTTGCATTGCCAAGCCATTCAGCAGGTTCAAACCAAGTTGGGTGAGCCTTGCAGTCATCGTATTTATAAGAAGCTATGGTATCTGAGTAAATTTCAATCAAACCAGACTTAGTGCCAAGTGCATTTAAGATAGGGTCTTCTCTAAATTCACCAAAACGCACCCATTCTAGTGATTCTTGTGTTTCTACGAATTCAAAAGGCTCATTTTTCGCCCAAAATTCCTCAAAACTTGGCATTGGCGTAGCGAAAGCCTCACCAAAGGCTTGTGTTTGTTTGAGTGCTGAGTCGTAGTATTCTTTGATGAAGTCTTTTGCTGTTTTGCCATTTTCTGTAAAGGCGTTATAAACATCTTTTCCATACTCTTTACACAAATCAGCAAAGATAGTATAATCATCTCTACTTTCATCAAGCGGAGCAACGGCTTGTTTCATAGGAACGATATAGCGGTTAGAATAATCACTTCCCATAGTAATGTCATCTCTCTCGTAGCTTGTGGTTACAGGCATAACAATGTCAGCCATTTTTGCTGTTGGAGTCCAGTAAATTTCATTGACAACAACGGTTCTTGGCTTTCTCCACGCTTTGACATTGGTGTTTGTGTCTTGATGATGCACGAGTGGGTTACCGCCAGACCAGTAGATAAAGTCCATATCTGGGTATTTAATGGTTTTTCCGTTGCTGTGTAGGGTTTTGCCCGGATTAAGCAAGGCTTCGGCTATTCTTGCAAGTGGGAAAGAAAAGCTTGACGCATCTTGTAGCCATTCAGCACCACCAGCTGCTGCTGTTTGTTTTGGCATACCTTTAAATTTACCATTTTTCCAAATTCCAACCGGACCAGCACTAATTCCGCCGACTACGCCACCTCTACAAGTTGGCACACCACCGCCGCTGTAATGATAGCTAAGTCCAAATCCGCCGCCCTTTGTGCCGATTTGCCCTAACATAGAAGCCAAAGTTACAAGCATCCAGTGTGGTTGTTCGCCGTGATGCGCTCTTTGCATAGCCCAACCGCTCATTATCATAGTAGGGTTATCGTAGAGGGTTTCAGCGAGTTTTTTGATAGTTTTTTCGCTTACGCCGCAAATTTTACTCGCCCATTTGGTGTTTTTCACAACGCCATCTTCTTTGCCCTCTAAATAGGCTTTGAATTTGTCAAATCCCGTGGTGTAATTGTTAAGGAATTCGTTATTTACCTTTTTCACGGCGATTAAATGACTTGCCATACCCATCATCATCGCCACATCGGTATTTGGACGAGGTTGAATGAGTTCAGCTTTTAAGAATTTAGCTGTTTCTGTGCGTATAGGGTCTATACAAATGACTTTGATTTTGCTTTTTTTAAGCTCTTCAAAGTATTTCATCGCCCTTTGGTCATCAGCCGTCCAAGCTATTCTTAAAGTCGCAAGTGGGTCAGCTCCCCAAATGACGACATTTTTAGAATGTTGCAAAATGTTTTCCCAAGAGGTTTGTTGCTCATAAACTTCAATAGAACCAACCACATAAGGCATTATCACTTGACTTGCACCCGTTGAGTAATCCCCCGTAACGCCCACGAAACCGCCTGTTACATTCATAAAGCGGTGCAAAAGCACACGAGCATTTTGGAAATTTCCTGTTGATTTCCAGCCGTAACTTCCCGCACAAATGGCGTTATTGCCTTTTTGCTTTCTGGTTTTAGCAAGTTCTTTGGCGATGAGTTTAATGGCTTGTTCGTAGCTTACACGCACAAATTCTTCTTTGCCACGAAGCTCTGGTTTTGGCTTGTCAGGGTTTGCAAGATAAGATTTTCTCACATACGGGAAGCGAACGCGAGATTTGTAAATCATATCAGGCGTGTAGTGCCAAAGTGGGTTGTTTGTGTCTTGGAATTTTTTCCAAGGCTCACTTTTAACGACTTTGCCATCTTTTATAGTAAGCTTTAAAACGCCCCAGTGTGCTGCGGTAATTACAGAGCCATTTTGCACTAAACCTGAATTTATGGCTGTTGCCGGTATGGTTTTACCTGATGCAAGGCTTGGAAGCAAAGGTAAAGCCGCACTAAGTCCTGCTGCTGTTTTGAGAAACTTTCTTCTGTCTAACATTTTATTTTCCTCCCTTTTTGAAGTCTTTGGAATTTTTTTGTAAATACTGAATGATAAGCCACCTGTCTTCTTTGGCTATGCCTGTTCGCGTAACCATTCCATTGAAAGTCGCTGGCCACTGATTTGCTGTGAATTCACTCTCTATGTGAGCTGTGTGGCAAATTCCGCAATTTTCCATATAAGTCGTTTTGGCGCGTGAAAACATTTCGTTGGTGTTTTCAACGAAACTATCTTTGTTCGTCCAAACTTCTATACTCGCTTTGTCCCATTTGCCCTCTTTGCCTTTGATGACATTTTTAAGTTCTGGGGGATTGTTTTTTGCAAAACTTGCCACCATAATCCTATGTCCATCGGCAAAATATAGCACTGAGGGAGCTTGTGGATTGACAAAGCCTGAAATTTTCACTAAAACCTTATCGCCTTCGGTTTTAAGCACTTCAAAAGGATTGCTTGGTAAAAGTCTGCCAACTTCCTTGCCACTATCCTTTTCAAAGTAAAGTGCTAAGACTTTATCGCTATACACATTTTTAGCGAGTGTAAAACTTACACAAGCAACGACTAAAAGAGCAATTTTTTTCAAGTATGCCTCCTTTGGATTAAATTTGCATTTTCTATGCGTTTATATCTTATCTAAACTCAAATAAATTATTCCTTAAACTTAAATCGTTTTTTTTTTTTTTTGTTAAAATAGGCTTTGTTTTTATTATTCTTTGTAAAAACAATAAGCCCTTTTTCGCCAAATTCATAAGGAAAATTCGTTTAATCTTTGTAAAAAAAGTAAAAAATTCAAAGCTTATGCTATAATGTCATTTTTTAAAGGAGAGTAAATGCTTTATATCATCAAAACAACCACACCCACAAAGAAAGAAGCTCAGTTTTTATCCCAGCTTTTAATCGCCAAAAAACTTGTCGCTTGTGTTCAAATTCAAAAGATTGAAAGTGCGTATTTTTGGAAAGGAAAAATGGAGGAAAAAAAGGAGTTTTTACTCACACTTAAAAGCACAAAAGAGCATATTAAAACTATTCAAAAACTGCTTATGCAAAATCACAGCTATGATTTGTGTGAATTTATAGTCTTAAAACCAAGTTATACCAACAAAGAATACGAAGAATGGGTGGTTAAATCCTGCAAGGATTGAGTGCAAAAAGCACTCAAATTTGTTAAGCTTTGGCTTTGCTAACGATTTTAATGATATTATCAGCCACAGCAGGAGCTAGTTCTAAATGCGAGGTGAAGCCTACGCAAGAGCAGTTGATTTCGCCTAGAATGTATTTGTCCTTGCCGAATTTATCAGTATCTAAAATAAAATCAGCCGTCCAAATGAGCGGTAAATCGTAATTTCCAAGTTTGCTTCTCACGCTTGGCAATTCGCCTAAAAACATATCCACTAAACCTTGCCATTGCTCTGGCTTATCGTAGCGGTATTTTGCCCCACTAAAAAGCGTTGCAGAAAAGGCATCGCCGCCTTCGGCTGGTTTTTTATGCACCACATTAACAGGAGTATCATAAAGCATTAAAAGCCTAATCTCACCTTCTTTAATGCGAGGTAAAAAAGTCATATCAACGAGCATTCCATTATCGCCTATGATGTATTGTTCGCAAAAGTCCATAAATTCGCCAAGTTCTCTATGTTCTGTGTGATTGTCCTTTGCTTCGGTGCATTTGATTTTAGCATTAAGCGGCACAATATCACCGCTAAAACCGCCCTCTACGCTCACACGCCAAATTCCCTCACCCGTTGAGCCTCTGTTTTGTTTTAGCACTCTTTCGCCCTTGGCTAAACTCTTTGGAAAGGTTTCTTTAAAAGTTTTAATATCATAATAAGCATAAGTATCGCTTGGCACTAAATTTGTCCCTGCAAGTTTGGTTAAAGCATCTTTTGCACCATATCCTATCATCGCATCTGGGTGTGGCATACCCACAAGCCCGTCTTTGCAAAGCTGTCTTAACATTGCAAAATACTCATTTTCTTCTTTGAGATTGCCCGGATTGATGCGTGAGACATAGCCGTCAAAATTGGCTTTGACATACTCATAAATTTCATCTTTTTTATTTACTTCAAAAAAGATAACCTCAGCTTGATAACCCTTATCTTTAAGGGCATTTACCATAGGCATAGTGTCTTTTCTATACCCGTCCTCGCCTTTGTCGCTGCCGCCTCTAACCTCGAAAAATACGATATTTTTTTTCATCATTTGTCCTTTGTATGAATTTATGACATTATACCCAAAGTCGATTTAAATTTGTGATTTAGCTTGAATTTTTTGCGAAAAAATTTGTAAAAATTTAAATTTAAGATTTATGTATTTTTGGTATAAATTGTAAAAAATTTATGTTATAATCAGCAAATATTAAATCTCAACAAAAGGATAAAAAATGAAAAAAATCATCATCGCTTTAAGCATACTATGCTTTTCCTCTACCTTATGGGCTGAGAAAATTAGCGTTTTTGTCGCTTCATCGGCTTCAAAAGCTATAAATGAAGTCAAAGAAGCCTTTTTGAAAAAGCACCCAAAAGATGAAGTGGAGCTTGTTTTTGGCTCATCGGGCAAACATTATCAGCTCTTAAAAGAGGGACGAGAATTTGACTTGTTTTTTTCAGCTGATGCCAAATACGCCGCACAAATTCACAAAGATGGCAACGCCATCACCCAACCAGCCGTTTATGCACTTGGCGTAGTGGCTTTGTATAGTTTAGATGAAAAATTACTTCAAGGCGGAGCTGAGGCTTTATCGCAAAAGGCTCAAAGCATAAAGCATTTAAGCATAGCCAATCCAAAAGTCGCACCTTACGGCGTAGCGGCTGAGGAAGTGCTTAAAAATCTCAAAATTTACGACACTTTCAAAGATAAACTCGTGCTAGGAGATAATATCTCCCAACCTGTCAATCACATTGATACAGGTGCTGCTGAGGTGGCTTTTGTGGCGTATTCGCTTGTTTCGCCCATCAACAAGCCAAAAGGCAAGGCTGTTTTGGTGGATACTAAATTATTTAGCCCCTTAGAGCAGTCCTTTGTCATCACCAAATACGCCAAAGATAAAAAACTCGCCAAAGCCTTTTATGACTTTGTGCTTTCAAAAGAGGGTAAAACAATCATCGAAAAATACGGCTTTGGCACAAAATGAACGCTCTTTTAGGCGAACTTGTAGGCTTTGAGCAAAAAGATGAGCTAAGCCTACTTTCTGCAAAGACAGATTTGGGCGAATTTAGCGTTTTAATGCTTAATTTTAACGCCTTAAATTCCAAAAAAGGCGCGAAAATCGAGCTACTTTTTAAAGAAAATGAGCTGAATTTAGCCCAAAAGGGAGCGAAATTAAGTGTTGAAAATGTTTTTGAAAGCAAGATTACACGCCTTGTTAAAGGGGAAATTTTGTGGCAGGTTTTTTTAGAGCATAAGCTTAGCTCAATTATTAGTGCAAATTCAGGAAAAAGGCTGAATTTAAAAGAAAATGACGAGCTTTTGTGCTTTGTTAAGGCAAGTGATATTATCATCAAGGTGCTGTAATGGAATTTTTAAATGCTGAATTTTTACAAACCCTCTACACCACCTTTAAACTTGCTTTTATCACCACTTTTTTACTTTTTTTTGTAAGCGTTTTACTTGCTTATCTTTTGGTTTTCGTGCGTTTTCCTTTTAAAAGCATTCTTCAAGTCATCGTTTCTATGCCTTTGGTTTTGCCGCCTAGTGTGTTGGGCTTTTATTTTTTGGTTGCCTTTTCGCCTATGAGTGCTGTGGGGAAATTTTTTGATGAGTATTTTGGTATAAAGCTTGTTTTTACCTTTGAGGGTTTGGTTGTTGCTTCGATGATATTTTCCCTGCCTTTTATGCTAGGACCCATTCAAAGTGCCTTTGCAAGTGTGCCTAAAAATCTTATTGAAGTATCCTACACGCTTGGCAAAAGCAAATTCATCACGCTTTTGCGAGTTATCGTGCCAAATTCAAAGATTGGCATTTTTACAGGCTCTGTTGTGGCTTTTGCTCATACTATCGGTGAATTTGGCGTGGTGATGATGATAGGCGGACACAAAAAGGGCGAAACCCTCGTAGCAAGTATAGCCATATACGATGAGCTAGAAGCCTTAAACTACGCCCTTGCACACCAATACGCCTTTGTGCTATTTGCCCTGTCTTTTGTGATTTTGCTAAGCTTGTTTTTTGTTAATAAAAAAATCTCATACACAGGATAAAAATGATAAAAATTCACATCAAACACCCCATAAAAAGTGCCAAAGGCGACTTGCTTTTAGAATTTGATAAAGAGTTTAAACACGGCGATTTTCTTTCTATTTACGGCGAAAGTGGAGCGGGGAAGACGACTATTTTACGCATTATCGCTGGACTTTTAAAGCCTGAATTTGGCTTTATTCAAGTGGGCGATAAAGTGTGGTTTGACAGCAAAAAGGGCATTTTCTTGCCTCCTCAAAAGCGTCAAGTGGGCTTTGTCTTTCAAGATTATGCCTTGTTTCCAAATTTAAGCGTCAAAGAAAATCTCAATTTCGCCCTTGAAAGCAAGGATAAAAGCAAAGTTAATGAACTTTTAGAGCTTATGGGCTTAAAAGAGCTTGAAAATTCCTACCCAGCAAAGCTTTCAGGCGGACAATGCCAAAGGGTAGCCCTTGCCCGAGCCATTATCAAAAACCCAAAAATTCTACTTTTAGACGAGCCTTTATCCGCACTTGATTTTAAGATGAGAAGTTTTTTGCAAGATGAAATTTTAAAACTTGTCAATCATTTCAAGCTCACCACCTTGCTCGTAAGCCACGACATAGGCGAAATTTACAAACTCGCTAAAAGAGTCATCGAGCTTAAAGACGGACAAGTCATTAACGACAGCCCACCGAGCGAATTTTTCAGCCATTCAAAGCTTTCGGCTAAATTACAATTTAACGCCACAGTGCTTGAAATCAAAAAGGCAGACATTATCGTCATTTTCACGCTCTTAATCGGGCAAGACATCGTTAAAATCACTTTAAGTCAAAGTGAATTCGAGCAACAATACAGCCGCTTAAAAATAGGCGATAATGTGCTGATTTGCGAAAAAGCCTATAATCCGCTCATCATCCGCCCTTGAATTTAAGGTTTGACTTTAAGTCAAACCTTAAATTACTATTTTTTAATCCAGCTCATCATCTTTCGCAACTCAGCCCCAACCTTTTCAAGCTGATGCTCACTTTCAAGGCGTCTTGTAGCGTAGAATTTAGCCTTTCGTCCTGCTGAAAATTCACTTGCAAATTCACTTGCAAAAGTGCCGTTTTGAATTTCTTTAAGCACCATTCGCATTTGTTTGCGTGTTTGTTCGGTGATGATTTTTTTGCCTGTGCGATAATCTCCGTATTCAGCGGTGTTAGAAATAGAATCCCTCATCGCCGCAAAGCCTCCGGCGTAGATTAAATCCACTATGAGCTTCATCTCGTGTATGCACTCAAAATAAGCCATTTCAGGCTCATAACCAGCCTCTACAAGCGTTTCAAAGCCCACTTTCATCAGCTCAGTAACCCCACCGCATAAAACAGCTTGTTCGCCAAATAAGTCGGTTTCAGTTTCCTCTCTAAATGAGGTTTCTAAAATTCCAGCCCTTCCAGCACCTATGCCACTCGCATAAGCTAAGGCATAGTCTTTTGCCTTGCCGCTGTAATCTTGATACACAGCGATAAGACTTGGCACGCCCCTGCCTTCGAGGTATTGAGAACGCACTGTGTGTCCGGGTCCTTTTGGGGCAACCATTATCACATCAATGTTTTTAGCAGGTTTGATGAGGGCGTAATGGATATTAAAGCCGTGAGCAAACATTAGCACATTGCCCTCTTTCATATTTGGGGCTATGTCCTTGCTGTAAATGTCTGCGGCAAGTTCATCAGGCACAAGCATCATCACAATGTCAGCCTTACTCGCCGCAATGCTTGGTTCAAAGACTTCTAAACCAGCTTCTTTTGCCTTTTGAGCGTTAGCACTTTCCTTGCGTAAGCCTACTATGACTTTCATTCCGCTTTCTTTAAGGTTTTGCGCGTGAGCGTGTCCTTGCGAACCAAAGCCTATAATGGCTATGGTTTTTTGAGCGATTAAGCTTAAATCGCAATCCGTGTCGTAGTATTTTTTAATCATTTTCTCTCCTTTAATGGTATTTTAATGTTCTTTGTAAAAATTTGCCTACCCCCTTTCCATAGCGGTTATTCCCGTTCTTGACTGCTCTAAAATGTCAAATTCTTTAAGCTCTTTTAAATAGCTGTCAATGATTTGTGGCGAGGCACAAAGCTCTACTATGAGGCTTTTTGGCGAAATATCCACGATTTTAGCGTTGTAAAGATTGGCAATATCGCAGAATTTTCTTTCGTTGTATTTTTGCGTAGAAATTTTAAGCAAAAGTAAATCCTTTTCCACAGCATTATCCTCATCAAGCAAAACCACGCTTTGCACTTCCACGAGCTTGGAGGTTTGCTTGATGACTTGGGTGATTAAGTCCTTGTCTGCATTAGTAACGATGGTAATCCTTGAAGTATCTTTAAGACAAGTGGGCGAAACGGTAAGACTTGCGATATTAAAGCCTCTTTGTCCAAACAAAAGTGTAATGCGTGTTAGCACTCCGGGATTGTTTTCCACGAGCAAAACCAAAATTCGTCTTTTCATTATTTTTCCTTTATTCTATGATAATGTCTTTTATCGTCCCGCCTGATGGTATCATCGGCAGAACTTTTAAATCTTTATCAATGACGCATTCTATCCACACGGCTTTATCTTGCTTTAAGGCTTCATCAAAAGCTTTTTGAAATTCGCTCAAAGTTTTACAGCTATACCCAATGGCATCAAAGCCCTTTGCCACAGCGACATAGTCGATTTTTTTATTCATATTTGTGCTTGAATATCTTTTGCCATAAAAGCTTGACTGCCACTGACGCACCATTCCTAGCGTGCTATTGTTAAAGATAATCGTAATGATAGGCAAATTGTATTCAACAGCCGTAGCCACCTCGTTTAAATTCATAAAAAACGAGCCGTCCCCTGTGATGTGAATAACAGGGCGTTTTGGCTGAGCGAGTTTTGCCCCAATCGCCGCACCATAACCAAAGCCCATAGTGCCTAAACCGCCGCTTGTAAGAAAGCTTCGAGGCTTGGCGTGTTTTATGTATTGCACAGCCCACATTTGATGCTGTCCTACATCAGTGGTGTAAATGGCGTTTTCTTTGCTTTGTTTGACAAGGTATTCGAGTATATTTTTTGGCTCAAAAGCCTTTTCATCGCCTTTTTGCATAGCTTCTTTTTCAAGTAAGCTTTGAATGTGTTTAAGCCACTCAGTGCTATTTGCACGGCAATCTTCTTGGCAAAGAGCAAAAAGCACCTCGTTTAAATCCCCTATCACGCTGCAATTTACGCTTACATTTTTATCCACTTCGCTTTTGTCAATGTCAATATGCACCTTTTTGGCGTTTTTGGCAAATTCGCTTGGATTTAAAGCCACTCTATCGCTAAATCTCGTGCCTATGGCAAGGATTAAATCCGCCTGTGCTAAAATGCTATTTGAACTTACCTTGCCGTGCATTCCCGCAAGTCCTATGTTTAAAGGCTCATTGTAAGGTATAGTCCCAGCGGACATAGTGGTATGAACGCAAGGAATTTGAGATTTTTTGATAAATTGCCTTAAATTTTCACTCGCATCCTTTGCCCCACCACCAAAATAAATCAAAGGCTTTTTGCTCTCTTTGATAAGGGCGATAATCTCAGCGATTTCAGCCTTTAAATTCGGCGTTTTGGGCTTTGTTTTACTTGGAAAATGCTTGGTGTATTCAGTCTTTGCTACGCTTATGTCCTTTGGAATATCCACAAGCACAGGTCCCTTTCTGCCGCTATTAGCTATGATAAAGGCTTTTCGCAAGGTTTTTGCTAAATCCTTAATGTCTCTTATTATGAAATTATGCTTGGTAATTGGCATAGTAATACCGGCTATATAGACTTCTTGAAAGCTATCTTTACCCATAAGCCCAAGCGGGACATTACCCGTAATGGCTACAAGTGGGACGCTGTCCATATAAGCTGTGGCAAGGGGAGTAACCAAATTCGTAGCTCCCGGTCCGCTTGTAGCGATGACAACGCCCGTTTTTCCACTCGCTCTGGCGTAACCATCAGCAGCGTGGCAAGCCCCACACTCATCAACGGGCATAATGTGTGTGAATTTATCCTGATACTTGTATAAGGCATCGTAAATATTAAGCACTGCACCGCCGGGGTAGCCAAAGATAACATCAACTTCGTGTTCTAACAAAACTTCCATAAGAATTTCTGAACCATTTAAAACCATTATAAATCCTTTGATATGCTAAAAAAGCAATGAAAATTAACAAAAATACTTTAAAATTAAAAATTACAGCAGAATGAGAGAGACGACAAATTTTGAGTTGCTTTTGCTACTCCATTTAGTCAAACGAGGCTTGAAATCACTTTTCATTGTGTATCCTTTAAAATGTAATAAAATCAAGTATAGCATTTTTTCTCCAAAAAGTCGCAAAAAATTCAAAAATATTTTCATTTTGTGTAAATGCGTAGCGTTTTTGCTATGCTAAATTATTCTCTTGCTGTATAAGTTGTTTTTTGTCATACTCACCCTTTAAGCTTTCGTTTAAATTCCTTTAAAATTAAACCGATTGATTTTTCAGCTTTTCAATGACATTGATATAAGG
>CAZSMF010000023.1:0-24065 GCA_964607975.1 uncultured Campylobacter sp. | reverse complement strand
CGCTTCTTTATAATGAGATACTTCGGGCATAAAGCCCTCAGTATGACACTATCCTTGTCATTTTGAGCGTAGTAAAAAATCCATAGGATAAAAGTGGTGTTTGCCTACCGTGTCATTCTGAGCGAAGCGAAGAATCTAAATCGATGATGAGATACTTCGCTACGCTCAGTATGACAAGGTGGAGGTAGTATGACAAGGGGAGGGTCAATATGACATAATTTAATACTTCTCAAAAATTCCGCCGTGATACTCTATGTCCTCAGCTTTTACATTATCTTGTAGGTTTTTAGGCACTTTGCCTTTAATGTTTTTAATATCCTCGTCTAAATCTTGATACGAAAACACCATACTTACAGCACTTGTATTTTTCAAGGCTTCAAGCTCTTTGTAGGCGGCAAGTTCATCGTTTAAATTCTCACTTTCTATGACAACGATGATTTTTTCCCCCTCGACAAGCTCGACAGAGCAATGCTTTATCTTATTTATAGCCTCGCATAAGGCTTCGTGGTGGGCTGTTTTGGCTACGATTAAAACGCTAGATATGTTCATTTAATGCTCCTAAAAAGTATGGTGTTGTTATTTGCCATTAAAAAGTCCTTTTCATTTAAAAAAATGATGAATTTAGCGAAAAAATCGCCATCATCAAAAAGAGCAATTTGCTTAAAGTCCGCCGTGCTAACAATTTCCGTGCTTTCTTTGCCTAAAACATTGCTTGAAAAGGCGGCGATTTCACCACTTGGACTTAAAGCACAGCTATATATAAAGGAAGTTTTTTGCAAGAATTTTTGTTCGTTTTCTTTGACTAAGCCTAGCTTTTTTTCCTTGCCGCAAGAAATGATAATGCCGTTTGTAAAATCCACCTGTTCGAGCGTATCTTTGTGAATTTTATCGTAATTTGCAAGGAGTTTCCACGCCTTTAAATCAAAGACTTGAAGTTGTCCGCTCTCACTAGCGACAAGTAAATTCTGCCCTTTTGCTGAGGGTTTATTTACAAGTGGTTCGGTTTTAGCGATAGCTTGGTTTTCTAGCGTAGCATCGTTTAGACTGGTGTGAGAGAATTTAAACTCTTTGATTGTGGAAATTGATAAATTTGCATTTTGAGCGTTTAAATTCGCATTTTGAATATTTAAATTCACAAGCTTAATATCAGAGCTTAAAAGCACCAAAAGTGCGGTGTTTTTGTCTAGGTAAAAGACTTTTTTGACATTGCTAAAAGGGGATTTTATGGTGAGGCATTTGCCTTTTTTGAGCTTTAAATTCGTGCAAAGGCTCAAATTTTGTGTGCCAAAATCCCCCTCGCTTAAAAGTAAAAAACTATCTTCAAAAACATCAAAGCTGTGAATTCTCGCCGCTACATTGCTTTCGTAGTAGTTTTGCACGGCGGGAAGTTTGATTGAAAAATTATTGAAGAGTTTTTTTAAATTCAAGTCGTATTTTAGAATTTCCCCCGCATCAGTGCCTATGTATAAGGCATTTGCACTATGTTTTAAGGCAGTGATATTTGCACTTAATTTAAGCTCTGATGCGTAGGAAAACAACGCCAATACAAGAACGACAAAGCCCTTTTTCATTGACTTTCATCTTTATAGGTTTTGATTTGCTCTTCTACAACGCCTTGCCTTGCTGTATCCATAAAGTCAGAGCCGGTTTTAAGGGCTTCTTTTGTGAAAACAGCTTGGAATTTGTTGGCTATTAAAGGCTTTGCGTCAGTTTGCGAGATATGGCATTGGTCGCAATTAAATCGCTCAAAGCTCACATTTTCGCCACTTGGCTTATTGGCTTGAAAGTCAAAATAATGACTTGCTGGGGCTGGTTTGGTATTCATATCAGCTGCAAGTTCTTTAACGTGGCAAGTCAAACAAGCATTCATTTCCTTAGTGATAGGCAAATATTCCTCCATTGTGTGTGGCACAAGCGGCGGAGCGTTTTCAAAAGCACGCTCGATAATGGCTGATTCCCCAGCCTGTGTGCCTGTGTAATTAACATCGCCTAGCAAAACGACTGAATTTTCATTTTCTATTGTCGTTTTTCTTAACCCTATATCGCTGTCGCTCACGGCTTTTTCTTTTTTATCACAAGCGATGAAAAAAAAGCTTAAAGCGAGTGCAAAAACTAAAAAAAGCTGTTTAATCATTTTTTCCTCCTCAAATCAAAAATGTTAAAATTCAAAGCGTCATCATTGCATACCTCAATGCAACGCCCACAGCGGATACATTCGCCTGAATTTACACTTGCACTTTGCTTTGCTATCATCGATAATACCTGCTTTTCAGGGCAGATATTAACGCAGTTATAGCATTTAGAGCATTTGTCAAAGTCGTATTTAATCCTTAAAAGAGCAAAACGACTCACAAGTGCATAAAAAGCACCCAAAGGACAAAAATGCGAACAAGTCGCCTTTGGGCTTAAAAATGTATCCACAACAAAAATAATAAAAGCCACCATTAGCCAAGAGAGTGTGCCAAAGATGATTCCCCTTTGGATAATGCCTATGTAAGAAATGCTTTCAAAAACGGGTGTAGCTAAAATGAAAGAAAGCACAAGGCTTAAAGCAAGGACAAAATAGCGAGTGTTTTTGTGAAGCGTGAATTTGCTGCCGTGATAATCAAGCACTCTTCGCACCCAAGCTGCAAAATCTACGATGAGATTGACAGGGCAAACCCAAGCACAAAAAGCCCGTCCAGCAAATACAGCATAAAACACAAGTATAATGACAGCCCCGATTAAAACAGAGCCGCTCATCGCCCCAATGCCTAGCATTAAACTCGCACACAAAAGCTGTAAAACAGCATAAGGGTCGCTTAAAGGCAAGGTGCTAAACCACAGCGATGAGCTGAGATTGCCTTGCACGAAAAGGCTAGTGCCAAAAACAAAACAAGCAAGTATAGAAATTTGAACCAAGCGTCTTAAAATGAGATATTTCATCACAAATCTCCCTCATTAAGATAGTCCAAAGCCCTTTGATTTTGCTTTGGTGTAGGTAAATTCTTTGTCGGTGCGTTTTTAAGCTTGTCCTCGCCTTTGTTGTCCCAGCCACGCACATAATTGCTCCCGCCTTGTCCTAGCACAAATTTTTGCGGTAAGATAGTAATGGCAGCCTTTTGCGTTACACAAGCTTGTTCGCATTTTCCACAGCCTACGCAGAATTCATTATCCACCACAGGCAAGAAAAAGGCGTGTTTTTCGGTGCGTTCGTTGTGTTTCATCTCTATTTTTAAAGCCTTGTCTATCAAAGGACAGGCTCTATAACAGGCTTCGCAACGAATTCCCCAATACGCAATGCAATTTGTGCTATCTACGATAGCCGTTCCCATTTTAACTTCCAAAACGCCTTTTTCTTTTTTAAGATAGCTCTTATCAAGGGCGTTTGTAGGGCATTTGCTTATGCAAGGTATATCATCACAAAGATAGCAAGGAGTTTTCCTCGCTTCAAAAAATGGCGTGCCTTGTTGAGCGGCATCTTTAAGTGTCGCTAGTTTTAAGGTATCGTAAGGACAAGCATCAACGCAAAGCCCACAGCGAATACAAAGCGACAAAAAACGCTCCTCATTTTCTGCACCCGGTGGGCGAAGGTAGTATTTATCCCTAGCTTGTAGGGCTAATGCAGCCAAAAAGCCTCCACCGGTGCAAAGACACAGCATTTTCAAACTTGAAGCAAAAAATTCTCTTCTCCCTGACATTTTATGCCTTTGTGATTTTTACCGCACACTTTTTAAAGTCTGTTTCGCCAGAAAGCGGACAAGTGGCATCAAGGCAGACTTTGTTGATATAGACATTTTCATCAAAGAAAGGCACATAAACAAGCCCGACAGGCGGTTTGTTTCGTCCTCTCATATCGACTTTGGCTTTGATTTTACCGCGTCTTGATTCTATCCACACCAAATCGCCTTGATTGATGCTCATTTTCGCACAATCAGCTTCATTCATATAGCAAAGTGCCTCAGGCACGGCTCTATAAAGCTCAGGCACACGCATAGTCATCGTGCCTGTATGCCAATGCTCCAAAACACGCCCGGTGCTAAGCCAGAATGGATAATTCTCATCAGGTCTTTCCACCGCTTTCATAAATGGACGGAAAAAGATTTTAACCTTGTTTTTAAATGGCGTTTTTTCAGGCTCTTTGCCCTCAGGGACTTTGAAAGGTGCGACTAAATCGCCTTTGTTTAATGCGCCTTGATTGCCATAAAAGGCAAAGTCAGCATCAGGGGCGGCTTTTTTAGCGTAGTAGTCAAATTTGGTGTTAAATCTCCATTTTGTCTCCTCGCCATTAACTACGGGCCACCTTAAACCACGCACGCGGTGATAAGTGTCAAATTCACCTAAATCGTGTCCGTGTCCTACGCCGAAATTTCTATACTCTTCCCAAAGGTATTTTTGAACGAAAAAGCCATAGCCTTTAAATTCTTGTCCATCGCTGCCGATGACTTTTCTTGCATCGCCAAAGACTTCGCTATTGTCAAAATCTTTAAGCAAGGCATCATCTGTGGTGAATTTTTTCGCATCAGCATTGGCAAAAAGCACATCAAAGAGTGTATCCTCCTCGCTATAACCCATAGCCTTTGCTTCTTCAAGCACATTTGGTAAAGTAACTTGCTCATTAACTTTCTTTTCACCCCAAACTTCTTTGAGCTTAAATCTTTTGGCAAATTCCATCATTATCCAAGTATCGCTCATCGCTTGTCCCACAGGTAAGACTTGTTGCTTCCAGTGCTGTGTGCGTCTTTCAGCATTGCCATACGCACCCCATTTTTCATAAATCATCGCTGTTGGTAGGATTAAATCCCCAACCTTTGCTGAAATTCCCGGATACGCATCGCTAACTACAATGAAATTATCCATTTCTCTTGCGGCGGCTATCCAGTGGTTTGCATTAGCGGTATTGTGCCAAGGATTATTCACATGCACCCAAGCGAATTTGATTTTGCCGTCCTCTAAATCACGCATTATCTTCATATAAGGTGAGCCGATGACGCCATTGAGCGTTTTGGAAGGAAGTTTCCAAATTTTTTCTGTGATTTCTCTGTGTTTAGCATTTCCTACAACCATATCAGCAGGTAAGCGGTGTGCGAAAGTGCCAACCTCTCTTGCCGTGCCACAAGCACTTGGCTGTCCTGTGAGTGAAAATGCTCCATTGCCCGGCTGAGCGTGTTTGCCAAGCAAAAAATGCACCATATAGGCTTGTTCATTCACCCAAG
This sequence comes from uncultured Campylobacter sp., assembly GCA_964607975.1. Classification (GTDB taxonomy): domain Bacteria; phylum Campylobacterota; class Campylobacteria; order Campylobacterales; family Campylobacteraceae; genus Campylobacter_D. The sequence continues at coordinate 18,870 of CAZSMF010000023.1, read as the reverse complement.
TCCCACGCACATGTTGATTAAAGCCCATAGTCCAAAAGCTTACGACTTTGCGGTTTTTCTCCATATAAAGCTTTGCAAGTTCTTGTAATTTAGCTTTGTAAGAGTCTAAACTTTCATTATCATCGCCTTTTGAAACCTTAGCCACATAATCAAGCGTATAAGGGGCAAGGGCTTTTTTAAAGTCCTCAAAGCTGATAGCCCAGTGATTTGCCGCAGCTTGTGCGTGTTTCATTTCGAGTTTATCACCAGCTTTATAACCAAGATAAGCCAAAGAAGTAGCTTCCTCATCATCTAGTGTAATGGCGAGTTGTTTTGCTACTGTGTCCTTTTCGCTTTCTTTGAATTTAGGGTGGTTTGGATTGTTCCTCATACCATAGCCTATGTCAGCAAAGCCTGTGGCGAAAATGCAGTGTTTATCAACGAAGTTTTTATCCATTGCCTCTGGGTGATTGTAGAGGATTTCACGGGCTATGTAGTTCCAAATCGCCAAATCCGTGCTAGGTTTGAAGATGATTTCAAGGTCTGCTATATTTGAGGTTCTGTTTGAAAAGGTGCTTAAATTCACAACCTTGACATTTTCATTGCTAAGCTTTCTATCGCTTACGCGAGACCACAAAACTGGGTGCATTTCTGCCATATTTGCTCCCCAAGTGATGATAGTATCGGTTTCTTCTATGTCATCATAACAGCCTGATGGCTCATCAACGCCAAAGGTTTGCATAAAGGCAACAACGGCAGAAGCCATACAATGCCTTGCATTCGGGTCAATATTATTTGAGCGAAAGCCACCTTTCCATAGTTTTACAGCAGTGTAACCCTCTTGGATAGTGTATTGTCCGCTACCAAAAACAGCCACGCCGGTAACACCAAGCTCATCATAGGCTTTTCTAAATTGCTTTTCCATTTCATCAAAAGCCCTTTTCCACGAAACTTGCTGGAATTTACCCTTTTTGTCAAACTCGCCTTTTTCATTGACACGAAGTAGGGGAGCGACTAAGCGGTCTTCACCATACATAATTTTTGCGTTAAAATAGCCTTTAATGCAGTTTAAGCCACGATTTACGGGTGCAGCCGGGTCGCCTTTGACAGCGACTATTTTGTTATCCTTAGTCGCTACCATAATCCCACAGCCTGTCCCACAAAATCTACACGCTGCTTTGTCCCAACGCCACTGCTCTTGTGGATTGGCTGCAAGTAATGTGCTTGGCACACTCATACCAGCTACACTTGCCGCACTTGCAATGGCGGTGTTTTTGATGAAATCTCGTCTGTTCATCATAACTCCTTTCTTTCAATTTGGTTAATTTTACCACATAAATTGACGACTTATTCAAAAATCGTATATTTTTTTAAAGCCTATAAATAGGACTTTATTGGTAGTTTTTTTATGAAGTTTAAATAATATTACATTTTAAGAAAAAATGCTTTTTAAAAGCCCATTTTATCAAATTTACTTTAAGGAATTTAAAAGATATTTAAGTTTATTTTTATAAAAAGTAAAGTATAATAATTATCAAAAATTTTTTTAAGGGGATAAAATGCTTAAAAAAGATTTTTGTGCTGTCTTAATTTGTTTTATTTGTGCGAATTTATGAGTATTATAAATTGTTGAATTTTAAGGCTTAAAAATGATTTATTTCTTATTTTTTATCTTGCATTATTTTGATAAGTTTTTGCATAAAAGTAATTTTGTATGAAAGAAAGATGAGGAATTTATAATGCTTGAAGCTTTGTTTGACTCTATTTTACTTGCTTTTGAAGTTTTATTTTCCAAAAAGAAAAGCTTTGCTTTTGTTTTTAAACAAGATAAAGCCATTTTTGCCCTTATTTTCATTGGCTTTCTTGTTGCTTGTATCTTTGAATGGTGGCTTGGCTTGGTTTTTGTCTTTATTTTTTTGCTCTATATTTGCATAAGGGTGTATTTGTATGAGAAAAAGCCTAAGTAAGAGCCTTAGGCTTTAAATTTATCTTTTGAGTTGATTGACTATGGAGAGCATATCATCACTTGTGGTGATAGCCTTTGAACCTGCTTCATAGGCTCTTTGCCCTGTGATTAAGTCCGTCATCTCCTCGACAAGTTGGACATTGCTTGTTTCAACAAAGCCGTGTCTAATGTCGCCAAGCCCGTCTTGTCCGGCAATACCAGCCACAGGAGCACCACTAGCACCCGTTTCTAAGAAAAGATTATCTCCCATTGAGTGAAGCCCTGCGGGATTGATGAAATTAACTAGCTCGATTTGCCCAAGCTCTGTTGCATCTGTCTCCCCTGCAAGTTGCACTGAAACCGTGCCATCTTGTGCTACGCTAAGGTATTGTGAGCCTTCGGGTATGGTAATTTGTGGCAAAAGATAGTAGCCATCAGCATTGACTATATTACCATCGCTATCCCTTGTAAATTGCCCGTTTCTTGTGTAGGCTGTCGTGCCGTCTGGAAGTTGAATTTGAAAAAAGCCATTTCCACGAATAGCCACATCAAAATTGTCCGTGCTGGTGTATTTGTAAGAACCAGCATCGAAAATTTTAGTAATTGCCACAGGGCGAACGCCAAGTCCTACTTCTATACCTGATGGGTGTTGTGTTGTGGCTGATGTTGCTGTGCCTGCGTATTTCATCGTTTGATAAAACAAGTCCGCAAATTCAGCCCTAGACTTTTTAAAGCCCACGGTATTGACATTTGAAATATTGTTTGAAACTACATCAACTTGTTTTTGTTGAGCAACCATTCCCGTGGCTGCGGTGTGAAGCGAACGAATCATTTCTTACCTCCTTTAATTAGTGCTTGCAAGCTTGTTAATAGCTTCTTGATTAAGCTCATCCATATGTGAAGTCATCACTTTTTGATACATTTCAACCATTCTATTTGTCTCAATAAGCGAAGTCATCTCCACTACGGCATTGACATTTGAGCCTTGTGAAAAGCCTTGACGAACGCTGTTTGAATTGTCAAGGTCTCTAATCCTTGTCAAATCATCGATGCGGTAGGTATTGTCCCCGTCTTTTTCCAAAGCTCTTATATCATCAACTTGTGCGATGAAAAGTCTTGCTATGGGATTGTTATCTGCTGTGATATTGCCGTTTTTATCAACATTTAAATGTATTGCTTCTGGCGGGATAAGTATGGCATCAGCTTCTGGGTTATCAAAATATGCACTACTTAATACCTGATAGCCTTGTTTATTGACAAGCACACCCTCGCTGTCAAGCTGAAAATTACCATCTTTCGTAAGCCTTATTTCGCCGTTATTTGTGCGAACTAGATAAAAGGTATCCTCACGCACCATAGCAAAATCCAAAGGATTTTCGGTTGATTTGATAAAGCCCGTGCTGAAATTCGTGTAAGTTTGGCTTACTTGTGGCACTCTGTCTATGCTTGAATTCACAAATCTTGATGCATCTTTGGTATGATTGTCTATCGGCAGGACATCTTGGCTTTCTCTAAAAACCCTTTTGAAATCGCCTACGACAATATCATCTTTTTTAAAGCCACTTGTATTGACATTAGCTAGGTTATTTGAGATAACTTCAAGGCGGTTAAACTGCGTAACCATAGCACCTGTGGCTTGATAATATCCATTTTGCATTTTTACCTACTTTTCAAATTTGGTAAAGATTTATAAGCAAATAGCGTTCCAAATTTTTAAAATGCTATAAAAATTTAAAAGAAAATCAAGCTAAAAGCTTGAATTTGTGGGGTTTTAAAAAATTTTTAAAGGAATGTGAATTTTAAAAACCATTTTTTATAATTTTTATGATTAGGTGAAAAATATGTTATACTTTCGCTTTTAAAAACTCAAAAAGGCTACTGATGAAAGAAAACATTTTACCATTAAAAAAGAGAGCAAAATTTCATTTTTACACGAATTTTATTATTTTGGGCTTTGTTTTAAGCGGCATTTACACCCTTTGCTTTTTGCTTATGCGTTTAAAACTTGCTTTTGAGACTTTTGAGAATTTTTCCTTGCGAAATGTGTTTAGCGAGGAATTTGCTAAAATGTTTCAAATGGGCTTTATCCTTGATATGCGAGTTATTTGCGTAGTTTTTGCTATGTTGATAGTTTTTGCTTTTCTAGCAAAGATAAATCAAATCGTTCTTAAAAATAGTTATGGGGGGAGGGCATTTGATAAATTCATTTACACCCTCACGCTTGGTTTTAGCACGATTGCTAGTTTTCTCATCATCATTAGCGTTTTTGTGAATTTTTATTATTTTCAAACCTACCACACTAAAATTGACATTTTTATCTTTGGCTTAAAAGATGACGATACAGCAGCGATTTTAAAGATTATATGGGCTGATTATCCAGCTCTTGCCATATTTTTGGCGAGTTTGATTTTTAGCATTTTGTGCTTTAAGCTCTCAACGCTGATTTTAAATAGAAAAAATCCGTGTAAAATTCAAAGCAAATTTGGCGTTTTTACGGCTATTTTGCTGAATTTAATCCTCATTTTGCTCATCTTTGTAGGCATTCGTGGCAGTGTTGGCACTTTTCCTTTGCGTGAGGACGCTCATCATATCTCGGCAAATCCACTCATCAACCACATAGCTACAAATCCTCTCATCGCTTTTAGCTGGGCGTATTCGCATTATCAAAGACAGGACAGCTTTCAAGCTATCGATTTAAGCGAGTTGAAAGATTTAGAAAATGAGCTTTTTCCTATTTTTAGGACAAATTCGCAAAAGCATATCAGTAAAAATCCCAATGTAGTAGTCGTTTTAATGGAAAGCTTTGGCTCAAATATCCTTGCTCTTGATGATGAAAAGAATTTTGACTTGCTTATGTCTTTTAGAAAGGACTTTGAAAGGGGTAAAAAAAGGCAGGACAATCAAACGGACTTTACTTTTATGAATTTTTTATCAGGGCAAAATGGCACGGCTGGTTCTTTTGCCTCACTCTTTTTTCTTTCACCAAATGCTAATATCAGTTTAAGCAGTGTGAAAAACAAAAAGCTTTTGCACACACCTTTTGATGTGTATAAAAAGGCTGGTTATGAGGTGATTTACATCACTTCTGGTAATCGCTCGTGGCAAAATTTTGGCGATTATATCACTACGCTTGGGGCTAGTGCGGTGTATGATAGTAATTTTCTTTTACAATACTACCCACAAAGCAAGGATACGCAAAATGCTTATGGTGTGCTTGATGAATTTGCCTATAAATTCGCCGCAGAGCTTTTGCAAAAGGCTACAAAACCTACTTTCATAGCCATTCTTACCACGACAAATCACCCACCTTACGCTTCATTGCCGCAAGACTTTAAGCCAACTCATTATGATTTAAAGTCCAAAATGGCGTTTTTTACTCAAAATGAGGAGGCAAAAATTCAAAAAAGCCTTCAAATCTTTTCATATTCGAGCAATGCCTTTGGTGAGTTTATTCAAAGTATTAAAAATTCAGCCCTTAAAGATAACACCATAATCGCTATGAGCGGAGACCACATATACAGAGACTTAAAGGCTTATGCAAATGTGGCGTTAAATCACGCTGTGCCGTTTTATTTATATATTCCAAACGCTTATACAAGGGATTTTAAAAGCTTAAATTGGCAGTTTAACCCTCAAACACTTGCTTCGCACAAGGATATTTTCCCTACACTTTATGCTTTAAGCTTGAATGAATGCGAATTTCTCACACTTGGCGGACGCAATCTTTTTGACAAAAATGCCCTGAAAGCCTATGAATTTGCCTACAATGGCAGCGTTGTTATCGACAAAGAGGGCATTTACCCAAGGGGAGCAAATGTAGCCTTTGCCTTTACAGAGGACTTTTTAAGCAAGGATAAAAACCAAACTAGAATTGACATTTCACCGCAAAAGGCTGAATTTTTCGAAAAATACGATAAGTTAAATAATTTACAGCTTAATTTTAGGCTCTTTGGGGATAAAAATTCAAATTTTTAGAAAAAAAGCGTTATTATTTAGTTAATCGAAGTGAAAAAGTGCTATAATCACAAATTCAAAACACTCCAAGGAGGCGAAAAATGACGAGTAAAAAAAACGAAAAAGAACTTGAAGAATACCTTAAATCCAACGCCAAAGAGTATGCCACTTATGAAAAAATAGTCAAATTTTTATCAAAAGTGCCGGGAATCAACACAGCAAAAAAAATCGAAGCTTTGTGTAAGAAATATCAAATAACGCTTTATTCTTCGGCTGAAATCGCTAAAATGAAAAACATAGCCGAAGCCAAAGAATTTGAAAAGGAAAAGCAAAAAATTCAAAATATAGGCTCAAACAAAGAGCTTGACTTGACTGATGATAATGATTTGCTTGAATGGAGTCGCTCGGACTCTCCTGTGCGTATGTATTTGCGGGAAATGGGGCAAATTGCCTTGCTTAACAAAGACGAGGAGGTTGAAATCTCACGCAGGATTGAGCTAGGCGAGGACATTATCATCGATGCGTTTTGCTCTGTGCCTTATCTTATCGATTTTATTTTAGATTACAAAGAACCGCTCATCAACCGCGAAAGGCGTGTAAAAGAGCTTTTCAAAAGCTTTGATGATGAGGAAAAGGGCGAGGGTAAGCTTGAAGATTTGAGTGAGGATTTAGATGAGGAGGAGGACGAGGATTTAGAAAATGAACTTTTAGATGATGAGGACAAGGACAAAAAACAAAAGAAAATCATTAGCAAGAAAGACGATGAACGCACCAAAAAAGTCATCGAAAAATTCAAGGCTCTTGAAAAGGCGAAAAAAGAGTGGCTCAAAACCATTCAAACCTTTAAAGAGATTGAAAACAACGAGCTTTTAAACAAGCTCATCATCGCCTTTAAGAAAAACATTCTAAAAGACAAGCTTATGGATTTAGGACCCACTTCAAAGCTCATCACCGAAATAGTTAAATCTATGGAAATAGCCTTAAAAAGCGATGAGGAGTTTAGCAAGGAGCTTAAAAGATTAGAATACCGCTTGCCTATGTTTAGCGATGAGCTTAAATCACGCCACAAGCACATTTTAGAAAACATAACCGAGCTGAATAAAGAGCAAATCACCGAACTTTGCCTTGAAACGACTATGGTAAGCACTTATATGGATATTAAAAAGCTTTTTCAAACCAAAGAAGCGAGTAAAAAGGGCTTTGATTTAGAAAAAGATAGATTAAAAGAGATTTTAGAGCAAATCAAAAGGGGCAAAAAAATCTCCGATGAGGCTAAAAGCCGAATGGCAAAGTCGAATTTACGCCTTGTGGTAAGCATTGCCAAACGCTATACAAATCGTGGTTTGCCTTTCTTGGACTTGATACAAGAGGGCAATATAGGGCTGATGAAAGCTGTGGATAAATTCGAATACAAAAGAGGCTATAAATTCTCAACTTATGCTACTTGGTGGATTCGCCAAGCTATCAGCCGTGCCATAGCCGATCAGGCTCGAACCATACGCATACCAATTCATATGATAGAAACTATCAATCAAATCAATAAAATCGTGCGTGAATACCTGCAAAAACACGGCAAAGAACCTGATGTGTCGATGATAGCCAAAGAAGTAGGATTAAGCGTAGATAAAGTCAAGCAGGTGATTAAAATCACCAAAGAGCCAATCTCGCTTGAAGCACCGATAGGCAATGAAGATGATGGCAAATTTGGCGATTTTGTCGAGGATAGAGCCTCAGTTTCTCCAATGGACCATATTTTGCGAAATGACTTAAAAGACCAGATAGACGAGGTTTTAGACCAGCTTAATGACAGGGAAAAAGCCGTTATTAGAATGCGTTTTGGGCTTATGGACGATGAGAGTGATAGAACGCTTGAAGAAATAGGCAAAGAACTCAATGTAACCCGCGAAAGAGTAAGGCAAATTGAAAGCTCGGCAATCAAAAAGCTCAAACACCCAAAAGTAGGACGCAAACTCAAAAACTACATAGAGGGCTGGAAATAAGCTTTTTGAAAAATCATTATGAAAACTAATAAAACAAATATTGCTTGGTTTTTGGTGATTTTAGGTGGCATAGTCGAGCTTTTTTGGGTGAGTGGGCTAAAATATGCCGATAATGCCCTTTGGTATGTACTCACCATTTGCGGCATAGTTTTTTCCTTTGTTTGTATGCTTATAGCAGTGCGTCATATAGAGGTTAGCGTTGCTTATGCTGTCTTTGTTGGCATTGGCACGGTTGGCATAGTCATCGCTGAAATGTTGGTGTTTCATCAGCAATTTTCTTGGCTTAAATTGCTTTTTATCTTTACGCTTTTGCTTGGTGTGATTGGGCTAAAACTTATTAGCACTCATCACGGACATCTTACAGATAGAGATTTAGCCGCAAATTTAGACAAGGATTTACACTTAAATGAGCTTTTTAGCGGAGATGAAAAATGAGCTGGGGTTTTTTATTTGTCGCTGGGTGCTTTGAAATCGCTGGTGTGGCGATTATGAAGCAGTTTGTCCTAACGGGCAGAAAAGTCTTTTTACTCGCCTTGTTCGTGCAGTTTGCTTTGAGCTTTGCTTGTTTAAGTCAGGCTATGCAAGGCATTTCAATGAGCGTTGCTTATGCGATTTGGACGGGCATTGGTGCGGCTGGTGGCGTTTTGGTGGGGATTTTATTTTACAAAGAAAGCAAAAAGCCCCTAAAAATCTTTTTCATCATCTTAATCATCTCTTCAAGCGTAGCTTTGAAATTCTTATCTTAACAACGCTTATCCACTTGAATTTAAGTTCAAGTGGAGGCAAATTTGATTTAAAAATTTAAGCAAAATTTGAGTTGAATTTGGTTAAAATTAAAAATCAACTTTAAAGGAAGGGCTATGAAAAAACTCACCAACGCAAATTCTGTTCTCTCTCTCTCTCTCTCTCTCTCTTATTTGCGTTCGTGCGTTAGCTCATTTTTAAAGCCTAAATTCAAATATTTTAATTTTACCCTTTTCATCTTAAATTCAAGTGCTTTTGTAAAAAATTTTTAAACAAAATTACTCAAAATTTGACAATTTTTGCACAAAATCTAGCTTTTAAAAATATAAAATCAATCACCACGAAAGGAGGGGAAAGCAAATTAAATTTTTTATTAGTATTTAACTAATTTTTGCAAAATATAAGGAGGAAAAAATGGCAAAAATTTGTATAGTGCGTGAAAGAGAAGCTGATTTTATCGCATTTAGAGTAGATAGAAAAAGTAAGGCAAAGTGGCAAAAACCAAACAATGCTCAAAATAGATTATAATTTATGAGCTAAATTCTAAATCAAGCCTATGTCATTTTTAGGCTTGATTTTTAAATATAAAAAAAGGACAAAAAAATGCAAATCACAAAAACATTCTTAAACGAGTTAGACAAGGCAAATAATGCCTTTGAAAAGAAAAAGAGCAAGGGCTTTAATTATTTTAATATCTTTGACGCACTTGGTATAAGTGGCAAGGAAAATTACCATTCTGCCTTTATCGCTTATCTTTTAAATCAAAACGCCGAGCATTTTCAAAGCGTTTTCGCGCAAAAATTCATAGACAAAATTCTCAAGGAATTTATCAATAGCACAAAAATTCCTAAAAACAGCCTTGAAGTGTCGAATTTAAAGGTTGCAAGAGAGGCGCTTACTGACAAAATAAAGGCAAATCGCCGTGTGGATATTTTGCTTAACTTTGCCAATAGCGTTCATTTCATCATAGAAAATAAAATTTATGCAAACGACCAAATTTCACAGCTTTATGATTATGTGGAAAATGCTCATAAAGAAATTGGCTATAAATTAAGCGAAGCAGAGAGGGCAAATCGCATTGTATTTATCTATTTGCACCCACAAGCTAACGCTTTGCCAAGCGAATTAAGCCTTAAAATTTGGAGTATTAAAGATAAGTTTATTTGTGATAAAAACGGCGTTAGAAAGGCGTATTTTTATAAGATTGATTATGTTTGGATAAAAGAGTGGTTGCAAGATTGCTTAAAAGTTTTACGCAAAAAGGCAAATTCAAGCGATGAAAACGGCTTAAACAAAATCATTTTTGGTATCAATCAATACCTTGACATTTTATCAAGACACATCAACAATGATTTTAAAGACGAAAATGCAGTCAAAGACTTCATTTTAAGCCATAGTAAAAACACGCAAATGGCTTTGGCTCTTTTGCGTAGCAAGGAAAATGACAAGTTAAAAGAGGTAGTTTGGCAAAATTGGCGTGGTGTTTGCGAGGAAGTTGTGAGAGAATTTTACGAGAAAATCGAGCGTAAATTTAAAGAAGAAAAGATAACAATCAACGGCGAAAATCTTATTTGTAAGATTTGGAAAAGTGCGAACCAAACGGGGTGGCATCTTGTCTTTTGCGATGAAAAAGATAGTCCAATTCGCTTTATGTTCGTTTTCGCACAAGAAAGAGCAGATTTTAAAAAGCCTTCATTGTGTCTGGCTTGGTGGTTTGGCTGTGGCAGTGATGAGGAGAAAAGCAAATTTGAAAAGTTAATTAAAGAGTGTGAAGCTTTCTTTAAAAGCAATGTTGGCGGCGGAATTTACAAAAACAAGACACATTACTTTAAATACTTTTTTGGCGAGGAGGAAAGCGACTTTGCCTTTGCAAATTGGATAATAGAAAATGAGGGTAAGGCAGAGGATTTATTTATCGCAAAACTTAAAGAATTTGCTGAAAATAAAGCCGTGCAAGAGGCTAAAAATGAGGCTCAAAAGCTTTTGAAAAAAAATGGATTTTAATTTTATTGCGGCGGGGTGATTACGCCCCACACCCGCAACCGCAGCAACTACCACTAAAAAAGCTATCCAAAGCGTCAAGGTTTGGCATTTCGGTGATTTCGCTTACAAGCTCTGCGTAGGCTATTTTTCCATTTTTAACGACAAAAACAGCCCTTGCAAGCAAGCCTCTTAAAGCTCCATCAGCCATTAAAACGCCGTATTTTTCGCCAAATTCTTTGCTGACAAAATCACTTGCTGTTTGAATATTATCTATGCCCTCAGTCGAGCAAAAGCGTCCCATAGCAAAAGGCAAATCTTGGCTGATGATGACAACTTCCGCACCCTTATAACTTGCAACTTTTTCATTGAATTTTCGCGCTTCACTCGCACAAACAGGTGTGTCAAGGCTTGGCACTGAGAGTAGAATTTGAGTTTTATCACTTGCACCCACGACAATGTCGCTTAAATCTTTGGCTTTAAGCACGATTTGAGGCATAGTGTCGCCAACTTTGGCTAAATCGCCTTTCAAAGTAACCGCATTGCCCTTAAAAGTAACTGAATTCATCGCATATCCTTTTTTTGAAATTTCCAAGTATTATAATACACAAAAATTAACTAAAACTTTGCAAAATAAGATATAATTGCTTTTTTGTGGTGGATACGATATGAAAACGAGTGAAATCCTTAAACTTACCTTGCCTGTGGCTTTTGCTTATATCCCGCTTGGTGTAGCACTTGGAATTTTGGCTGCAAGTAGTGGTTTGAGCTTGTGTGAGGCTTTGGCTATATCCTTTTTTGTGTATTCTGGCTCGGCTGAGTTTTTACTCATAGCCTTTATCAGTGCAAATGAAGCCTTGTTTGGCATTTTCATCACGCTTTTTTTGCTAGGATTTAGGCATTTTTTCTACACGCTTTCCTTGCTTAATGAGCTTAAAAGCTTGAATTTCTTGCGTTTTTATGTGATTTATGCTTTAAGTGATGAGAGTTTTGCCCTGTTAAGCACCTACAAAAAGGACATTTCAAGCGGTGTATCAAGGAGTAAAAAGAGCTTTCACTACGCTTTGCTGTGTTTTTTAAATCAATCATATTGGATAATAGGCTGTGCTTTTGGATTTTTGTTTCAAAAGATGAGTAAATTTGACTATTCAGGCATTGAATTTAGCCTTAATGCCCTTTTTATCGTCCTAGCTTGTGAGAGTTTCAAGCAAAATCCCAATCAAAAACTCTTACTTTTAGCCTTAATCATAGGCATTTGCGGCTTTTTATTTATAGACAAAGCCTATATGCTCTTTCTTTGCCTCATCTTTGCTGTCTTTGCCTTGCTGTTAGGAAAGCGTTATGTTTGATTTTTATGTTATTTTGGCTATTTTTATGGGCTTTTTAGCCACTTTTGGAGGCAGAATTTTGCCATTTTTACTCTTTCGCAGCAAAAGTGAGGGGAAAAATTTAGCCAAAATTCAGCAAAATATGCCCTTGATGATAATGGTGATTTTGGTTTTTTACACACTTTTTAGCCTTGATTTTTCAAGTTTTTCAAAGACTTTTATCGCCGTGATTGCTTGTATTAGCACTTTTGCTTTGCAAATTTGCTTTAAAAATGCCATTTTAAGTATATTTGTGGGGACTATTTTGTATATGATTTTGGGGAGGATTTTTTAGGTGGAGCGGGAAACGAGATTCGAACTCGCGACCCCAACCTTGGCAAGGTTGTGCTCTACCCCTGAGCTATTCCCGCATAAAAAAGGGTAATTTTATAAAAAAATGCCTTAAAAGTCAAGGATTTTTAAAATTTTAATGCGTTCTTTATCTTTAAATTCGCTTTTTGAAAAATCGCTAATCAGCAAGTATTTGCTGTTAAAAACCTTCATAATGCCTAAATTTTCATTTGCCACAAAAAAATTATCTTTTAAATTGCCTAAAATGAGGTTATTTCTGCCATTTTTTATAGTCAAATTGCCCTTAAAAACAGCTTCTATAAAGTCAAATTCAAACCCAGCCCCGCTTAATAAAAAAAGCAAAGCCCTGCCCACCAAAACGCAGGATAAAAAGGCAGAAAGAGGATTGCCCGGTAAGATGAAAACCAAATTTGAGCCTTTTTGATAAAGCTTTGTCGGCTTTGCTGGGCGTATGATAATGCCTTTAAAAAGGGCTTCATAGCCTATGTTGCTTAATGCTTCGTCCATAAAATCAGCATCTCCCACACTCGCACCGCCGCTTGTGATGAGTAAATCAAAATGCGAATTTGACAAAGCCTTTTTGCACTCTTGCAAATCATCTTTGATAATGCCTAAATAGCTCACTTCGCAAAGTTCATTTGAAAGTAGGGCGTTGATAGCTAGGGCATTAGCATTATAAATGCTGTTTTCATCAGCCTTCTGCCAAGGCTCAAAAAGCTCATTTCCGCTTGAAAATATCCCCACCTTTATCTTTCGTGCCACTTTTACCTTGTAAATTCCCTGACTTGCTAATGCCATAATGTCTGCGGCGTTTAAAATTCGCCCCTTTTGAAGCAAATTTTCTCCCGCTTTTAACTCCTCACCCCTAATACGATGTCCATCATTTTCCCTCACAGGCACTTTTATAAGGAGTTTGCCATTTTCCACAAGGGCTTCTTCCACTCTTAAAATCGTGTCGGCATTTTGAGGCATTTTCGCCCCCGTCATTATCTTGTAGCATTCGTTTTTAGCGATTACATAGTCCTTTTTATCCCCTGCAAAAATCACGCCTTTTATAGTCAGTGCTTCATCTTTATCGCTGAATTTAAAGGCATAGCCGTCAAGTGCGGAGTTATCAAAAGCAGGTAAGTCTTTTTGAGCCTTTATATCACAGGCTAAAACTCTCCCACAAGCATTTTCAAGGCTTACAAGCTCATAGGCTAAAATGGGCTTGATTTGCGTTTTTATTAACTCTATGGTGTCAAAAAGATTTTTCATTCTTCAAGCCTTTCTATCTTTACGCCAAGTGCTTTGAATTTTTCTTCAAGTCTTTCATAGCCCCTGTCAAGATGATAAATGCGATGAATTCTACTCACGCCCTTTGCGATGAGTGCGGCAAGTATGAGGGCTGAACTCGCTCTTAAATCAGTCGCCATAACATCAGCAGCGTTTAAATCCTTGCCACCCACGATAGTAGCGATATGTCCGTTCAGTTTTATATCCGCACCCATTCTCAAAAGCTCGCTTGCGTGCATAAAGCGGTTTTCAAACAAACGCTCATCAATGATGCTCGTGCCATTTGCTTTAAGCGTAAGTGCCATAAATTGTGCTTGCATATCGGTTGGAAAGCCCGGATACTCGCTAGTTATTATCTCCACAGCCTTAATCTCCTTTGCAGGTAAAATGCTTACGCTATCCTTGCTCGTTTCAATGCCAAAGCCCATTTGCTCGAATTTAGCCAAAATGGCACTCAAATGAGACGGATTTACCTTGCAAACGCAAATTTTAGAATTTGTTATCGCTCCCGCACAAAGATAAGTCCCAGCTTCGATTCTATCGGGTATGATTGAAAAGGGCTTAAATTCAAGCAATTCCCCATTTGTGCCGTAAATTTCAAGCTCATCACCGCCTATGCCCTTAATGTCAATACCAGCCTCACGCAAAACCTCACAAAGCTGCACCACCTCAGGCTCTTTGGCTACATTTAAAAGCCTAGTCTTACCCTGTGCTAACGCCGCTGCCATAATGATATTTTCACTGCCTGTAACTGTGATTTTATCAAAGATAATCTCAGCTCCTTTTAATCTGCCACTTGCCATTACATAGCCTTGTTTTATGGCGATTTTTGCTCCCATTTTTTCAAGGGCTAAAAGGTGTAAATCAATGGGACGCTGTCCTATGGCACAACCACCGGGTAGGCTCACTTCGCATTGTCCAAACCTTACGAGTAGGGGGGCTAGGGTAAGTATGGACGCTCGCATTTTCCGCACTATGTCATAAACGGCTTTGGTGCTGTTAAGCGTTGAGGTGTTTATCTTGGCTTTGTTGTCCTTAAATTCATAACTTGCACCCAAATTTTTAAGCAAAACAAAGAGGGTTTGAATGTCAGCGACATTGGGGATATTGTCAATTTGCACTTCATTTTTAGCCAAAATGCTTGAAGCGATGAGCGGTAGGGCGGCATTTTTTGCCCCGCTTATATTTACGCAGCCGCTTAAATGACTGCTTGGGTGAATTTCTAGGTATTTCATCTTTTTCTCATTTGCGTGAATTTAAATGATATTATACATAATTTTTTCTTTAAAATTGAAAGAAATTTTCTTTGATAGAAATTTTTGCTATAATGGCATTTTTAAATTTGAGGTAAAACGATGAAAATACTTGTTAATTTAGAACGAAATTCCTACAAAGTTTCTATCAATGAGCTTTCAAAGCTTGAATTTGAAGGCAAGGTAGTCATACTCACAAATGCCAAAGTCGCTGGACTTCATCTTAAAAGTCTGCTTAATAAATTAAGCTGCAAAGAACTTTTCATCATCACCATAAAAGACGGCGAGGAGTATAAAAATTTAAGCACACTTGAAGAGATTTTAAAGCAAATGTTTGTCTCAAAAATAGACAGAAAAAGCACTCTCATCGCCTTTGGTGGCGGTGTCGTTACGGACATAGGAGGCTTTGCGGCGAGTATTTATCAAAGGGGGATTGATTTTATCACCATTCCAACCACGCTTTTAGCTATGGTTGATGCGGCTGTGGGCGGAAAAACAGGCATAAACAACGAATTTGGCAAGAATTTAATAGGCTCTTTTTATCAGCCAAAGGCTGTGTATTGCGAGAGTGAATACCTTAAAACACTTGGTGCAAGGGAACTTGCAGCAGGAATGGCTGAATTTATCAAAATGGCAGTGTGTTTTGATGCGGACATTTTAGACTTTGTTGAAAGCCTTGACGCTCAGGCTTTTTTAAAGGCGCAGCTGCCAAAGGAGGAATTGAGCCAAATCATCGCTAAAAGCGTGGAGTTAAAAGCGAGTATAGTTAGTGTCGATGAGAGGGAAAATCAACTGCGAATGCTGCTAAATTTCGGGCATACTTTCGCTCATATCATCGAAAAACAGACAGATTATAAGCTTTATTTGCACGGCGAGGCTGTTGCCATAGGCATAGTAATGGCAAATGCCCTTGCTCTTAATCTTGGACTCATCAGCGAAGATGAGGCTTTGCGTTTAAAAAAATTGCTTGAAAAATTCGCCCTTCCAACACATTATCAAATCAAAAATGTCGATGAATTTTACAATGCCTTTTTCCTTGATAAAAAAAGTGCCAATGCCAAAATCAACTTCATTCTTTTGCGTGGTTTAGGCAAGGCTTTCATCAAAAGCGACATTAGCAAAGAAAGCGTGATGAAAACCTTGCAACAATTTGCATAAAACCCAAAGAGCAAAAGCGATGAGAGAAAAAATCTATTTTAAAACCTTTGGTTGTCGCACAAATATCTATGATACCGAGCTTTTAAAAAGCTATGTGGAGGATTTTGAGCTGACAAATGATGAAAACGAGGCAAATATCATCATCATCAATTCTTGCACAGTTACCAATAGTGCCGATAGCACCGCAAGAGCTTACATTAACTCCTTGCAAAAAAAAGGCGTAAAAATCATACTCACAGGCTGTGGCGTAGCAAAGCAGGGCAAGGAATTTTTTGAGAAAAAGGCTGTTTTTGGGGTTTTAGGAGCGGGTAAAAAACAGCTCATCAACACGCTTTTAAAGCAAAATAGCCAATTTTACGAGCTAGGGGAGCTGAATTTCATTGACGAGGGCAGGTTAAAAGGCTTTCAAAGGCATACCAAAGCCTTTTTGAAAATCCAAGAGGGCTGCGATTATGCTTGTTCTTACTGCATTATCCCAAGTGTGCGGGGCAAATCAAGAAGCGTGAGCGAAAATGAGCTTGTTAAACAGGTGCAAGAATTCGTTCAAAACGGCTACACCGAATTTGTCCTTACAGGCACAAATATAGGCTCTTATGGGCTGAAAAATGGCACGACTTTGGGTAAGCTTTTGCAAAAATTGGGTGCGATTAAGGGCGTGAAAAGAATTAGACTTGGCAGTTTAGAACCCGCACAAATCGATGAAAGCTTTAAGGAGATTTTAGATGAAGCGTGGATTGAAAGGCATTTGCACATAGCCTTACAGCACACGAGCGAGAAAATGCTTCGTTTGATGAGGCGGCGTTCGCACACAAAGGACGATTTGGCTTTGTTTGAATTTTTAGCTGATAAAAATTTCGCATTAGGGACGGATTTTATCGTAGCTCATCCGGGTGAAACGCCTGAAATTTGGAGCGAGGCTTTGGGTAATTTTAAGAAATTTAAGCTCACGCATTTGCACGGCTTTGTCTTTTCCCCACGCACAGGCACGCATTCAGCCACGCTTAAAAACGACATTAAGGGCGAGGTGGCTAAGGCGAGGTTAAAAGAGCTAAAAGCCATAGTCGCGCAAAATAATTTTGAATTTCGCCAGAGGCAAAAAGCCTTAAATGTGCTTGTGGAGAGCTTCAAAAACGGCTTTTACGAGGGCTATGATGAATTTTACAATAAAATCAAAATCAAAAGCACAAATAACATTAGCAAACAATGGCTTAAAATCAGCACTTATGAAATCAAAGAGGAGGGCAATGAGGCGATTTTAAGCTAAAATAAAGCTAGTTTAGTTTAAAATTTGCTTTTCTAGGCATATAGTTATGTCATACTGGACTATTATTATGTCATACTGAGCAAAGCGAAGTATCTCATCATTGATTTAGATTCTTCGCTACGCTCAGAATGACAGGTGGGACGCTCAGAATGACAGCTATTTTGTCATACTGAGGGCGTAGCCCGAAGTATCTTAATTAAAAAGGAGATAAAAAATGAATGCTTGTATAGGTATTGTAAGAAAAAATCAATTACACAATGCGAATTTAATAAATTCAAAGTCGCTTAATTTAAATTCCATTCTCTCTCTCTCTCTTATAAGCCTTTAAGAGTATTTTATAGTAATATAATCATTTTTATCATACATTCAATAAGCCAAATTTTATTTTATTTTAAAACACGCAAATTGATTATTTTGGATACTTTGCCTCAGTATGACATTTTTACTTGCCATTCCCAGTCTCTCCCTTGTCATTCTGAGTCTCTCCCTTGTCATTCTGAGCGTAGCGAAGAATCTCGAAGCAAAAAAACTCACACAGCAAAAACCCAATATGATAATTTTAAATTTCAACACAAAGGATAAACAATGCAAGAAACACAAATTTTCCCTCAAAATACAGACTTTTTTCAAAGCTATGAGGCTATGGAGCAAGAAATCAAGGTGCTTGATAGGGAGCAGACTTTAAGGATAGAGATAGATTCTGGTTTAGAGACTGCCCTGCGAGAGTTGGAGGATTTGAAATCGCAAATGCCAAAGGAGAAAGCACAAAATCTCCTTGAACTTTGCGAAACTAATGTGATAAACACGATAAAGGGGCAGTTTGGAGCAAGTGAGCTGTTTAAGACGAGCAAGGAAGGCGGACAGGTTAGCACTACGCATAATGCAAGAAAGGGACTATACGGAGTCAATGAAGAAAAAGAAAGATTAGCTTATGAAAATCGTGGAGAGTATGATAGCTATGGGGTTCATAGCGATAAAGACTACATAGCAACTAACAAAGAGCAGTCAAATCTTAAAAAGCAAGGCGGGGCTGTTGATTATATGACAGGTGAGGAAATTAAGCGAAACGATAAAACGGATTTAGACCATAAAATTTCAGCCAAAGAAATACACGATGATAGGGCTAGGGTTTTAGCCGAAGTCGATACAAATGAGTTAGCCAATACAAAAGAAAATCTAGCCCTAACAGACTCTTCGCTCAATAAGATGAAACAAGCAAAAAGCCCAGAGGAATTTATAAAATATAAGCACGATAAATTAAAAGAATTCCAAATAAAGCAAGAAAAAGGCACACTTACGCCAAATGAAGAAAAGAAAATGCAAAAGCTAAAAAGTATAGATGATGAAAAATTCTTA
Organism: uncultured Campylobacter sp.; assembly: GCA_964607975.1. GTDB lineage: Bacteria > Campylobacterota > Campylobacteria > Campylobacterales > Campylobacteraceae > Campylobacter_D. The sequence goes on along the minus strand of CAZSMF010000023.1, from coordinate 283 downwards.
AAAGAAGCCAAAGAAAGTAAGCGTAATATCGACAATGCCATAGACGAAGCCTACTATAAAAGCTCAAAGCCCTATAAAGAACTCGCTACTAGCATAGGATTAGATGTGGCAAATATAGCAAAAGGAGGGCTAAAATCAGCCCTTGCTATCGTCATAGCAAGGCTTGTTAAGGAGCTTTTCGCAGAGCTTCGCCATATCTTTAAGCATTTTGGCGATGAGAGTTTTAGCGAGATTTTTGCTCGGCTTAAAGAGAGGCTAGGCAGAGTTATTAGCGAGATTAAGC
>CAZSMF010000022.1:0-24647 GCA_964607975.1 uncultured Campylobacter sp. | reverse complement strand
GTCTTTGACATTGTTTATCCTTTGTGTTGAATTTAAAGGGGTATTATAGCTAAAAAGCTTAAAAAATGTGCTATAATTTTGCATTTGAAATTTAAGGGTGCAAGATGACGCTAAATGCTATCATAGAAAAAGACGAAAACGGCTACTTTGCTTTTGTGCCAGAGCTTAAAGGCTGCGTATCGCAAGGGGACAGCTTTGAGGAGGTTGTAGCTAATATCAAGGAGGCGAGTGAGCTTTATTTACAGAGTTTGCAAAGCATCGAAATCAAAGCCTTGCAAAATAAATTCACCTCAATCATTCCACTTGAATTTGCAGCCAATGCCTGATACCACAAAATCAGGATTTATCAGTGTTTTAGGACGCACAAATGCAGGTAAAAGCTCACTCATCAACGCTTTAAGCGAGTGTAAAATCGCCCTTGTTTCTCACAAGCAAAACGCTACAAGACGCAAAGTCAGGGCTATCATTATGCACGAAAAAGCCCAGCTCATCTTTACCGACACGCCCGGGCTGCATAAAAGTGAAAAAAAGCTCAACCAAGCCCTTATCAACAACGCCTTAAAAAGCCTAGATGATTGCGATTTGGTGCTGTTTGTGGCTAGTGCGTTGGATGACACAAGCGAATATGAGCGTTTTTTAGAACTCAAAGCAAAAGCCCCGCACATAGTGATTTTAAACAAGGTTGATTTAGTTAAAAACGAAGCCTTGCTTCAAAAACTCGCTCAATATTCCAAATTTTCACCCTATTTTAAGGCTATCATTCCCTTTTCGTGCAAACACAAAAGCTACAAAAAGCCCCTACTTGACGAGCTTGTAAAGCATTTAAACGAACATCCTTATTTTTTCGACCCCGAGCTTTTAAGCGATACAAGCGAGAAAGAATTGTTTAGAGACTTCATTTTAGAGGCTTTGTTTGAAAATTTCAGCGATGAACTGCCCTATTGCTGTGAAGTTTTCGTTGAAAAAGTGCGTGAAGAGGCTGAAATTTCATTTATCAACGCTATCATCATCACCGATAACGCCCAGCACAAAGCTATGCTTATTGGCAAAAATGCCAACGCGATTAAGAGATTAGGCAAGGGCGCAAGGGCTATCATTAGCGATTTTACGGGCAAAAAAACAATGCTTCAACTCATAGTGCAAGTAAAAACTGCGTGGCAAAATGATGAAAATTTCCTCAAAAAAGTGGTGTTTTGATGGATTTTTTAGCAAAGCTTTTTCACTCCAAAGCCCCAAATATCCAAGTCATCGACTTTGACAAAATTCTTTACACCGAGCTTGAAAGCCCTAAAAGCAACAATTTAGAGGAGGTGCTATTTGACAAGGCTTGTGAGGAGTTAGGCATAAAAGAAAGCTTTGATTACGCTATGTCTTACACGCTTGATGAGCAAAAAGCCCTTGTTTTCTTAACTTCAAACGCAAATTTAAACAAGCAAAGCGATTTTGCCTTTGCTGAGCCTTTGATTTGGCAGAATTTAAGCCAAATGCAAACGGACATTGCACCCTTTTATGCGGTATTTGTGCTGAAAGAAAATTACGGATTTGTCGCATTTTTTGGCAATTCAAAGCTCTTGCACCTTAAAAACCTCCCGCAATTTAACGCCTCGCACCTTAAAAATAAAGACAAAGCCTACAAAATCAACTTTCTTAATGAAAAAATTTGCGAACAAAGCCGAGTAAAAGAGCTTTGCAGACTTTATCAAAGCAAAGTATTTGTGCTTGATGATGAGCTTGATTTAACTCATCATTTAAGCTCAGAGCTTAAAATTCCACATTTAAAAACAAAAATTCACCCAGCAAAACTGCAAGAGCTTTTGAAAAAAGCTCAAATGCAAAAGCACGATGAAAAGGCGAATTTCTTACACCACAAAATAGATGATAGCCTATTAAAAAGGCTTTTGACTTGTTTTGTACTTTGCTTTGTGCTTGGTTTTTGCGTGATTGTGGCTGAATTTTTCATCAAAAAACACAGCCTTAAAAGCTCTTTTGAAATCGATAAAAACATACCAAATTTCAGCACCTTACAAAAAGAAAACGCACAAAATGCCCTAATTATCAGGCAAAAAAAGGAAGTGCTTACTTTTATCAGCGAGGAATTCAAGCCTAGCATACTGCTTGATACGCTCAAACCACTATTTACCCTACTTCATCAAAAAGCAATCAAGCTAGAAAGCCTAAAATTAAGCGACAATGAAATCACCCTGCTTATCCCAAGTGATGAGGCAAGTGCTGAATTTATCAAAGAACTCTACGCTCACAGCTTTTTCACGCTCAAACACAAAGAGCTTAAAAATTCGCTTTATGAGCTTGTTTTGGAGCGAAAATGAAAGAAAAAATCCTGCTGTATTTAAGTGCTTTGACTTTAAGGGAAAAACTTTTGCTTTTTACCACAGCCCTACTTTTAGGGGCTTTTTTTGGGGTTAAGACGAGCCAAACCCTGCTTGAATCCTTTTTTGACTATGATTTATCTGCTTTATATACACAAAAAAGGCAAGTTGAGGAAAGCAATGCCTTGTATATCACCACTCAAAGGCAAAAAAACGAACTAGCCGAGCTTAACAAGCTCCTCACTCATTTTAACGCCGATGAAAAGGGCTATTTAAACGAGCTTTACAGCCTTGCAAATACCGCAAATATCAATTTTACAAGCATTAAAAATACTTCGAGTAAGGACAAGAAATTCGCAAAGCATAGCATATTTATCGAATTTGAAAGCACCTTTCACCAATGCCTTGCCTTTTTAAACGCCGTGCAGCACTCTCCACTTTTCTTTGAATTTAAAGAAGTCAAACTCAACAAAAACGAAGAAACAAAAAGCATTCAAAGCTCCTTGCATCTGCGTTTTGCTGTGATTAAGTAGTTTTTTTGGCTTTGGTTTAAACCAACGATTTGTCAGCTTTACCTAGCCAAAGCTCTTTTTGAGCGAGAAAAAACGAGAATCAAAAGCCACATCGCCACGCCACAGGCAATGATGATGAAACCTAGCTTAGTATCATCAAGGCTTAAATCAAAAAAGCCCTCACCCGCAAAGGCTGCGAACACGCAATCAACAAACCACATAAGACTTGCACCCCAAAACATTAAGGCAAGTGTGCCTGTTTTTAGGGAATTTGCCCTGTCTTTTTTAAACCAAAATGCCGAGCTTACAAGAGCGGCGATGAAAGTAAGTATCAAGCACATTGTAAATTCGACTTTTGAGTGAATTTTTTATCAGCCACATAGCAGATAAAAAGCCAAACGAGAGGGATTAAAACGCAAATTCCTCCGCCAATGGTGGCTATTTCCATTAGCATTTCAGCGGTATTGCCATCTTGCACGGCTGTGAGAAAAGGAAAGCTAGGGATAATCTCGCCGTGGTAAATATGCTCAATGGCAAGTAAAAACACCCCGCCCCAAAGCATAGTAATGAGCCAAGAAAGCTTTGTAGAGAGTGGAATTTTAGCACTTGTTTGAGCCTTGCTCTCATTTTTTTCGACCTTATTTTTGATGAGACTTACCACCGCAACTTCGATGATAGCTGCACTAAAACACGCCATTTTAAATCCTTTGTATTGAAATTTGTGTGAATTTTAACTATATTAAAGTTAAAAAATACTTAAAAACGAGCTAAATTTGTTATAATGGCGATTTATTTTTCAAAAATACACAAGGAAAAAAGATGAATTTCAACTTCGACTCTTTGATTGATAGAAAGGGAACTAACTCTGTAAAATGGGACTTAAAGAAAAATGCTTTGGCTATGTGGGTGGCTGATATGGACTTTGAGTTAGCTCCTTGCATTCAAAATGCTTTGCAAAAGCGTTTAAAGCACCCTGTTTTTGGCTATAACCTCATTCCACAGCAATTTTACGAAAGCATTGTATGGTGGTGGCAGACTTATCACAAGGTGAAAATCGATAAAAATAGCTTGGTTTTTAGCAGCGGCGTTGTCCCTGCGATTTCGGCGATGATACGGGTTTTAAGCCAAAAAGGGGACAAAATTTTGGTGCAAAGTCCGGTTTATCATATCTTTTTTAATATCATTAAAGATAATGATAGAGTGGTGGTTGAGAACAAACTCGCTTACAAAAATGGCGTTTATAGCGTGAATTTTAAGGATTTAGAAAAAAAGCTCAGTCAAGAAAAACCCGCTCTTATGATACTTTGCAATCCACACAATCCTGTGGGAAAGGTATTTAGCAAAGATGAATTAACTCAAATCAACAAACTTTGCAAAAAATACGGCACAATCATCATCAGCGATGAAATTCACTGCGACATCGTCCAAAAGCCCTTTGCCTACACTAGCCTTTTAAGTATCGATGAAAACGCACTTACTACACTTTCAGCGACAAAAAGCTTCAATCTCGCTGGGCTTTGCGGCTCTTTTAGCGTGATTAAAAACAAGAATTTAAGGCGTCAAATTCAAAAAGAATTCGGCAAAAGTGGCATAGAAAGTGCGAATTCTTTTATCATTGATGCAAATATTGCTGCTTTTTCAAAGCAAGGCAGGGCTTGGCTTGATGCGATGAATGAGTATGTTGCTGCAAATAAGGCTTTTGCTTATGAATTCATAGAGCAAAATACGCCTTGCAGGGTGGTGCGTGCAGAGTCTTTGTATATGATTTGGATAGAATGCTTTTGCAAGGACAGCAAGGAATTAGCCAATTTTTTACTTGACAAAGAACAGCTTTTCCTTTCAAGCGGCAAGGATTTTAGGGGCAATGGCAAGGGCTTTTTAAGGCTAAATTTAGCTTGTCCTAAAAGCACACTTAAAGAGGGTTTGGTGCGTTTTGCCGAGGGTATAAAGGCGTTTAATGCTTTGGGTAAGAGAAATTAAAAGCAAAAGAGAGTTATCATAAATGAGGGTTTTGCGAAGTATTTAAGCCCTCTAATACTGAATCCTTGCATAAATTAAATCGCAGATACCGCAAAAAGCAGTATCCACGCAGTAGTCAAACTCAAATTTAGCGAACACACCTTAAAAAGAAAAGGTGTAGCGAAGTCCCACTTGGTAAGGTTGTCTTAACTCAAATGGTGTTTTGAGCGAAAATGTCGCATCTTCTGCGTCAGTGTATGAGACATCATCTTTAAATTGCAACACACCAAAGCGGCTGTAAAGCTCTACGCCGTGATTAGTAGCGATATTTGCTCTAAAACCAAAATTGATACCCAAATCAAAGCCACTTATCTCACTATCGTAATAATTAGCATAGCCCAAGCTCAAACCAGCAAAAGCTCCAAAGTCCAACGCATCATTTGAAAGGAAGTTGTAAAGGGCGTCAGCATTGACATTGAAATTGTAAGTCAATTCGGTAATTCCGTCTTTCTCATATTGTCCAAAATCTAACAAAGCATAGTATCTTGCTCCGAATTCAGGTGTGAAAAACTGCTTGTAACCAGCGACAAGCCCATAACGAGCACCAGATGCAGTGGTTTCTCCACTCTCTCCTCGCCCTTCAACCTCTACTTTCAAACTGCCATACCCAGCTTGAACGCCGACAAAAGCCCCACTTTCCTCAGCCACTGCATTAGTAGCACCTAAAATTCCCACAAGCACAAGGCTTAAACCAATCTTTCTCATAAGAGTCCTTTAAAAAATGAATTTCTAAATGTTTTGGCTTTGAATTTAAAGGTAGAGCTGTAAGCAAAAAGCGACACAAAGTGCCTTTGGATACTTCGCCTACGGCTCAGTATGACATAACACCCCGTCATTCCTACCCTTGTCGTTACGGCTTTTCCCATTGTCATTCTGAGGCGAAGCCGAAGAATCCACAGGGTAAAGAAACCCTTGCCCTTTATCATAGATACTTCGGGCTACGCCCTCAGTATGACATTTTTACCTTGTCATTCTGAGCTTTGCTTGTCAAAGCGAAGAATCTCATTGAAAAAGATACTTCGCTACGCTCAGTATGACAAGGAGAAGTCGTATGACAAAGTATAGTCATTATGACACTCACCTTGTCATATTGACAAGGGGTGTCAGTATGACAATGAAAAGTCAGTATGACATCAAGCTTTTTCACTCAAAAAGCTAAAACATTTAGTTAGTGAAAGTATAATGCCCCCCCCCCTTAAAAGAAACTTAAATTTTAAAGAAAACTATGAAAATTTTCAAAAATTTGACAAATTCTTTTAAGATTTAAGTTTCTTTTAAGGGGGGGGGGCATTATAATAATACTGAATAAATATCAATCAAAAAAAGGAGGTGCAAAAAATAAATCAAAAAGGCTTTATTAAAGCCTTATGCGAAAGCACTAAAACAATTTAAAACGAAGGAACATAAAATGCAAAAAATTCTTTTCAGTTGCTTGACGGCACTTTTAGCCGTAGGCTTTATCGGTTGCGGTAGCGGTATGCCAAGCTGTGATAGTAAGGATACGAAAAAACTACTCACGCAAATCATCAAAGATGAGTTGCAAAAGGCTGGTGTTTCAAAGGCGAATTTAGAAAAGCTTAAAATCGGCTATGAAGCTTTTATGACGAATTCAAGTGATAAAGAGGCTAAAAAAGTAATGTGCAAAGCACAAGCCAACATAAGCTTTGGGAATGAGAAAAATAGTGAATTTATCGAGTATTCTGCTCAGCACACAAGCGATGGGCAGCTTTATGTCGAAATTTACGAATGATAGCGGCGGAGCATAAGCTCTTAACAAAATGAGGCTTTACCTCTAATCAATTTTAAAGGATACACAATGACGGATACAAGCACGATAATGATGATGGTGCAAGATAAATTGCCAAAAGATATGGTAAGTTTGTCAAATTTACGAGACAGGCTTGATAAGCTTTCAGACGCAAAAAGAGAGGAGTTAGTGCAAAAATTACCTATGCTCAAACTCAAAAGCCCAGCTCTTGTCTTTTGGGTGGGAAGTTTGTTGTTTGGAAACTTCGGCGTTGGACGCTTTATGATAGGCGATACCTTACTTGGAGGTATTCGCTTGGGGTTATTTATACTCTACTTAATGAGTGGATTTTTTGGTTTAATAAATGTTACTGCTGGAATAGTTATAAGTGCTACTGCTTTAACAGCTATGTGGATTTGGTATATAGTTGATTTGTTTATCACGGGTAAAAAACTTCGCAAGAAAAACCTAGACAAAATTCTACTAGCTATCAGTTAGGATAAAAGATGAATTCGCAGAATGTAGCATTGGTTTCTATGGTTTTAGGAGATAAAGTTGGCGAGGAACAGCAATTTTTCATCTTACAACAATGTCAAAATTTAGACGATAACCTTACTCCGTCTTTAACCTCTATGGTTAATGGACAATTTAAAAGCCCTATAACAGGGCTTTTACTACAAGCGTTTTTGGGTATTTTTAGCGTAGGAAGGTTTTACAAGGGCGATATACTTGTCGGCGTAATGTGTTGGATATTTTTGGTATTTCTTGTGCTACTAGGCAGCAATATTTCATATAATGAGGATGCCGAAGTGATGCTTGGATTATTCTTCGGGTTTTATCTTATCTTTGTTTATGTGGATTGTTATTTTATCTACAAAGGCATACAAAAGGACAATTTTAATAAATTCCAAAATTTCCTACTCTATTCAAAAAATAACAAGCTGTGAAAAATCACAGCTTGAAAACTAGCACGAATAGCAGGTTTTAAACTCATAAGCCGTTGGGCGTGCTTCTACGGGCCACACCTGCGTTTGAAATTTCAAATGCTGATAATCATCGATGAAAATATCACTCATCACGGGCTTTAAGTAAGAATTATAGCGAATCAAGGCTTCAAGGCTGCCTCGCAAGGTATGCGGTAGCTGTTCTATGCCTTTTTCTCGTATCTCATCAAGGGTAAGTTCAAACAAATTCTCGTCCATTGGACCTACGGGAATGGTTTTGTTTTTAATGCCGTCAATCCCCGCCATAAGCAAACTCACAAAGGCTAGGTATGGATTTGAGGTGCTATCAGGGAAGCGAATTTCAATACGAGCCGAATTTTTGCCTACTCCATACGGCACACGACAACTCGCACTCCTATTTTGACAAGAATAAGTCAAAATGGACGGGGCTTCAAAGCCCGGAATAAGCCTTTTGTATGAATTCGAGCTTGGATTTGTAAAAGCAGCCACACTTCTGGCATTGCCTAAAATGCCGCCTATGTAGTTAATCGCCGTTTGACTGAGTGAGCCGTAGCCGTTTTTATCGTAAAATAAATTCACTCCGTCTTTCCAAAGGCTCATATGCACATGCATTCCGTTGCCATTGTCCCCGTAAAGTGGCTTTGGCATAAAGGTAGCGGTTTTGCCATTAAGATGAGCTACCATACGCACGACATATTTATAAATTTGCACATTATCAGCCGCTTCGACAAGCGTGTCATAATGTATGCCGATTTCTCCTTGTCCTTGTGCGACTTCGTGGTGATGAACGAAGGTTTTAAGCCCTACTTTTTCAAGCGTTTGCACCATTTCAGCACGCAAATCCACCATACTATCAATGGGCTGAACGGGCAAATAGCCCCCTTTGGTGCGTGGGCGGTGTCCTGTGTTGTAACCATCGACAAAGTCTCTATCGTCATTCCATTCGCCCTCCTCGCTGTCGATTTCATACTTCGCACAATGGATATTATCCACGATTTTCACGCTGTCAAAGATGAAAAATTCATTTTCAGGACCAAAATAAGCCGTATCGGCTATGCCGCTTTCTTGTAAATGCTTTATAGCCTTTTTAGCAATGCTTCGAGGGCATTTTTCATACATTTGACCATTGTAAATGTCATACACATCGCAAAAGACTATTATGGTAGAATCCGCCGTAAAAGGGTCTAAAAACGCACTTTGAGCGTCTGGCTTTAAGAGCATATCCGATTTTTCCACGCCCTGCCAACCTTGCATAGAACTTGCATCAAAGGCAATGCCCTCCTCAAAATGCTCACGCGTGATAACACTTGCATTGTAGCTTATGTGATGCCAAACACCTATCATATCTGTAAAGCGAAAATCCACAAAAAGCACTTCATTTTTTTCACAAAAATCGAAAAATTCATCGACACTATTTACAAATTTAGCCATTTTTATCTCCTCGAAAAATTTAGTTTAAAGAATTGTAGCACAAAATTATTTCATTAAGCTTAAATTAAAAAATTTTTTATCGAAAAATCAAATTTTATCTTTTTTGAGGGTTTGTAATTTTGTAAGTTTTATTTAAGAATTTGTCGCTAAAATATGCTTTTTTAAAACGATAAAGGTTGATGATGATTTCAAACAAGCAAGAGAGAGAGAGAGAGCAAATCCAGCCAAAGCTTAATACTTACGATTTTAGCCCACCGCGGTTTTTGGGACACAAAAGCCGAGCAAAACACGCTACAAGCCTTTAAGAAAGCCTTTGAAAATGGTTTTGGTATAGAAAGTGATTTGCGTGATTGTGAGGGTAAAATCGTTATCAGCCACGATTTAGCTCATTTTGCTACCTTAAATTTAAATGAACTTCTTACCCTACACCAAAATTATGACAAACTACCCCTAGCCCTTAATATAAAAGCTGATGGTTTGCAAAAAATTCTAAAAAATTCGCTTAAACAATTCAAAACGCAAAATTACTTCGCCTTTGATATGAGTGTGCCTGATATGCTTGGCTTTGAGCGAGAAAATCTTTGCTTTTACACGAGGCAAAGTGATTTGGAAAAAACGCCCATACTTTATGAACGAGCTTGTGGGGTTTGGCTTGATGAATTTAAAGAACATTGGATTGATGAAAGGGTGATTTTAAAGCATTTAAATGCTGGAAAAAGCGTTTGCATAGTCTCACCAGAACTTCACAACAGGGCATATAAAAGAGAATGGAGCGAATACAAAAGCATTATCAAAGGGCTTAAAAGCGATAAAATCGCACTATGCACGGATTTACCACAACTTGCAAAGGAGTTTTTCAATGAATAAAATCAAAGCCATTATTTTTGATATGGACGGCGTTTTAATCAGGGCAAAGCACTGGCATTTTAAGGCTTTAAATTCGGCTTTAAGGCTTTTTGGCTTAAACATTTCTTTAAAAGAGCATTTAAAGCATTTTGAGGGCTTACCCACAAAAACCAAACTCGCTATGCTCTCACAAAAGCACAATCTACCAAAGAATTTGCATACTTTTATCAATGAAATGAAGCAAATTTACACCTTAAAGGCTGTCAATGCTTATTGCGTGCCTAATAAAACAAGACAAAACGCACTCAAAAGGCTAAAAAGTGAGGGTTATCAAATCGCCCTTTGTTCAAATTCCATTGCCAATACCATTGAAGCGATGATGAATAAGGCAGATTTAATGGCTTATTTAGACTTTTTTCTTTCTAATGAGGATGTTAAAATGCCAAAGCCAAGCCCCGAAATTTACCAAAAAGCCATAAGGCGTTTGAATTTAAAGCCACAAGAAGTGCTTATCGTTGAGGATAATATTAACGGCATAAAGGCTGCAAGGGCGAGTAAGGCTCATTTAATGCAGATAAAAAACATTGCAGAGGTAAATTACAAAAACATTAAAAGCTTTATCGCCAAATGCGAAAGGAGGTAAAATGAGGGTTTTCAAGCTTGATAAAATGATAAAAGGCTGGTTTGTAGGGAATTTCAGCCCAAGTGCTTATAAGAGTAGTGCTGTGGAAGTGGCTGTAAAACACTACAAAAAGGCTGAATTTGAGGAAAGACATTACCATAAAATCGCCACAGAACTCACGCTTATCGTTAAAGGAAGCGTAATGATGAATGGCAAAACATTTAATGAGGGCGATATAGTTTTGATTGAACCGAACGAAAGCACGGATTTTAGGGCTTTAAAAGATAGCATTACAGCTGTGGTGAAGCTGCCGTCTATAAAAAATGATAAATTTGATGAAGCAAATTCAGCTCAAATCAATGTTCTCATCGCAATGGCTGGGGCTGGAAAAAGGTTTAAACAGGCTCATTACACAAAGCCAAAGCCTTTTATTAGGATATTTAAAAAGGCTATGATAGAATTGGTGCTAGAAAATCTCGCTCTGCCAAGGGCAAATTATATTTTAATCGCTCAAAAAGCCCATTTAAAGAAAGAACAAAGCTTAACGCAAAAGATAAAGCGTGAATTTAAGGCTCAATTCATAGAAATAAATGCTCTCACACAAGGCACGGCTTGCACTTTGCTTTATGCGATTGATTTGATTGACAATGAAAAGCCCCTACTCATCGCAAACTCCGACCAAATAGTTGATATAAACATTGATGACTTTGTTAAAGATTGTTTCAAGCGGAATTTAGACGGCTCGATTTTGTGTTTTAAAGACAAAACACGAAATCCTAAATGGAGCTTTGTGCGTTTAAATAAAGATAATTTAGTGCAAGAAGTGCGAGAAAAAGAGGCTATTAGTGATTTAGCCACGGTTGGAATTTATCTTTTTGCGAGAGGAAAGGACTTTGTGCGAGCTTGTTTTGAGATGATTAAGGCTGATGAGCGTGTAAATGATGAATTTTACACTGCCATAACTTATAATTACGCCATTGCCAATGGGCTAAAAATCGGTGCTTACACTATGAATTCAAAAGCGATGAACGCACTTGGGACGCCTGATGATTTAGAAAAATACCTTGCAAAATGCAAGAAAGGATAAAAAATGAAAGAACAAAAACGCCTTGCCATACAGCTTTTTGGCTATTTGCGAAGCTTTAAGCAATGCTATGAGAGCTTTTTTGAAAATGTGGTTAAGCCCTTTGAAAATGCAGGTTTTGAGGTGGATATTTTTATGCACTCGTGGGATTTTGTCGAGGGTGTGAAGGTTTCTTGGAGCAATGAAAACGCCATTGAAGCGACAAATAAGCCTGAAAAAACGCCAAGCAAGGAGTATTTAAAGGCTTTGTATCGCTTAAAAGACATTGCCATAACGGCTCAGCCCGAACACAAAGATAGGGATAAATTTGTTACTATGCGTTATGAGCTTGATTACGCTTTTGGCTCTATTTTAGGCTCATATTGCAGTGTTTATAGCGTCAATGCCTTGCGTTTAGCCTATGAAAAAGAACACAATTTGCGTTATGATTTGATACTTTGCACTCGGGCTGATTTGTTTTTTCATCGTCCATTTACTCTTGCCTTTTTGGGCGAAAACACCAAAAATAAGCTCTTTGGTTATTATGGCATTATGGAAAGTGAGCAGGCTGGGTTAGACCAATTTTACATTAGCACGCCTTGTGTTATCAATGCTATTGCTAGTCTTTATCTTAGCCTTGATTATGAAAATTTACAAAAGGCAAATCTTTACAACCCCGAGGGCATTATGCAAAATTTTTTAGTCAAAAATGGCATTGAAATTTTGTGTTTAAGCGATAATAATCCCCCATTTAAAATAAAGCGAAGCAAGGATTATGAAGCCTTTCGTAAGATTAGTCAAAATGATGATGCCGTTTTTATCACTAAAAATGAGCTTGAAAGGTTAAGAAAATTGGAGCATTTTAATGAATTTGTCAAATTTTATTGGCATAAAAGAATTTCGCATTTGCGGCGTAAAACTCGCTTTTTTCGCTACCCCATAAAGAAATTTTTTACTTTTGGCAAAAAGTGAGTTTAAAGCTTTTCTTACTCTAAAAATAAATTTTTTATGTTATAATGTCGCTTTATTAAACCAAAGGACAAGTGATGACACAAGAAGAATTAGACGCTTTAATGAAAATCGGCGAGGAGCTTGAAGATAGCGAAGCAGAAGAAGAAACACAAGAAGCACAAGAAAGCGAACTTTCTAGCTGGTCTCCGCCACCGCCAAGCCAAGAACACAAAGTCGTGCATCAACTTGATGAGGTTACAAGAGATAGCGAGGAAAAAGCCATTGAGATGATGGATAGGCTTGAAGCTATCGGTAAGTTTTTTTCTCACGCTGAGGTGAATTTAGACGGCGTTAAAGAAAGCATAGCTAAAAATGTCGAGCTTTTCACTACCCTAAATCAAAAATTCCCACACATTCAAACCTTTAAAAACGCATTAGAGCAAAATACTAACGCCCTTAAAACAAGTGATGATACGCTCAAACTCCTACAACAAGGGCAAGATGAAGTTTTTGTTTCTATGGACGCTATGCAGTATCAAGACATTCATCGCCAAAAAATCGAAAGGGCTGTGAATGTAATGCGTGCCTTAAATCGCTATATGAACTCTTTATTAGAAGGTAAAATCGATGATAACAAGCGAGTAAGCTCCGCCGTGCATATAGCAGGAGATGATAAAGAAGTGATGAAAGATGATGATATAGAAGATTTAATTGCAAGTTTAAGGCAGAATAAGTGATTGTCCCTGAAATAGTCGCTCCTGCTGGAAATTTCACCAAGCTTAAAATCGCCCTTGCTTATGGGGCTGATGCTGTGTATGCGGGGGTGAATAATTTTTCCTTGCGTTCAAGGACGGCAAGGGAATTTAATTATGAAAGCTTCGAGGAGGCGATACATTACACGCATTCTTTGGGTAAAAAGCTTTTTGTAACGATAAATGGCTTTCATTTTAGCACTCAATTAGAAGGGCTTAAAAGGCACATTTTAAGGCTCAAAGCAATGAAACCAGACGCTTTCATAGTCGCTTCTTTGGGGGCTATGCGTTTGGTTAGGGATTTAGCCCCTGATATAGCCTTACACATTTCCACACAGGCAAATGTTTTAAACTATTTAGACGCTAAAAGTTATGAGGAAATGGGAGCTAAACGCATAGTCATTGCTCGTGAGCTTGGATTAAAGGACGCTAAAATCATCAAAGAGCATTGCGATATAGAGCTTGAAGCCTTTGTGCACGGCTCAATGTGCTTTGCCTACTCAGGACGCTGTTTAATCAGCTCCGTGCAAAGTGGGCGAATGAGTAATCGCGGCTCGTGTGCGAATGATTGTCGTTTTGCTTATGAGCTTTATGCGAAAAATGCTGAAAATGGCGTATTGTTTCGCCTTGAAGAAAACGAGCAAGGCACGCATATTTTCAACTCAAAGGATTTAAATTTAAGCACTCACATAGAAAAAATTATGCAAGAAAACTGCATTAACGCCTTTAAAATCGAGGGTAGAACAAAGAGCGAATACTATGTAGCCTTGACTACACGCACTTATAAAATGGCTGTGCTTGATGTGTGTGCGGATTGTTTTGAAGCGTCAAAATACGAGCAAGAAATTCACACCCTTAAAAACAGGGGCTTTACTGACGGATACCTTGTTTCTAGGGCTTTGGATAAAACAGATACGCAAAATTTTCAAACCAGCTTGCAAGAAGGCACACATCAGGTGTGTGCTTTGAGTGAGGATGGGGAATTTTTTAAATGTAAAGGAAGAGTGGATTTAAACACGCCTTATGAAATTCTAGCCCCCATAAATTCACGCATAAGCCCTTGCGATAACGAAACGGGGCTTGTGTATGAGGACAAGGGGCGTTATTTTGTAGAGTTTAAAAAACTTGTCGCTAAAAACAATAAAGATTTTAAAGAAATTCACAGCGGCAATGAAAATGAGATTAAACTACCAGAAAATTTACCCCAATTTAGCTTTTTACGAAAGGAGATATGATGAATTTTGTTGCCATTGTAATGGGAAGTAAGAGTGATTATGAAGTGGTGAGTGAGGCGAGTAAAATTTTAAGCAAATTTAGCGTAGATTACGAACTCATCATCTCATCAGCACACAGAAGCCCACAAAGAACGCTTCATTATATTAAAGAAGCAGAAAAAAAAGGAGCAAAAGTCTTTATAGCAGCAGCTGGAATGGCAGCACATTTGGCTGGTTTCATCGCCGCTCACACTACAAAGCCCGTTTTGGGCGTGCCGATGAATTCGCCCAATTTAGCGAGTATGGATTCGCTTTTTTCCACCTCGCAAATGCCAAGAGGAATTCCTGTGGCGACTTTATCCATAGGCAAGGCAGGGGCAATCAATGCGGCGTATTTGGCTATGCAAATTTTAGCCTTAAATGACGCTAAACTTGCTAATGCTTTAAATGAGGACAGAAAAGAACAAGAAAACAAGCTCATAGCGGACTCTAAAAGCGTAGAGAAACTATTATAAGGGAGATAAAATGCAAACTTATTTAGAATTAGCCGAATTTTGCAAACTCGTGCATTTAAATGAAGACGCTGTAAAAGGTATGATGGCAAATGGAGCGTTGAATTTCAAAGAGGAGCAAGGTAAAATCTACATTGAAGCCAATCAAGGCACTTTCAGTGTCGTGCCAAGCAGCACAAGCGAGGCTGTGCCTATCAGCTCTATAAGCTTGGCTGGGGAAAGCTTTGTGGAAAAAACCATAGGAACGATTTTAAATTTACACGAAAAAGTCCTTGACGCCAAAGATGAGACGCTTGACACGCTTAAAAATGAGAATAAATTCCTCAAAGATGCCCTTTATTCTATGCAAGAAATTTACGATGAGGACAGAAAAACCATAGACATTTTAAACACGCAACTAAACGCAGCAAGGCAAGAGGTTGAGTTTTTAAAACGCAAATACAGGCTAATGTGGAACAAGGCTGTGGATAATTTCACGCAAAAAAATACAAGCCAAGAACAAGAAATTCAAGGCGAGATTATCTCTACACCAGAAGCCTCAAATGAAAACAACGCACAAAATAGCCAAGACAATACACAAAATGCCAACACAGCTCAAAACAAGGTAGAATAATGACTTTTTCACAAATTATCTTAAATTTGCAAACATTTTGGCAAGAACAAGGCTGCGTGATTATGCAAGCTTACGATATGCCAGCAGGTGCAGGCACTTTTCACCCGGCGACTTTTTTACGAAGTTTAAGCAAAAAGCCTTGGGCGACAGCCTATGTCGCACCGAGTCGCCGTCCAAGCGATGGGCGTTATGGGGAAAATCCAAATAGGCTCGGGGCGTATTATCAATTTCAAGTTTTAATCAAACCAAGCCCTGATAATATCCAAACCCTTTATCTTAAAAGCCTTGAAAATTTGGGCTTTAACCTAAAAAAACACGATATTCGCTTTGTGGAGGATAATTGGGAAAGTCCAAGCTTGGGTGCTTGGGGTTTGGGCTGGGAAGTTTGGCTTGATGGTATGGAAGTTACGCAATTTACTTATTTTCAGCAAGTTGGAGGCATTGCTGTGGAGGAAGTTAGCGTGGAAATCACCTATGGTTTAGAGCGACTAGCAATGTATTTGCAAGATGTCAATAATGTCTATGACATTGTTTGGAACGAATTTAAAGGCGAGAAAATCTACTACGCCGATGTGCATAAAAGAAGCGAATTTGAGTATAGCAAGTATAATTTTGAATTAAGTTCAGTTGAAATACTCAATAAAAATTTTGAAAATGCTTACAAAGAGTGTAAAAATGTGCTAGAAAAGGGCTTTGCCCTACCGGCGTATGATTATTGCTTGCTTGCAGCACATACTTTTAATCTCCTTGACGCTCGTGGAGCGATTTCAGTAACCCAAAGGCAAGATTATATGCTTAAAATCAGGGAGCTTTCTAAAAATTGTGCTGAAATTTATATGCAAAATGAGAACTAAATGGCTTCAAATAAAAAACTTCGCTCAGGCTTACACAGGAATTTGGGGCAGTTTTTTAGTCCGCAAGTGCTTGTAAATAAGTGCATTAGCCTCATACAAAATAAGGGCAGACTTTTAGAGCCAAGCTGTGGGGATTTGGCATTTAAAAAATGTTTGAGCGAAAATGCCGTGTTTATTGAAATTGATTTAAATTTAGCCCCAGATGATAGGGTTTTGCATATGGATTTTTTTGATTATCCCATTGATGAAAAATTTGACACTATTATAGGCAATCCGCCCTATGTGGATAATAAATTTTTAAATATCACCCACCCCACACGCATCAAAGTCGAGGCGAATTTGTATCTTTACTTCATCGAAAAGTGTTTTCATCATCTCAAAGAGGGCGGTGAGCTGATTTTCATCGTACCAAGAGATTTCATCAAACTTAGCTCCGCACGCTACACGAACAAACTACTTGTGGATAATGGCACGATTACGCATTATTTTGATTATGGCGACACAAAGCTTTTTGATGAGGCTTGTTTAAATATTTGCATTTTTCGCTATGAAAAGGGCAATTTTTCGCACAAAACGCAAACTTTTTGTGGAGAAAAACACCTCCTCATCAAAGACGGCATTATTTCTTTTAGCGAAAATTTAAATGTCAAGCCTTTGGGGGCGTTTTTTGACATAAAAGTGGGTGCGGTAAGTGGCAAGGACAAACTTTTTGTCAGCGAAAATGGCGATGAGTTTGTTTGCTCACAGACAGCTAAAACAGGCAAACTTAAAAAGATGATTTATGAACGCTATGATTTTAGGCTTGAAAAGCATAAAGAACTTCTCATCAAACGAGCCATAAAAAAATTTAATGAAAAAAATTGGTGGACTTGGGGGCGTTGCGTGAATTTTAGAGAAAATGAGCCACGAATTTATGTTAATTGCAAAACGAGAAACAAAAAGCCATTTTTCATCAGCGAATGCAAAAAATGGGACGGCTCTATTTTGGCACTTTTTCCTAAAATTTCACTCAATTTAGAAAAAACGGCACAAAAATTAAACGCTCTTAATTGGGAACAAATGGGCTTTGTAACGGGCGGGAGGTATATTTTTGGACAAAAATCCTTACAAGAGGCTATGATAGATGATAAGTTATTTAGAGAATATTGTTGATTTTTTAAAAAATAATCCTATTCAGTGTAATTGGGCGGAAAATATGGAATTTTCAAAGCGAAGCGAGATTGAGGCGATGAGCTATATTTTAAGCATTTATTTGCAAAGTTGGGATAAAAAAGCAAAAAGCTACCCTTTTGAATTAAAAGAAATGCTGATGAATAATAAAATTTTAGAAAGTGAATACAAATGAAACTAGCTGAAATTTATGCTTTTTTAAATGAGTTAAGTCCCTTTGAAACACAGGCAAGTTGGGATAATAGTGGGATTTTGCTTGGGGAGGGGAGCGATGAAATTCAAAGCGTTTATCTTAGCCTTGACATTGATGAAAGCCTCATTGAAAATGCCGATGAAAACGCCCTTTTCATCACTCACCACCCTTTGATTTTCAAGCCTTTGAGGGATTTAGCCAATGAAAACTACCCCAAAGCCTTGCTTAAAAAGATGATTCGCAAAAATCAAAGCCTCATAGCCTTGCATACAAATTATGATTTAAGCCATTTAAACGCCTATTTTACCGAGCAAATTTTGGGTTTTAAAATAGCACATAAAGATGAATTTATCATTTATGTCAAGCCTGATATGAGTTTTGATGAGCTGGTTTTATATCTTAAAGATAAATTGAATTTAAACACCATAAAAACGACATTTGCAGGAAAGAAGCACATTGAAAGACTTGCTATTTGCACGGGTAGCGGTGGGGATTTAATAGAAAAGGTTGAAGCAGAGTGCTTTTTAAGTGGAGATTTTAAGTATCATCAAGCATTAGCAGCACTTTGCAACGGCTTATCCCTCATTGATATAGGACACTACGAAAGCGAAATCTGCTTTGCAAAATCTTTGGCAAAACATTTGCAAAATTTGCCAATAAAAGCTATAATATGTGCTTTTAAAAACCCATTTGAATACCTTTGAAGGAAAATGCGATGAATAAATACCTAGAACAGCTTGTTGCCTTGGCACAAATTGACCAAGAAATTGATAATTTTGAGCCAAAAATTCTTGCCATAAGCAAACCTCTAAAAGAAGCCAAACATAAGATAGAAAAGCTCAGCCAAGAGCTGCAAAATTACGATGATGAAATCAAAGAGCTTAAAAATCAGCAGACGCAAAATAACACCCACATTGCTGAATTTTCAGCCAAAATCACCGAAATTAACAAAAAAGCCGCCAATGTCAAAACCGAAAAAGAAGCAAACGCCCTTAAACTCGAAGAGGACATCGCCAAAGAACAGCTTGATGCTGCAAACGAGGAGATAAACCGCCTTGATAAAATTCTTTCCAGCAAAGAGGACTCTAAAAAAGAGTGCAACGAGCTTAAAACAAAAGAGGAAAGCACTTTAAGCCAATTAAGCGAAAAGATAAACGCCCAAGTTGGCGAACTTGAAAAAGAAAGAGCCGTAGTTTATGAACGCAAAAACAAGCTTATCGAGCAGATGAATCAAAAAATTCTCAGCTTTTATCAAAAAATTCGCAAATGGGCGAAAAATACTGCCGTTGTGCCTGTGCGAAAACAAGCGTGTTATGGCTGTTTTATGAAAATTTATGACAAAACCTATCTTGCCATCATAAAGGGCGAGGAAATCGTTACTTGTCCGCATTGTGGGCGTATTTTATACAAAGAAACAAGCAACGAAAACAGCAAAACAAGCAAAAAAGAAAGCACACAAGCACTTTGATTATACTCTACTACCTTTTAGCGTGGGTGGCGTGGGTGCTTTGTGCCGTGCCACTTTTGCTTTTATCTTTTACCAGCAAAAAGCACAAAATAAGCTTTAAAGCACGATTTTTTCTTTATAAAAATCTTTGTCAAAGCAAAGCCAGCGTGCATTTTCACGCTTGTTCCTTAGGCGAGGTAAAGAGCATAGCCCCTTTGGTGCGAGATTTTGATTCTCGTTTGAGCGTAGTTACGCAAACAGGCTACGAGGAGGCTTTGAGATTAAGCAAAAAGGTGAATTTCCTTGCCTTTGAGAATTTTATCCCCTTTTGGTTAGCCCCTTGCAAGGTCCTTGTCATCTTTGAAGCAGAGCTTTGGCTTATGCTTGTAAGCGTAGCAAAATTTAAAGGAGCAAAAACCCTACTCATCAATGCTAGAATTTCGCAACGCTCCTTTGCTAGATACCGCAAATTCAGTTTTTTGTATAAAAAAATTTTTTCTTATATCGATGAAATCTACGCTCAAAGCGAGGCAGATAAAATGAGGCTTGAAATTTTAGGGGCAAAAAATGTGAGCGTTTTAGGAAATATCAAAGCAAACGCCAATATACAAATAAGCAAAGCCTACACCAAGCCAAATTCAAGGCTCATCATCTTTGCTAGCACGCACGAGGGCGAGGAGAGCTTACTTCTTTCACATTTTGCCCTATCAAAAGGACAAAAACTCATCATTGCTCCACGCCACCCAGAAAGATTTGAGCGGGTAAGTCAAATCGCAAAAGACTACGCCACAGCCCATAAACTTGAATTTGCCCTATTTAGTGAGCTTGATTTAGAGCGTTTTGATTTAGCAAATGCCTTTAAGGCTGATATTTTGGTGCTTAACACCCTAAACGAGCTTGTCAATTTATACGCCATTTGCGATATAGCCGTGCTTTGCGGCTCATTTATCGAGGGCATTGGCGGACATAATCCCGTAGAAATCGCCCATTTTAATAAGCCTTTAATTTCAGGCGAATTTATCCACAATCAAAAAGCCCTCTTTCAAAATGTGCTAGGCATAAAATTTTGCACGAATTTAAAGGACTTAAACACGCTCATTAACACGCACGATGAAAAAACGAGTTTAAAAAATCAAGTTGATTTAAGCCCCATTTTACAAAGCATTCAAAGCGGTATCAATGAAAGATAAAGCCTATAAAATCCTTGCCAAGCAGGAAAAAATTTCAAACAATGCAGCTAAAAGCCTTATAGATAGTGGTTTGGTTTTTTTAGGCTCTGAAAAAGTAAGCATAGCAAGGACTTTGATGAGTGAAAATTCACATTTCATAGTAAAAAAAGCCCAAAAAGCAAAACTCATCTTTGAAGATGACAAAATCATCGCCGTAAATAAGCCAAACAACATAAAAAGCGAGGATTTGCAAAAAGAATTTAACGCCAAGCTGCTTAACAGGCTTGATAAAGAAACGAGCGGACTTATCTTGCTGTATAAGGACGAGGATTTTCGCTTAAAATGTATAGAGGAATTTAAAAAGCAAAGGGTGTTTAAGAGCTATTTAGCCATAGTTAGCGGAATTTTAGCGAGTGAAATCACCATAAACGAGCCTATACTCACGCTTAAAACCAAGCAAGGAGCGTTCAGCAGGGTAAGCAAAGAGGGACTAGAAGCAAAAACCACGCTCACACCTTTGCTTGTAAGTGGTAAAAAAACCCTCATCAAAGCCATTATCAGCACGGGCAGGACGCACCAAATAAGAGTGCATTGTGCCTTTGCAAAATGTGGCATTATAGGCGATGAAAAATACGCTAAAATTCAAGCCAAAAGAATGTTTTTGCATAGCTACGAGCTTGGTTTGTTTGATTATAAATTCAGGGCAAATTTAGATGAAAGTTTTAATGAATTTGGTTTTGAGATAAAAAATTTGGATTTTTAAAGGCATTTAAAGCAAGTTTTGTGTAAAATAAAGGCTTTAAATTTTAAGAAAGGCAAAAAAGTGTTTGAACTTATCAGCGATTCTTTTAAAATGGCTGTGAATAAACTTCGTTTTGTTGATGATGAAAAGGCGTTAAAAAATGCTTTGGATACCTTAAAAAAGGCTTTGTTAAAGGCTGATGTGTATCACAAAGTCGTTAAAGACTTGCTTACGCTCATAGAAAATGAAGTCAAAAGCAAGGGCATAGGGCAAAAACACTTTTTAAACGCCATAAAATCAAATTTAGAGCAAATTTTAACGATAAATGGCAAAAATCAAGGCTTTGTTTATGCTTCAAAACCCCCGACAATAGTCTTAATGTGCGGTTTGCAAGGTGGCGGGAAAACGACAAGCACAGCAAAACTCGCTCATTACCTAAAACTTCGCAAGAAAAAGGTGCTAATAGCCGCTTGTGATTTGCAAAGACTTGCAGCTGTGGAGCAGCTTAAACAGCTTTGTGCGGCAAATGAATTTGAGCTTTTTTATGTAGAGGGCGAAAATGAGGCTTTAAAGGTGGCAAAAGGGGCTTTGCAAAGGGCAAAAGAGGGGCTTTTTGATGTCTTACTTGTAGATACAGCGGGGCGTTTAGCCATAGATGAAGCCTTAATGAACGAGTTAAAAGAAATCAAAAACGCCTTAAACCCCGATGAAATCTTTTATGTAGCCGATGCGATGAGCGGACAAGATGGGGTAAAAACGGCGATGAGTTTTAATGAGGCTTTGAATTTAAGCGGGGTGATTTTAAGCAAATTTGACGCTGACACCAAAGGCGGCATAGCACTTGGCATAGCCAAACAGCTTGAAATTCCACTTCGTTTCATAGGCACGGGCGAAAAGGTAGCCGATTTAGAGGGCTTTATCCCTGAAAGGATAGTCTCACGCATTATGGGCGAGGGAGATTTAGCCACACTTGCAGAAAAAACGGCTGCGATGATTGATGAAAAAGAAGCCAAAAAAATCAAACAAAAAATCAAAAAAGGCGAGTTTAATTTCGAGGACTTTTTAAACCAAATGGAAAGTCTTAAAAAGCTTGGCTCGATGAAATCGCTTTTAGCGATGATACCGGGTATGAATTCCCTTGCCTCGCAGGTTAAGGATTTAGACCTTGACAATTCAAAGGAAATTTTGCATATTAAGGCGATGATTTCCTCAATGACGCTCAAAGAAAGGCAAAATCCAAGTTTGCTAAACAACTCACGCAAGGAACGCATAGCCAAAGGTGCTGGACTTTCGCAAATGCAAGTCAATCGCTTTTTCAAGCAGTTTGAAAACGCCGCAAAACTTGCCAAACGCTTTTCAGGCAAGGGCGGAATGGATAATTTAATGCAAATGATGAGTGGAGCGAGAAAAGGCTTTGGCGGAATTTAAGTTTATTTATAGGCATTTTGGTGCTTAGAACTAAATTTAAAACAAGGGAGTAGCAATGACAGTTGTTAGACTTACACGAATGGGACGCAAGAAACGCCCATTTTATCGTATCGTGGTTACAGACAGCCGCAAAAGACGAGACGGCTCGTGGATAGAAAGCATAGGATATTACAATCCTATGAATGAGGTAATTAAATTTGACGCCGAGCGTTTGAAGTATTGGAAAAGCGTAGGTGCAAAACTCAGCGAAAAAGTCGCTTCTATCACAAGCAAGTCAAATGGTTGAAAAGTTTTTAAAAGAATACGCTAAATTGATTGCGGATTTTCCAGAAAAAATTCAAACCGAATGCGTTAAGATTGACGAGGATTTTTCCGAGATTATCATTTATGCTGATAAAATCGACACAGGCAAACTCATCGGCAAAAATGGCAAGATGATAAATGCCATTAAAACCGTCATCGGTGCGTGTAAGAGTAAAGATTCCACCACTTATAAAGTCAGCGTAAAAAGCATTGAAGAGTGAATTTGTCCTTGTCGCACAGCTTGGGCGAAGCGTTGGTATAAAGGGCTTTGTCAAGCTTCATCATCTCAGCGATTTCCCCGAGCAGTTTAAGCGTGGGGCGAGTTTTTTTGACGAAAAAGGGCAAATTTACACCATAAAAAGCTGCAAGGCTGATGCTGTGCTGTTTGAAAACTACGAAAGCTTAGAATTAGCTAAAAATTTGGTGAATTTAAAGCTTTATCAAAGCATAGAACAAAGCCGCAAAAGCTGCAAACTCAAAAAAGATGAGTTTTTTTACTTTGACATTATAGGCTTGAAAGTCTTTGAAAATGGTGTTTTCATAGGCGTTGTCAAGGACATTTTGCAAACCTCAGCACAGCACTTATTTTTAATCGCCTGTGATGAAAAGCTCATCGCACAAGGCAGGGCAAAGGAATTTTACCTGCCTTATGCGTCTTTTTATGTAAGCAGCGTTGATTTGCCAAATTCACAAATTCAGGCTCAAAACGCTTTAACCCTGCTTGAAAGCCTGTGAATTCACTTCTTTTTTGCTTTTTCTTTGATTTCGTTGATGCTTTCTACTATGATACCCACGACAAGATTTAGCACCACAAAGCCCACCAGCAAGACAAAGCTCACAAAAACAAGCCAAGAATATGCGAATTTATCGATGATAGGACGCACGAGATTGCCAAAATCGTCCATTATCATCACTTGAAAAAGAGTTAAAAAGCTTTGCCCTAATGAGCCAAACAATTCAGGAAAAGCCTCACCAAACAAATTCACGCAAAGCACAGCATACACATAGTAAAAGATAAAGAGCAAAACCGCCACGCCAAAGAGGCTTGGCAGGGTGTGAAGCATAGCTTCTGTAACCAGCCTCATTTGAGGCAAGGCGGACAAAAGCCTAAACGCCCTAAACACACGCAAGGCACGAAGCACACTCAAACCAGACGCTTCAAGCAAACTTACAGCCACGATGATGAAGTCAAAGATATTCCAGCCCTTTTCTTTGCCGATGAAAAAATGAAGTCCAAAGGCAAAAATTCGCCCCAAAAGCTCGACAACAAAAACAATCAAGCAAATTTTATCGCTTATTTTAAGCCAAGTCATTAAAAATTCTTTGCCATAACTTGTCGTTTCAAGCCCCAGCACAACGCAGTTAAACAAAATGATGAAAGTGATAGCCACATTGTAGAATTTGCTTTGAAAAAAGTTTTGCAACACGCCCCTTGCTTTTGTCATTTTTTGTCCTTATTTTTTTGTCGTTATTTTAGCTTATTTTTCTTTCTTTTTGTTTTCTTTGTATTTTACGATGAAAGCATATTTAACAGCGTAGTGGGGCGAAAGCCTAGTATGACATTCTTTTTGTCATAATGACTATGCCTTGTCATATTAAGCTTTCATTTTGTCATACTGACTATTCCTTGTCATATTAAGCTTTCATTTTGTCATATTGAGCCACTCCCTTGTCATATTAAGCTTTCATTTTGTCATATTGAGCCACTCCCTTGTCATATTGAGCGATAGCGAAATATCTCATAAAATTGTAATGAAATTGCGTAAA
>CAZSMF010000021.1:20720-26026 GCA_964607975.1 uncultured Campylobacter sp. | reverse complement strand
TTGACCAATTCGCCACAACGCCTCATTTAGAATGCGGCGTCATTTTGAGGAAAAATAAGGCATAACTATTTAATTTTGATAGATTTTAAGATAAATTTTAGTTAAGTATGGTTAAAATTTGCAAATTTATTTTAAAAATTAAAAGGATAAACAATGACCGTTCAACCTGCAAGCCTCAATCAAATCTTTTCTTTAAATGGCGTGGAATTTGTTATCCCCGTATATCAACGCAACTACGCTTGGCAAAAAAAGCACTGCAAACAACTTTTAGATGATATTTTAGAAATTTCTACCCAGCCTGACAAATACCATTTTTTAGGAACAATCACTTATATTTTGCATAGCAACACGCAACAATTTGGAAACGAATATGTCATCATTGACGGACAACAACGCATTACCACACTTATGCTACTACTTAAAGCCCTACAAAAATACGCAAAAGATGAAAATATAAAAAACAGCATAGCGACATATTTAAATTTTAATTCCACAGACAAAAGCAAACTTCGCCTTAAACCCGTTGAAAAGGACAGAGAGGCTTTAAATTGTGTGATGAATGGAAATTGGAATGAATTTAGAGGCGATTCAAATATTATAGACAATTATCGATTTTTTCTCATTGAAATTAAAAAAAGCATTGCAGGGGGGGGGGATATAAGAATCCAACAAATCATTTACTCTCTTGAACGACTGCAACTTGCCTTAATAACGCTTGATCAAAGCAAAGGCGATGACCCACAAATGGTTTTTGAGCGTATCAACGCCACAGGATTACACCTCAAAGGACTTGACTTAATACGAAATTATTTAATGATGAACTATTCGTCAATGGAACAAGAACGACTTTTTAAGGATTATTGGGCGAAAATTGAAGAAATCTTTAAAGACGACAAAGATAGTGAAAAAATTATCTCCAAATTCATCGCCGTTTATTTGCGGATTTATTATGGGACAAATTTAAAGGACGATGAAAATGAAATTTATGAGAGTTTTAAAGCACTACAAAAAAATACTTTTGAAAACAAAAGCGAGGAAATTTTACTTGATATGATGAAATTTGCACGCATTTATAAAATCATCATTGACAAAAATGCCTTTTGGCGATACGAAAATGAGGATAACAAACAAAAAGGAGAATTAAGGCGAAAAATCAATCTCATCGAACAAATCGGTTTTGGTGCGGCAATTCCTTTTGTAATGCGTTTGATTGATGATTTTGAAAGTGCCAGACTTGACTTTGAAAATTTCAATGAAATTTTAAATTTACTCATCAGCTATTTTGTAAGAGGAACGATATGTTCGACTAGAACGGCTTCATTACAAAATTTTTACGACACTTACAAAAGGATTGAAAATAACGGCGGAATAAATATAGAAAATTTAGCAAGGCATTTAGGACAAAGAAGCGGTAATGAAATTTTTCCAAATAATCAAATGACGCATCGTTGCTTTTTAGAACAGCCTCTTAAATCGAAAAAAGTTGTCTCGCTCATCTTTTATGAGATTGAAAAGCTTACAAATTATGAAGTGCCGGATTTAGAAAATCTTAATATAGAGCATTTTTATCCGCAAACGCCTACACAGCAATGGCGTGAAATGCTCGGTGATGAGGCTACAAACTTGGAGCAAAATTACCTCAACACACTTGGCAACCTAACGCTCACAGACAAGGGGTTAAATTCAAAGATTGGAAACAAAAGCTTTGAGGATAAGCTTAAAATGTATGAGGATTATGGGGCTTTACACCTAAATAAATATTTTTCAAACTATGATAAATGGGGCATTGATGAAATAAAAGCAAGAGCAAATGCACTTTTTGAAAAATTTTTGCAAATAGAAATTTTTAAAGATATTGGTGATGAATTTAGACGCACAAGGCGTATTATCACCCTTGAAAGTGATTGGACGGGGTTAAAACCTCGTTTTGTAAAATTTCCAAATGAGAGCGAAAAAACCATTTCAAGTGTGCAAGGAATAGCAAAAGCAATTATTGAATATCTCATCGAAAATCATACAGAAGCACTAGATGAAGCGTTAAGGCAAAACCTATCCTGCATTCATTTTGGAGAAGTAGAAATAGAACAATTACCCTTGCGTTCAATGATAGCAGACTTTGGAGAGTTTAAATTTATTTGCAATGCTGCGGCACACTCCATTTGCACCAATTTGAAAAAACTTGTTGAAGCTTGTGGATTAGAGCCTAGCGAATTTGAAATTATAGAATTTTAATCGCCACATTTTTAAACGCATTTGCAAGGACGCAAAATAGCCTTGTCTAAAAAGTATCAAGCTTTCATAAGAAATTGCTGAAATTTGGGTATAATAACATTTTATCTTAATGGGGGCAGTATGTTAGAACTCAACAAAATTTACCAAGCCAAGCAGAAAATTTCTGATTTTATCCTCAAAACGCCTTTTACGCATTCGCATTTTTTAAGCCAATCAAGCGACAAGCAGGTGTATTTAAAGAATGAGAATTTGCAAATTACAGGGGCGTATAAAATTCGCGGGGCTTTTAATAAAATCGCAAGTTTAAGCAAGGAGGAGCAAAAATGCGGCGTTATCGCTGCAAGTGCTGGAAATCACGCTCAGGGCGTGGCTATATCGGCAAAAAACTTTGGCATAAAAGCCATTATAGTTATGCCAGAATCAACGCCCCTGCTTAAAGTCAGTGCCACGCGAAATTTGGGTGCGGAGGTGATTTTAAAGGGCGATAATTTCGATGAGGCTTATACCTTTGCCCTTTCTTTTGCCAAAGAAAAGGGGCTTGTCTTTATCCACCCCTTTGAAGATGAGTTTGTAATGGCAGGGCAAGGCACTTTAATGCTTGAAATGCTCGATGAAGTGCCTGATTTGGATATGATTTTAGTTCCTGTTGGCGGTGGGGGGCTGATTAGCGGTGTGGCAAGTGCTGCAAAGCAAATAAATCCAAACATCACTGTCGTTGGTGTGAGTGCAAAGGGTGCTCCTGCAATGTTTCAAAGCTATCACGCTAAAAAGGTTAAAAACTCAAAATCCGTCCGCACCATAGCCGATGGCATTGCCGTAAGGGACGCTGACCCGATAAATTTAAAAATCATACTAGAAAATGTCGATGAATTCGTGCAAGTTGATGATGAAGAGATTGCAAATGCCGTCCTTTTCTTACTTGAAAAGCATAAAATCATAGTAGAAGGAGCTGGTGCAGCACCTGTGGCGGCTTTGTTGCATAAAAAATTCGACTACGCAAAGGCTAAAAAGATAGCCATCATTTTAAGTGGTGGAAATATCGATGTGCAAATGCTTAATATCATCATAGAAAAAGGTTTATTCAAGGCTCATCGC
The DNA here is from genome assembly GCA_964607975.1 of uncultured Campylobacter sp. Taxonomy (GTDB): domain Bacteria; phylum Campylobacterota; class Campylobacteria; order Campylobacterales; family Campylobacteraceae; genus Campylobacter_D. Next base: position 22,699 of record CAZSMF010000021.1, on the reverse strand, counting down.
AAAATGCACATAAATGTAACCCTCATAGACAAGCCCGGAGCCTTACTCACCCTTACAAATAGCCTAAAAGAAGCCAATGCAAACATTATAAAGATAGATTATGATAGATTTTCCACTGCATTAGACTACGGAGATGCGATGATTTCCATTACTTTGGAGACAAAAGGCAAGGAGCATCAAGACGAAGTGCGTTCTATCTTGCATTCTCGTGGCTTTAAATTCAGCGAAAGCCTGTAAATTTGAGGTGATAAAATGAAAAAAGTGATGATTTTAAGCGGGGCTGGGCTGTCGGCTGAAAGCGGTTTAAAGACTTTCACAGATAGTGATGGACTTTGGGAAAATTACGATGTAATGGAGGTTTGCTCTGCTTCTGGCTTTGCGAAAAATCCCCAAAAGGTGCGTGAATTTTACAATGAAAGGAGATTACAACTCAAACAAGTGCTTCCAAATCACGCTCACAAGGTTATAGCCGAGCTTAAAAAGACTTATGGGGAGCAAATTTTTGTGATTACGCAAAATGTCGATGATTTATTGGAGCGTGCGGGGTGCGAGGGGGTGATTCACCTGCACGGCTTTTTGCCAGAGCTTTATTGTGCTGGGTGTGGGTATAAAATCAACATTGGCTACACTCGCCAAGAAAGCACCAAATGCGAAAAATGCGGACAAAACTTCTTGCGTCATAATATAGTAATGTTTGAGGAACACGCACCCGAATACGAAACGCTTTACAACGCCCTTGATGAGACGAATTTGCTCGTGTGTATAGGCACGAGTGGCTATGTCTTGCCTGTGGGGCGTTTTACTAAGGCTTGTGAGAAAAGCATTTTGAATAATTTAGAGGCTGATGCAAGGCTAGATTCTTATTTTGACAAATGCTACACTATGAAAGCAAGTTTAGCTATAGACGAGATTGCAAGAGATATTAAGGAATTTTTAGGTAAATAAGGCGTTAAATCACCCTAAATTTAGCACTTTGCTTTAAAAATATGCTATTATAATTTGTCTTTAAAGCCAAATTCCCAAATCAAAAACTCCTGCCCTTGTTTTTCAAAAAAGAGCGTGATAATTTCTTTATGGGTATGAATTTGCCATTGCCTCATTGGATAATAAAGCTGTCTTATGATGACATTTTCAGTGTGGCTATTTTTTGCTTCAACAAGCACTATTTTATCTCTACCCTCAAATCCAGAATCCACCTCCGTTTGCACGGAAACTACTTCTATATTTTGATAAATATTTGTATTAAAGCTGAATTTTGGCGTATATTTTCGTCCTCGTATGCTTAAAACAAGGCTTTCATCGTTTAAAAATGTGCGAATAAGACTTGATGCATAGGCAAAGTCTAAATGCTGCATTTCAGAATCCCCTACATTTGCACTTTTTAATTCAAAATCTAACTTGCTTCTATATTCTTTTGTAGGCGTGTCAATATTTGGAATTTGAGCATATCCTTCACCCTTGCAAATGACATACTCACCATTTTTAACAGGCAAAATAAAAAGCTCATTATCAATAAAAATCTGCGGACGCTCCTCTTTGCTATCTTGCTTACATAAAATTCGCACTTCTTTTTGCGAAGTCTTACTAAAATCTTTAACGCATTGCTTGATTTGTAAAGCATTGATAAAAAATGGACTTTTACTAAAATCGTGGTTTTTAATATTTAAATCTTTATAGATTTTTCCCAACTTTCATTATTCTTACTCATAATTCCCCTTAATCAAAAGCTCTGTAACTTCGCCTCTTTTATCGCCCTTGCAGTTTATGGCTCTTTTTGCTTTAATCTCTATAATTTCAAAATCCTTGTAAAGCTCTTTGATAAAAGGCGAATTTGAATTGCTTTGCAAAAGCTTTACGCCCTTATAATCAAGCATTTTAAATAGCTCAAAAAGCCTCAAATGCTCATCTTGCGAGAAATTATTTATAGCTTTTTTAGCTCTTTTAAAAGCTCAACTTGTTTATTTTGCAAAACAAAATAA
>CAZSMF010000021.1:0-20620 GCA_964607975.1 uncultured Campylobacter sp. | reverse complement strand
TAGCTTTTTTAGCTCTTTTAAAAGCTCAACTTGTTTATTTTGCAAAACAAAATAAGCATTCATTAGCTCTTTGTTTTTATCACTTAAATAAGCTTTTTTGTTTTGCAAAAGCCCCTTATTAAAAAGTGCGAAAAATAAAGCCCCGCCACCCAAAAATGGCTCAAAATAATCACTAAAATTTTTAGGCATAAAAGAAATGATAAAAGCTGTTAAATCCCTCTTTCCACCAGCCCACTTAACAAAGGGTTTTGCTTCTTTAAATTCGGTTAAAACAGCTCTTAAAATCGTCATTGTTTTCCTTGCAAATTTAAAAGTATTTTAACATTTTAGCCTTAATATTTTGAAAAATCTTAAAAGCAAATAAACTTGTTAATTTTTAGTTTTTCATAAAATGGCTAAATTTGTGTATCATTTTAAGGATTTGACAATGCTTGAAAGCTTTTTGCAAGGCATATTGCTTGGTTTTGGTGTGGCTGTGCCTTTTGGACCTTTGAATATTTTGATTTTAAGCTACGCCCTGCACTCCTTTAAAAACGCCTTTGCTTTGGGACTTGGGGCGATGAGTGCGGACATTTTTTACCTTTTGCTTTTGCTTTTTGGGCTTTTAAACTTCTTAAACAATGAAATTCTCACTCAAATCATCGCCATTTGTGGCTTTGTCTTTTTAAGTTTTATGGCAATTTCCTTGCTTAAAAACAAGGCTAAAAGCTTGAATTTAAAGCAAAATACCCTCAATGAAAGTGTTTTTAAAAGCTACGCAAAAGGCTTTATACTCAACCTCTTTAATCCTTACATCATAGGCTTTTGGGTGAGTGTTTCGCTCATTTTTTCTCAAAGTGCGAGTAAGCTTTTTATGGTGTTTGGGCTGTTTGTGGCGATTTTGTTGTGGGTTTTTTCGCTCAGTTTTGTTGTCTTTAAATTCACGCATTTATTTACCATACGCACTCTGCGTTCCATCAATATCATTTCAGCCGTGATTATACAATACTTTGCCTTGGTTTTGCTATATAAGGTTTTTATGATATAATGGCATTTTTAAAAGGATAAATAATGGACGCAAAGCAACTTCTACTCGAACTTTTGAGGTTTAAATCACTCACGCCAAAAGATGACGGGGCGTTAAATTACATAGCCTTAGAACTTGATGAATTTGAGGCTTTTTTCATAGAAAAAGAGGGCGTGAAAAATCTTTTACTCAGTACAAAATTCGCCGACACAGGCGAACATTTAGCCTTTGGCGGACATATTGATGTCGTTCCTGCTGGGGAGGGGTGGCAAAGCAATCCTTTCAAACCCCTAGAAAAAGACGGCTTTATCTATGCAAGAGGGGCTGCGGATATGAAAAGCGGACTTGTTGCCTTTATCGATGCTTGTAAAAATGCTAAATTTAGGGGAAGTCGTTTAAGTCTCATCATCACTAGCGATGAGGAGGGAGAGGCTCAATTTGGCACAATAGAAGTGCTTAAATTTATGAAAGAAAAGCAAATTTTGCCTGATTATGCCGTAGTTGCCGAGCCAAGTTGTGAGCATACCTTTGGCGATAGCGTGAAAATAGGCAGACGCGGCTCAATCAACGCAAAACTCATCATCAAGGGCAAACAAGGACACGCCGCCTACCCTGAAAAGTGCATTAACCCCGTGCATAACTTTGCTTCAAAGCTTCAAGCTTTGGCTGGTTTTGAATTTGACAAGGGCGATGAGCTTTTTTCACCCTCTAAAATCGTCATTACAGACATTAGAGCAGGTATAGAAGTGTGCAATGTAACGCCAAATGAGCTTTGCATAATGTTTAATGTCCGCCACTCCCCACACACAAGCCTTGAAGATGTGCGAAACTATGTGAAAAAACTCTGCGAGGGCTTGGACTTTGAGCTTGAACTCAAACAGGGTGCAAAGCCCTTTTTGACGGATAAAAACAGCAAAATCGTGCAAAAACTCACCCAAAGCATTGGGGCTATCACTTCGGTTTCGCCCGAGCTAAACACCAAAGGTGGCACTTCTGATGCGAGATTTTTTGCTGAATTTGGCGTTAAAGTCGTGGAATTTGGAGTGCGAAACGAAAGCATACACGCAGCAAATGAAAGGGTAAGCACAGCAGACTTTGAAAAACTCTGCCTTGTGTTTAAGCATTTAATAGAAAATTTTTAAGGCACAAAATGACAATCAACGGAGAAAAACTAGAATTAAACGAGCTTAATTTTATGGAATATTTAGAACAAAAAGGCTTGAAAGCTGAATTTGTGGCATTAGAATTAAACGGCGAAATCATCAGCAAAGATAAATTCGCAAAACTCGTGCTAAAAACAGGCGATAAAGCCGAAGTTGTGAGCTTTGTCGGTGGCGGGTAATTTAACAAAAGGAAAAACAATGACAATAAAATTTAACAACACGCCTTGCGAAACTGAGGCGAAAACAAGTGTGGAATTTTTAAGCCAAAAAAGTAGCGATGAAAGCGATGTGTGGATTATCAACGGCTTTTGCACTCGTGAGAGTATAAAACTGCAAGAAAATGATGAGCTTTTTTGCATACCGCGTGGTAAAATGCCGCCTCGTGAGGCATTAGAGGCTATGATGAGTTCTCGCCACACGCCAAAGGTGCATTCTAGGCTCAAAAAATCCTGCGTAGCTATATGTGGGCTTGGTGGGCTTGGCTCAAATATAGCCATAATGCTTGCTCGTATAGGCGTTGGAAAGCTTGTTTTGATTGATTTTGATGTGGTTGAACCAAGTAATCTCAACAGACAAAGCTATTTCATCAGCGATTTAGGCAAACTCAAAACAACAGCCCTTAAAGAGCAAATCAAGCACATTAACCCTTTCATCACAACGCAAACTCACGCCGTAAAAATTGCACCAGAAAATATCCCAAGCCTTTTTAAAGACTGCGACATAGTTTGCGAAGCCTTTGATAGTGCTGCGGCTAAGGCTATGCTTGCTCAAAATTTTCACACTCATTTTCCAAACACCACGCTTATTTGTGCCTCTGGACTTGCTGGTTTTGGCAATTCAAACGCCATAAGCACACGAAAAATAGCCAAGCATTTTTATATGTGCGGGGATTTAGTTAGCGGAGCAAAGCCGGGCAATGGGCTAATGTCGCCACGAGTTAATATTTGTGCGGCTCATCAAGCCAATTTAGTTTTAGAGCTTTTAGCAAGTGAGTTAAATCACTCTATTTAAGCTTTGCAAAGCGTTGATTTGTCAAGTTTTATTGCTTTTGCAAGGGCAAAAATAAATAGCCTTATTTGGCAGTAAAGTGGCTTTGGTGTTTATCTCATACAAGGCGTTGATATAGCACTCTTGCAAACATTCCTTTTTATCGCCGTAGCGAAAAACTCTACCCTCTTTTAGCATTAAAATTTTATCAGCAATAAAGCATTGTTCGGGAAAATGAGAGCTTAAAATAATGGTTTTATCCTTAAAATTAGCGATAAATTCAAGCAATTTAAAGCTGTATGAAATATCCAAAGCACTCACAGGTTCGTCTAAAATAATGATTTCATTGTCGCTAACCATAGCCCTTGCAATGAGTCCTAGTTGTTTTTCTCCGCCTGAAAGCGTATAAAAGAGCCTTTGAGCTAAATGAGCTATATTAAAACGCTCTAAAATAGCAAAAGCTTCATCTTTTTGAGCTTTGCTATAAGCAAAAAGGCTTGATTTAGCAAATTTCCCCATCAAAACAACTTCAAGCAGGGTAAAAGGAAAGATGATAGGCTGATTTTGAGCCACATAGCTCATCATCTTTGCCCTTTGTTTTTGCGAAAGCGTGCTGTTTTCAATGCCCTTTATCTTGCACTCTCCGCTGTATTTTAAATTCCCTAAAATGCAGCGTAAAAGTGTGCTTTTGCCCGAGCCATTTTTTCCCAAAAGGCATAGAATTTGACTTTTTGGCAGGGTAAAGCTAATCTTTTCAAGCAAGGGCTTTTTATCTATGTAAAGGGATAAATTTTTAAGCTCAATCATAATGCTTTTTCCTTGAAATCAGCAGCACCACAGAAAAGATAATCACGCCAAAAATACTTGTGATAATGCCTATGGGAATTTCACTTGCCATACTTGTGCGAGCAAGGGTGTCGCAAAAGAGTAAAAAAACGCCTCCAAGCAAAACAGAACCCACGAGCATAAAGCGGTGATTTGCACCGAGTAAAAATCTTGCTATATGAGGCATTACAAGCCCTATCCAGCCTATCATTCCAGCTAGTGCTACGCTTGAACTTGCCAAAAGTGTGGCAAAGATGATGAAAAGAATTCGCATTTTTTTGACATTCACGCCAAGTGAGGCGGCACTTTCCTCGTCTAAATTTAAAATGTCAATCTGCCTTGAAAGCAAAACGCTCAATACAAAAATGACGATGAAAATACCACTTACTAGAAGCAAGGGCAATTCTTTAACAAAGCTTAAAGAACCCATTAAGAAAAAAACGATATTTGGCAAGGTATTATAAGGGTCGGCTAGAATTTTAATCGCACTCACACCAGCCCCAAAAAACGAGGAGCAAATAATGCCGCCTAAAATCAGCATTAAAATCGTTTTGTTTCTATCAAAGGCAAAGGATAAAAACAGGGCAAAAAGCATAGCCACAAGCCCAAAGACAAAGCAAAAGATTTCTACGCCAAGTAAATTCAAGCCAAAAAGCATAGCCAAAGCCGCCCCAAAACTCGCCCCACTTAAAACGCCCAAAATGCCCGGAGATACCAAAGGATTGCCAATCACACCTTGATACAAAGCCCCGCTCAAACTCAAAGCCCCACCTATAACCACAGCAGCAATGATACGAGGAATTCTCGTGTGATGAAGTATAAAACTTTGCGTGGAATCATCGGGCAGGAAAAGTAGTTTAAAGCCTTGTGTGATTGATAAATTCACAGCCCCTAAATGCAAAGCGATAAAACAAAGCATTACGAGCAAAAAAGCGACAAAAATAAGAAAATAAAGCTTGTGCTTGGTATTTTTTATCATTTTAAGCTTTCATAGTCCTCATCGCTTAAAGGACGCAAAAAATTGGCAAAAAAGTCTTTAACAAGGCTTTCAAGCTCCTTTTGGCTCAAAAGCTCGGGGTGGAGTTTAGAAAAAGCCCAAGGATAGCCTAAAATTCGCATCACAGTGGGCGGTTTATGCAGCCAATTACTAGGACTGCTTGGAGCGTAATAAATTCTTTTATTTTTCACCGCTTCAATCCTTTGCCAATGTGAATTTGGCTCATTTAGCAAGTGCTTATACAAAGCAATTTCACGCACGAAAATGACTTCTGGATTTAAGGTGATGATTTGCTCGTAATTCATAGGCAGTAATCTTTGATGAAAGCTATCGCACTCAATCACATTTTCCCCACCGATTTGAAAAGCCAAATCATCATCTAAATGCTCCTTACTCGCACAAAAAGTCTGCAAACCCTCCATACCAAAGGCAAAATAAACTCGTGGCTTTTTAATGATTTTCACGCGAAGTTCATCTAAACGCTCTTTTATTTTGCGGTGAAAAGTAATGAGCTTTTCAGCTCTTTTTTCAACGCCTAAATTTTCACCATAGATGCGAATGCTCTCCTCAATGTCCTTAAATTCAGCACTTATGGCTATAATTTTTATGCCAAGTTCCTCGTAAGCTTTGCTAATAGCCTTATCCAAAGGCTTAGCAAAGATGATAATATCAGGCTTTAAAGCCACCACAGCTTCATAATTTATCCTCTCTTTCAAGCCAAGCACGGGCAAATTCGCCACATTTTCAGGCATAAATTTAATGTCCTCAGGGTAAGGCTTATAATTTAGCCCTATAATGCCTTGCGGATACAACACTTCAAGCAAAGCCGTTAGGGCTGGGATAGTAGCAAAAACCCTTTTATCTGTGCTATTATTTTCTTGCTTTAACTCACTCGAACAAGCCACAAACAAAAGGGCTATGATGATGAAAAATAGGCGTTTCATTGTTTTTCCTTATTTCATTTAAAAATAGAATAATTATAGCCAAATTTAATAAAAAATTTACATAATTTTTATCTTTGTTAATTTGTAATTTATCAAAGAAAATTTGATGAAAGTGGATTTTTTAAAATGCTTTTAATGAATTTTGTGTAAAATAAAATTTTTAAAATAAGGATAAAAAATGAGTATGGGCGAAATCATCGTCATTTTAGTCATCGCCGTTTTGGTTTTAGGACCTGAGAAGCTGCCAAGCACGGCTGTGCAAATTGCCAAAATTCTAAAAGCTCTTAAAAAGCAAGTTGATGACGCCAAAGAAAGCATAGAAAAAGAAATTAGAGTAAGCGAAATCAAAAAAGAAGCCGATAAATACAAAAATGAATTCAGCGAATACAATCAAAACATAAGAAAAAAACTCAGCTTTGAGGAATTTGACGAGCTGAAAAAAGACATTATCGCCGATACTGAGGCAATCAAAGAAGACATAAACGCCATAGAAAAGGACTTGATGAAATTAAACAACGATGAAAACACCCCAAATTCAAGCCCTCAAAAAGACAAAAAAACGCCAAAAAATTCCAAAAGCAAAGTAGAAAAACAAAATGTTTGAAGATTTAAAACCCCATTTAGTCGAACTTCGCAAAAGATTATTTATTTGCGTGCTTTGTGTTATAGTGATGTTTTTCATCTGTCTTGCTTTTAGCGAACATATTTTGCATATTTTAACCTCTCCTGTGAAAGAGGCTTTGCCTGATTTTTCAAAGAAAATCACCTTCGTTGAGCTAACTGAGCCTTTATTTACCACGATGAAGGTAAGTTTTTTCGCCGCTTTTATCTTTTCTTTGCCCGTCATTTTTTGGCAGTTTTGGAAATTTATAGCACCCGGACTTTATGAAAATGAAAAAAAACTCGTTTTGCCCTTTGTGAGCTTTGCTACCTTTATGTTTTTGCTTGGGGTGAGTTTTTGTTATTTTATTGTCGTGCCTATGGCGTTTAAATTTCTCATCAATTTTGGTGCAAATACCCAAGAACTCGCCCCGCTTATCAGCATAGGGCTTTATGTGGGCTTTTTTATGAAGCTGATGATAGCCTTTGGATTAGCTTTTGAAATGCCTGTGCTGACTTATTTTCTCGCAAAATTGGGGCTTGTGAATGATGAGTTTTTAAAAAAGCATTTTAGAATAGCGGTTTTATTTATCTTTATCTTTGCAGCCTTAATGACGCCTCCTGATGTGATTTCGCAGTTTTTAATGGCTATACCTTTATGCTTACTTTACGGACTTTCCATTTACATTGCCAAAAAAATCAACCCCGCCTCAAACGAAGAAAAAAGCGATGATTGATGAGGATTTACAGCTTTCAAGCTATGATTATACCTTACCAAAAGAGTGCATAGCGATAAAGCCAAGTAAGCCAAAAGAAAAGGCTAAATTGCTCGTGTATGAAAAGGATAAAGACAAAATCACTCACGCTGAATTTGGCTCTTTGTGCGAATTTTTACCCCAATGTGCCATAGTTTTTAACGATACCAAAGTCATCAAGGCTCGAATTTACGGACAAAAGCAAAATGGCACAAGCTGTGAGCTGTTTTTTCACAAGGCTTTAAGCGAATATGAATTTCTAGCACAGATTAAAGGAAGAGTTAAACTTGGTGATATTTTAAGTTTTAAGGCAAATTTAAAGGCTCAAATCCTAGCTTTAAATGATGATGGCACAAGAAAAGTGCGTTTTTTTACACAAAAAAACTTAAATGCAAAAGAACTTTTCACCTTGCTTGAAAAGATAGGGCATATCCCCCTACCCCCTTATATAAAACGAGCCGATACCGAGCAGGACAGCATTGATTATCAAAGTATATTGGCTAAAAATGCAGGTGCGGTGGCTGCACCTACGGCGAGTTTGCATTTTTCGCATTTAATGCTTGAAAATTTAGCTCAAAAGCACCCCATTTACACGCTCACGCTTCACATTGGAGCGGGGACTTTTCAAAGTGTGCAATGCGAGGACATACGCCAACACAAAATGCACGAGGAATACTACTGCGTAAGTGATGAAATCGCCACGCTTATTAGGAGTGAAAAGCCCATTTTAGGCGTAGGCACGACAAGCACTCGTTGTATTGAATATGTCGCTAGAACGGGCATTTTGCAAGGGCAGTGCGATTTATTTTTGCACCCACAAAACAAGCCTTTAAGGCAAAATTATCTACTCACTAATTTTCACCTGCCAAAATCCACCCTCATAATGCTTGTGGCAAGTTTCATAGGACGGACAAAAACGCTTGAACTTTACGACTTAGCCATAAAAAAGGGCTATAAATTCTATTCTTACGGCGATGCTATGCTTATCGTTTAAGCTTTTGACGCGGTAAATAGCCAAGCTGTATCATTTTTTCATAAATTTTCGTGGTAATTTCCCCAGAAGTAGCACTCCTGCCCCCGTGTTCAAGTAGGACGGTAACTACATATTGAGGCTTGTCATAAGGTGCAAAGCTCGTAAGCCAAGTATGTGAGCGTTGATAATACTCCAAGTCCTGTTCTCTAATGTTCTTTTTTTCGCTTTGCGAAAAGCCCACCACCTGAGCCGTGCCTGTTTTTGCCGCTACATTTAAGGGCAAGGATTGAAAATACCTAAACGCCGTGCCGCCCTCTTTGGTTACAGCAAGCATAGCATCTTTGATGATTGGAAGTTGGGTTTTTTCAAAGGGCGTGAAAAGCTCCTCATTTGATGAAGTGTTCGTATCTTGCTTTAAAAAATGCGGCGTAATGTTTTTACCAGAAGCAATTTGTGCGGTATATTTAGCAATTTGCATAGGCGTTACGAGAAAATTGCCCTGCCCTATGCTTGTATTAAGCGTATCGCCCACAAACCAATTTGACTTTTTAAATCGGCGAAGTTTCCATTCTCTATTTGGCACAACGCCTATGAATTCATTAGGCAAATCCACGCCTGTTTTTTCGCCAAAGCCCATTTTAAAAAGCGTTGGAGCGATTTTATCTATACCCACACGCAAAGCCCCCTCATAAAAATAAATATCGCAGCTATGCTTAATAGCGTGTTTTAAGTCCATAGCTCCGTGTCCGCTTCTGTTCCAGCAACGAAATATGCGGTTACTCAACTCAACCGAGCCTTGACAAACGAATTTATGATAAGCGTTGAAAATGCCTGAATTTAAAAAGGACAAAGCCACGCCCATTTTCACAACAGAACCGGGCGGGTAAAGTCCATTTACCATTTTATTGGTAAATGGGTGGTCTGGATTGGCTACTAGTTCTTGCCACTGCGAGGCTGAAATGCCAGATACAAAAAGATTTAAGTCATATTCAGGGAAACTCCCAGCTGCAAGTATAGAGCCATCATTTGCGTCCATTATAATGGCTACGCCTGTGTTTTTGTCAAAAATTTCACTCAAAAACAACTGCAATTCAATGTCAATGCTTAAAACAATGTCTTGTGAATATGAGCTTTTGTAGAAAAGTTCTTGAATTTCTTTGTTAAAGGCATTGACTTTAACCTCTCTAATGCCCTTTTCACCTTGTAAAATGTCATTGTAGTGTTTTTCAATGCCGCTTTTACCGACATAACGCGTAAGCTTGGCTATTTCATTGTCCTTTAAATCCTGTGAATTTGCCTTGCCTATGTAGCCTATGATATGACTAGCGATTTGCCCGTAAGGATAGTGTCTTTTTATGGTGGGATTGATTTGTAAATTTTCGCGTAATTTCAGTTCAGAATAACTCGCCATTATCTCTTCATAAGGGATAAATTCCACAAGCTCGATGAAATTTTGATTATAATAAGAATCCTCTCTTGCGTAGTTTTTGTGTAACGCACTCGCATTTAAATCCGGGAAAAACTGCGTAAAAAAGGCAAGTTCCTCGTCTAAAATTGTATTATTTTGCTTTTTAATGTAAAGATAAGGCTTCATCGCCACACTAAAACCCAATTCATTTGTGGCTAAAAGTCTGCCCTTAATGTCAGAAATGCTGCCTCGCACTGGGGCTATGGATTGTGTTTTTACGGCGTTTTGCCTTGCGATTTCCTCATAATAAATATTTGATTTTATCGACAAATAATACACCCTTGATAAAAGCAAGGCAAAAAACAAAAAGATAAAAATTCCAGCTATACGCACTCTCATCGCAATTTATCCTTAAATATTAAATAGCACAAAGCAGCTTCAATAAGCATATCGACAAAGTATTCTATGCCTAATAAATTCAGCCTCGCCTCGTCTAAATAGGATAAAATATTATTAAAAATAAAAAGTAATAAATACGCACAAAATGCAAAAAGTATGGGTAGAATTTTGCTTATGGTAAAATTGCTCTTAATCCAATTAGCACAAAAATAATAAAAAACAAAAAAGGCTATCCACGATGAAAAAAGGTAAAAATTATGCGTAATTTCGATAAAAATAAGATAAGCAAGAGAAAAATACCAGCGAAAGTCCAAATCATAAAGCGTAGTTTCTTTTTCACGCAACAAAACATACATATAGCAAAAGAAAAAGCCTATTAAAAGAGGCAGGATAAAAATGGAGCTGAAAATTTGAAACAGCACGAAAAAAAGCCCCAAAGCAAAATAAGAGCCGTTAAGAAAGTGGTGCTGCTCGTTAGAGCCGTATTTGCGTCTTTTTGGCATTTATAATCCTAAACTCTGCTTGATAATTTCATTTTCTAGCCTATCTAAACCCTGTCTTTTCACGCTTGAAACAAGCAAGGCATTGCTAAAAGCTTTATTAAGCTTTGCTTTTTGGCTTTGATTGAGCTTGTCTGCTTTGGTGAAAACTTTAAGCACATTTTGAGAGGGCAAAATAAGGCTTTGCAAATACTTGCTTATTTCTTCATCAAGGGCTAAATTTTCGTGCCTTGCGTCTATTAAATGAATGAAAAGTTTAATGCTTGTGCGTTTTTGCAAAAACTCATTTAAATTCTTATCCCATTCTTGCCTTTGTGTGTGTGAGACTTTGGCATAACCAAAACCGGGCAAATCCACAAAGATGAGGCTCATTTTCTCATCATCTTTTAAGCCCTTAAATCGCACTTCAAAAAAATTGATAAGCCTTGTTTTTCCCGGAGTTGATGAGCTTTTGGCTAAATTTTTATGCTGAGTAAGAGCGTTAATGAGTGAGCTTTTGCCTACATTTGAACGCCCTAAAAAAGCCACTTCGCTTAAAGGGAAATTTGGGCTTTGTTCTAAATTTGTCGCTGAGCTTATGAATTTTGCCTCTGTTATCATTTTTCTTCCAACTCAAAGACAAATTTCGCCGGTTTTTGCTCATTACTAATAACGCTATACACCTCTTGTTTTCTATCGATAAAAATTTTATCGCCCGTTACTTTTTTTTTGCTCTGCATCTCCTCCACAGAGGCATTGCCGTTGATTTCGTAGCTATCATTACTAACATCATAAATCAGCTCATCGCCGCTGCCCTTGTAAAGCTTGTCCTGCAAGATGATTTCAAAGCGGGTATTGCCTGTGGCTATATATTTTGTAGCTTTGCGTTTTTTATTTGTCATCACAACGAGCTTTGAAGCGTATAAAATGTCTTTGTCCCTTTTGACAACGACATTTCCGCTCAATACATTCTCACCCTTTTTTTCATCGGCAAAAAAATGCTCCGCACTAATCTCAACCTGATTGGCAAAGGCAAAAACAAGGCTTAAAAAAAGGGCAAAAATTATTCTAACCACGCTTTAACTCCTTGAATTTTAAGCTCTTTTGAGCCTAAATTATAGCTTAAAGTATTGCCTTTAAGAATGCTATTGTTTTTATGAGCGGTAAATTCGCTTTTGGTGCTTAAATTCTCACGCTTTTTATCATACACCAGCTTTTTAGCCTCAATGCGAGTTTGGTTAATGTCCTCATAAAGCACATTTCCGCTTAATTCTACAATGGACTTTATCAAGGCAAGTTCGTTGGCACTGACATTAAAATCATAGCCAAAAACACGCACCTTGCTAAAAATGTCTTTATCTTGGTATCTCGTCCATTCCAAAGCGTTGTAGTGGGCTTTGATTTGAGTGGAATTTAGCTCAAAGGCGTTGAGTTTGTTTGCTTGAATGTTTTTAAAATCAATGCCATAAGGTTGTATTTTGATAAAATAAAAATCCTGCACGCTCAAAAACACCAAAGACAGCGAAAACAAAGCCATTAACACGGCAAAAATTCTTATCGCCAAAGCTCATTCCACTCTTTTTGCATATTATTTTCTTTTACAAGGCTTTCTATCATCGCAGCCACCGCACCATTGCCACCATTAAATTCAAGCCTTTTACCCACTTCAATGTGAGCGTCCTTTGGCACAAAGGCATATTTTACAGCCTTTAAAAGAGCAATGTCATTGTAATAATCCCCTATGGCTGCACATTGTGAAAAATCAAGCTTTAAATTTTTAAGGATTTCATTCGCACAAGCAAGTTTGTCTTTTACGCCCTGAAAAAGCAAGTCAATTTTCAAGTCTTTCGCACGCAAATTCACGCACTTGCTCGTCCTGCCTGTGATAATGGCGACTTTTTTGCCAAGTTTGAGCCACGCTTCAATCGCAGCTCCGTCCTTGACATTAAATTCTTTGATTTCATCGCCATTTGAGCTGTAAATGATTTTACCATCCGTCAAACAGCCGTCAATATCCAAAAAAATAAGCTCTATCATCACTCTTCCACAACAAAAGCACCTTCAAATGCCCCACTTCTTACAAGCTCTTTTGCCTCTTTTTCGCTTTTAAAGCCTTTTAAAAAGACTCTGTATAAGCCGTCTCTACTGCTTTGCCTCATCATCGTGGTGTAGCCTTTGTAGGATTGATAACGGCTAGTAACCTCATCGGCATTGGCTTTTGACTTAAATGCACCAATTTGCACCATAAAGCCACTACCACCGCTACTTGTAGTAGGGCTTAAAGCCGCAATGTCGATATTTTGAGCTATGCTGCTTAAATTTTGTTCGACATTTTGTGAAACTACACTTAAATTCTGCTCGACTGAAATACCCTCGACAATTTCTGCTTGTGGGATAGCTATATCGGCTGTATCAGTCGTATCAGCTGCCTCACCAGAGGAATCAAAGCCTATGACTTCAAGTTTTACAGGCACAGTGCCACTTTGGAGCATATCAAGCCTTGTCGCTGCGGCTTTGGAAACATCGATGATTCTATTATCTTTAAAAGGTCCCCTGTCGTTAATACGAACTGTGGTTTTTCGTCCATTGTCAAGATTGGTTACGCTTACAATGGTATTCATCGGCAAGGTTTTGTGTGCGGCAGTAAAGGCGTTTTGATTGTAAATTTCGCCATTGCTCGTTTTTTTGCCGTGAAAGCCCGGTCCATACCAACTTGCTATACCCGTTGCCGTTTCGCCCACGCCCACAACGGTAGGATAATAAGTCTTTCCATTCACCGTGTAAGGTTTCATCGTGCCTGTGGCGTTTGTTTGATTGCTCTTATCTGTCCTAAAATCCTTTGGATAGTATTTGCCAAGACAGCCTACTATCCCAAGTGCCATAAAACCAAGCAAAGCAAAGTGCAAAGCCTTGATGATATTGTTGTTTCGCATTTTATGCTCCTTTGTGTTGAATTTTTTTACATTTTTTGCGCATATTTATACTCTTCTTTAAGCGGAATAATCAGCTTTTGCTTAATGTTTATGTGATTTTTTTTGATTTTATTGTATTCTCTTATTTGTGCTACTGATATGCCGTGCTTTCGTGCTATGCTCCACAAAGTATCCCCTGCTTTAACGACATAAATTTGCGTTTTTGGAATTCTTATTTTGACTTTGGCGAGTTTTTTAGGGTCGTAATTTTGCTCAAACACCAGTCTTTTTTCCAGCGGTATATACATATAATACTGCTCATCAGGCGGGGTAAAATCGTAGCGAAAATGAGGATTATACCGCTTTAAGTCCATTAAAGATAAATCCGTCAATTTAGCCAAGTCTCCAAGCGAAACGCTTGATGGAATTTCAACCCTGACAAATTCATTCGACAAAGCATAATTTGCCAAAGCCAAATTCTCCTCAAACAAAAAGTCCTCATTCTTTGCCATAAAGGCTATGGTGAGGATTTTTTTGATGAAATTCCTTGTCTCACGCGGTAAATAGCCCTTTTCTTCGTTTAGCAAAATGGCTAAATCATCGCTTCCAGCTTCTTTTATAGCTTGTTTTAACCTGCCATTACCGCAATTATAAGCAAGTATGGCTAAATACCACTTGCCAAATTCAAGCTTTAAGCCCTTTAAATAACTCGCCGCAGCGGCTGTGGATTTAAAAGGGTCTCGCCTCTCATCAACATACTGATCCACTCGCAAATCAAAAGTCCGTGCCGTTCTTTCCATAAACTGCCAAATTCCCGTTGCCCTCGTGCGTGAAGTGCTTTGCGTCCTTAAACCAGACTCCACTATGGCAAGGTATAAAAACTCCTTTGGCAAGTCATTTTCTTTCATAATCTTACGAATGGTAGGGATAAATTCATAAAATTCACTCGATGAAACTGCAAGGGTTTTAGAATGTATGCGTTTAATGCTGCTTTTACTCTCCACAAAAACCAAATCACTAATATAATTACTCTCTATGTCAAACTGCCTTAATACTTCAATTTGATTTTTATAATATTCAGGTGAAAAAACATTTGCTAATGCACAACACAAAAAAACTTGCATACAAAGCACAAATCTCATCAACTCTGCCTTTCAAAAAATAATCTTTGCGAATTTAGGGTGCAAATTCTAATCAACTCATTTCTATCGCATTGTAAAAGCTCTGCCATTTTTGTCGCCACAAAATGCGTTAAAAGTGGCTCATTTCTCTTGCCGCGAAAAGGCTCAGGGCTTAAATAAGGAGCGTCCGTTTCAAGCAAAAGCTTATCTTTTGGGATTTTATCAAGTATTGCAACCAAATTTTTAGCATTTTTAAAAGTCAAAACCCCACCTATGCCAAAATAAAAATTATGCTCTTTCAAGCTTAATAAAAGCTCGCTTGCATTAAAACAATGAAAAACACCGCCCACAAGCTTATCTTTAAAGGCATTTAAAAGCTTGTAAGTATCCTCAATAGCCTCTCTACAATGGATAATCACAGGCTTTTTAAACGCAACAGCTAATTCAAGCTGGGCGGTAAAAATTTGCTTCTGCTTTTCTTTAATGTCCTCAGCCTTTAAACGAAAATAATCAAGCCCACACTCGCCCACAGCCACGCATTTTTTATGCCCTATAAAAGAACGCAAAAGCGACTCATCATAGCTCTGCCACTCATTTGGGTGTATGCCCACAGCAAAATAAAGCTGCTCGTAAAGCTCACTAAGCTCCACAGCACGAGGCAAATCCTTACCACAAGCTGCTGGGATAATGATTTTGTCGATATTATTTTCAAAAGAATGCAGCAAAATTTCGTTCAAATCATCAAAATAAACCTCATCATCTAAATGACAATGCGTGTCGATGATTTTTTCGCTGTCTTTAAATTCAAGCTCTAAAAGCATACTTCCACCCTATCCTTACCGCCATTTTGTGCCAAAACAAGAGCCTTACTCGCCTTTGTGGAAAGCTCGTTAAAGGAGACTGCACCCCTGCCAAAGCTCACCCCTATGCAAACGCTAAAATACAGCTCGTCCAAAGACACCAAAACGCTTTTTTCCCTAATATTCTTTCTTATGGTAGAAAGCACCTTAATCGCCGCTTCATTACTCGTATCTTTAAGCACTATGCAAAGCCTTTGAGGGTTTAAATGTCCTACTATATCCTTACCCATAGTGGCTTTAAGGGCTTCTTGTGTGGCAACTTTCATCATCATTTGGCTAACTTTACTGCCATACTCCTCCTTAATGCCTTGCACATCGTCAATCTCTAAAAAAGCAAAGGCAAATTCCTCGTTCATTTGGGCATTATCTCTTAAATAATCCTCAAATTCGTTTTTAAGCCCGTAGCTGTTTTTCGCTCCGGTTTGCGGCTCTAAATCCTTGAAAAGTTCAAGCATTTTAAAGCTGTCTTTTGTTTTTAAATATTTATCTAATCTTGCGTTAAAAAGCTCTTTTCCAAAGGGCTTTGTGATAAATTCACTCACATTTTCATTTAAAAATTCAGCCTCCAAGTCCTCGTCTTTTTCCCCAAGTATGATGAAGTCTATATCGCTTCGTGGGTATTGCTCCTTAACCTCAGCAATCAGCCCCGCCGCATCAATCACAGGCATTTTCGCATCGCAAATAATAAGCCTTACATCCTCATTATCAGCTAAATAATTCAAAGCCTCCTCGCCGTGTGCGCAAACAAGCACATTAAAAAGCCTTAAATTCAAGGCTTTTTTAAGCTCATTTCGTTCATTTATCTTACTCATCGCAAGGATTACCTTTTCATTTTGGTGTTCATCAAGCATTTTGATTAAATGCAGCATTTGCTCTACACAAAAGCTGCTTTCCTTGTAAAGATAAGCTAAAATGTCCTTTTGTAAGCATTGGGCTTTGAGATTTTTATCATTATTTGCCGTAAGCACAGCCAAGCGTAAGGATTGTGCTAAAAGAAAGTCTAAAATTTCGCTAGAATTTGGTGCTAAATTCGGCTCAGCAAAGCAAATGAGGTATTCATTACCCTCGCTTAACAAAGCCCTTGCTTCATCAAGGCTAAAAGCCATATCCACGCCAAAGCCGAGCGAATTTGAAATCTTTTTCGCCAAAAGCGTAATCAGCATTTTATCATCATCTAAGATTAAAATTTTTTTCATCTCTTGTCTTTTTATTGTTATTAGCTTGAAATTATATCATTTTTATATTTGCTTTTGCTTAACCAGCAAAGTTTTTGCAAATTCTATCGCCTCCTCGCTAATCTCCTCCCCGCTTACCATTCTTGCCAACTCACCTATGCGTTCGCTTTCGTGCAGTTTTTTCACCACACTTAATCCGTCTTTTTTTTCGACTAAAAAATGATTGTGTGCTTCTGATGAAAGCTGTGGCAAATGCGATATAGCAAAGATTTGATAAAAATTTGAAAGCTCAGTAAGCACCTTGGCTATACTCATCGCTTCCTTACCGCTTAAATTCGCATCGATTTCATCTAAAAAAATAATGCCCTTTGCAGCGTTTAAAATAAAGCACTCCGTGGCGATGAAAGCAAGTCTTAAACGATTTAACTCCCCAGAGCTTAAATTTTTAAGCCTCGTATCACTTACTACAACTTGCACTTCATCAAGTCCAAGTGCTGAAATTTCAGTCCTTTCAAGCCTTAAATTCAAATCCTTCATATAAAGCTTTTCAAGGTAAGAGTTTAAAAGACTTTCAAGCTCATTTAAATGACTAGCCCTCTTTTGCGACAAAAGCAAGGCATTTTCTTGCACCTTGTCAAAAAGCTCCCCCACCCTATTTTCAAGCTCTTTTTTCTCAAAATTCAAATTCTCATAATGAGCCAATTCTTTTTTCTTTTCATCAAGCACCTGCAAAGCATTTTCCACGCTTTCATAGCGGTGAATGAGGCTTGAAAGCTTTTCTATCCTATCCAAAACGCCCTCAATGTCAAATTCAAGCTCGTCAAAATTTTGGCTTTCAGCCACCACTCGCAGTTCGTTTAGACATTCTGTAAAAAAATTCGTATCCACTTCGCTTAAATTCAAAGCCTCCACCACCAAAGGTTCAAGCTCAAAGATTGCCCCTGCTTGTTTCCAAGCCTCCTCTATCTTGTCTTTTTTAGAAAGCCTTTTCTTTAAAATCATCAATTCCTCATACTCGCCCGGCTTTGCCTTAACGCTTTCTATCCTTTGAATTTGCATTAAAGCAAGTTCTTTCAGCTCCTCTATGCGTTTTTCCTCGTTTTGAATTTTTTTAAGCTCCTCATTTGCTTTTACAAATTCCTTGTATAAATTCACAAAATTAGCTTTAAAGTCCCAAAATTTAGCGTCCTTTTTCGCCTCCAAGCTATCAAGCAAATAAAGCAATCTTTCATTGTCAAATTCGTTGCTATCCTTTGCTGAAAGGTATTTTACAAAGCTTTTACTCAGCACAGACAAAGGCTTTTTAGCTATGCTTTGATTGTTAATAAAATATTTAGCATTTTTATCTTTAAGCATTTTAAAGGTGTTTTCCTCATCGCCCTCTATGCCAAATTCGCTCAAATCAAGCTTGTCATCAAGTTTTAATTCCACAAATTTAGCCTCACTCTCGCACAAGCCAAAGGCGGATAATATGCCCTTAAAAAGTATGGATTTTCCAGCCCCGCTCAAACCCGTAAAAACCGTTAGCCCCTTGTCTATTTCAAGCTCGGCACTCTTAAAGCTGATATTCTCACGCATAAACACTTGATAAATCATCAATTTCCCCAACGCAATTTTTCTTTTAAAATTTGAAAATAATCCCTATTTCTAGGGTGCAAAAGGCTTACTTTTTTATCGCTTAATCTTATCTTAATGCTTTTAAAATCTTTCGTTTCTAAACACTCCTGCCCGTCAATGAAAAAGGAGCATTCATTCGCCCTAACTTCAAGCTCAAAGCCCTTTGGAAGCACGATAGGGCGTTGGGTAAGCGAATGAGAGCAAACCGGCGTCAGCAAAAACACCTCCGCCAAAGTGTAGATAATAGGACCATTTGCACTGAGATTATACGCTGTTGAACCAGCAGGAGTAGCGACTATAAGCCCGTCCCCGTAGTATTCGTTAAAGATTTTACCCTTTCTAAGCACCTCAATATGAGCCATAGAATGTTTAGCAGTGCGTGAAAAAACCACATCATTAAACGCCGTTTTTATAAAATTTTGCCCCTGCTTTGTTTCAAGGACAATATCAAGCAAAAAAGGCTCTTCAAGCCTGAATTTACCACTAAAAAATTCATCAAAAAAGCCCCTTGCTTCTTTTGCGGTAAAATCCGTCAAAAAGCCAAGCCGTCCAGCGTGAATGCCTAAAATCGCCTTTTCATACTCACTCGCCTTGCGACACAGCGAAATGACCGTGCCGTCCCCTCCCAAAGCGATGATAAAATCACTTTGCTTAAATAGCTCATCAAGCTCAAAGCCTTGCAAATTCAAGCTTTTTGCACTATTTTTATCAAGCAAAAGGCTGATATTTCTTTCATCAAAAATATTTTTAAGTGCTAAAATATCCGCACTCAAATCCGTATTCAGCCTTGCTACAAGCCCTATTTTAGTAACATTCTTATAAGCTAATTCTTTTTTCATTGTGAAAGTATAGCAAATTTTCACTAATTTTTCGCATTTTTTTAGCCCTACAACAGCACAAAGACCAGCAAGGGCATAGAAACAAAGGCAAAGAGTATGCCAAAGGCTATGCTGCTTACGGCAAGATTGCTGTCAAGCTTGGCTTTCATCACCATAGCCCCAGCTAGTGTCATCGTTGGCATAGAGCTTTCAAACACCGCTACCACAGCAGAGGGCGTAAATTCAAAGCCAAAAAGCAAGAGTAAAATGATAAACAAAAAAGGAGCAAAGAGCATTTTCGCAAAAATCACAATAGCCGTGCCTTTGTAGCTTGTTTTAATGGCATTAAAACCAAGTCCCAAGCCTATGGCAAAGAGTGCCACAGGAGTTGCCGCACCACCAAACATTCGCACAGGCTCAAAAATCAGTTCAGGCAGGGTGAAAAATTTACACGAAAAGCCCAAAAATAAAGCGATAAATGGGGGAAAGAAGAGCATTTTTTTCACATTTTGCATCAAACTCATTTTTTGCTGACTTGCCAAGGAGATGATAAAAGGTGCGAAAAGTGCCATAGGCAAGGCTGTGGCAAGGGCATCGTAAAAAATCACCTCGCCGATGAATTGAGGCTCATTATACAAAGCCGAAACGATAGGAATGCCTATAAATAAGGTATTTCCAAAAGATGAAAGCAAAAACATACTGATTAAAGTGGCTTTTGAAAACTTAAACAACAAGCCAAGCCCCACGCTTAAAAGCCCAGCCACAACGCAAGAAAAAAGCCCCATAAGAATGTAAATGATTAAAGAAAAATCAAAATTCAAATGATAAGCCCTGTCGAAAATCAAACACGGCAAGGCAAAGATAATGGTAAAGTCCAAAAAAGTGCGTGATTGCTTACTTTTAAGCACCCCAATGCGTTTGGCAAGATAACCGCCCATAAGCAAAACAAAAATCGTAAATAAAGGCGTAAAGATAAACATTATTTTTCTCTATAAAAATTTAACGGCGGCAATTATAATGCAAGAAGCATTAAAATGAGCTTAAATTCAACCCTCATATTTCATTAACCCCGCATTTAATCCTCATTACTTTAATAAACATTCTCATTTTCTCTCATTTTGTCTTTATTTCATTACAAATCTTTACATTTTGATTAAAAATTCATCAAATTTATAATAAAAAAAATCGTTTTTTTTTTTTTTGAAAATTTTTGTGCTATAATGATGAAGTTTTTTAATCTTTTTCTACATAAAAGATTAACAAAATGTCAATTTTGGAACAGATTTTGCTTTAAAGTTTTTTGCAAGTCATCTTGCTTGTGAATATTGCTTTTGTTCTTTTACTTTAATTGTTGTTAATGGTTTTTGTTAGCAGGTGTCATTTTGACAAGGCAAATGTCATATTGAGCCACCCTGTCATTTTGATGCTCACCCTATGTCATTCTGAGCGAAGCGAAGTATCTAAAAGGAAAGGTTTATTAGATACTTCGAGCGTAAAGCCCTCAGTATGACACCCACCCTGTCATATTGAGCCGTAGGCGAAATATCTAAAAGGCTTAAAGATACTTCACTGCGTTCAGTA
>CAZSMF010000020.1:15182-27530 GCA_964607975.1 uncultured Campylobacter sp. | reverse complement strand
TCAAATTCAGGCTAAATTTGGCATAATTTTGCTTGATTTTTAAATTGAGGAGGCTAAATGTTTTTTAAAAAGATAAAATATGAAAGCGGTAAAAGAGAAATTTATTTTGGCAAAAAGAAAATTTTCTCTTATGTCAATCAAGCAAGATTGGCTGATTTTCTCGAACACATAAGCAAAACAAGCGGCAACTCTCATTTTTACACCTTACACGATGTGAATAGACTAAATGCTAATAGGGGGGGGGGGATTTTATTCTTTCACTTACCTATTAAATAGGGCTTATGTTGCTTTTAAATACCACAAAATTTTCTACGATTTTTACCTTAGACACCACCAAAATGGCGAAAAACTCGTCTTTGTCGATGGAGGCGTGCATAATGGCGTTTTTAGCGATATTGCCCTAGCTTGTGGCGGAATTTGCTATGGTTTTGAGCCAAATATCTATTTGTGTGCTTTTTTAAACAATCTTTACAAAGATAATCCCCAATTTATCTTGCATCAAAAAGCCATTTCTTGTCAAAACGAAACGACAAGGTTTTATGACTACGATGAGGATATAGCCTCACAAGGTGCAAGTATAGTGAAGTCAGAGGCTGTGCCACAAAAAGCAGCAGGTTATGAAGTGCCAATGATTGACTTTGCTGAATTTATCAAAGAACTCGTTAAAGAACACGGCAAAATCACCTTTGTAAAACTTGACATTGAGGGGGCTGAATTTGATGTTTTAGACGCTCTTATCGAACAAGATTTACACAAACACATAGAATACATAATGGCTGAAACCCACGAAGGAATGTTTGACAATCCAAAAGAAAAGCTTGAAAGGCTTGAAAAGAAAATCGCTCAAAAGGGCATTGGCAATATTTACTTGGATTGGATTTAAAAGCATTTTGTGAATAAATGAGCCTAAATGCAGGTGCTTTTGGTGCTTGTATTGTTGAGTAAATGAAGTGGTGGATAGTGTAGCCTGATTGGGCTACACATTTGGTTATTTTTCTTTTAGAAGTCAAAAGTTTGCAGAAATGTTTAGGGAGTTGTTATGTGTGGTAATTGGTTGGTGGGGTGGGATATTGAGTGAAAATCTTTTAAAAAGCTTTTTTCTCGCCCTGCTTCGCAAATTTTTAAGCTTTCAAGGACAAAAAAGCGTAAAATTCGTTAAATCATTCTAAAAACTATCTTTTTAAAAAATTCATAAAAAACTTAAATTTAAACCCATTTAAAAATCGTTTTTTTTTTTTTTTTGTATTCTAGCCCAAACATTTCACAAAGGGGCAAAGATGTCTTTATATAAATACGCACAAAATTTCTTGCAAAATATTAGGGATAGTTTTAGATTTTCTTTAAGAGAACTTCACAAAAGAACTCAAAGGCTTGAAAATAGTAAGCCAAGACTTGATGATGATTTGCTGATTGAGACGATTTTGTATGCCATTCCAAATAGCAAGATTAAACGCCCGACTATTAAAACTGCTGAGGAGACAATAAATGAGCTTATCACTACTAACAAAAGCATAGCTCGTTTTGGAGATGGTGAGATAATGGTTGCTGATGGCAAGGACATTCCTTTTCAAAGGGCTGAAAAGAAGCTTACTCAAAGACTACAAGAAATATTGGCTAAACCGCAGGAGAATTTGCTTGTTGCTGTAAATCGCCGCTATTATCACCCCAATATCTTTAAAGAGATTATTAGCCAAACAAACCCCATTTATAAAAACTTTGAACTTTATGCTGTGCCTTCTTTACGCAAACAACTTGACAAATATCTTAATAAAGAAATGCCACTTTGCGAAGCAGGAATTACAGGTAATACTAAATTTTTTACTTTATACAGAAACTTCTTCCAAAACAAAAAACTCGTTTTAGTAGGCTGTAAAGAAGCCTTGAAATCTTATAAATTTAACATTTTTGACACAGCCTTAAAGCTTGATTATGAATTTGTGCCAAATAAGCATTGTTTTAGTGTTTATGATGAGCTTTTTAATAAGCTTTGCACTTATGATAAAGACAGCATTATGATTTTAATGTGCGGACCAACGGCTTGTGTTTTAGCTGCTGATTTAAGCAAAAATGGCTTTAAGGCTCTTGATTTGGGACATTTAGCGAAGTCTTATGATTGGCATAAAAGAGGTATTGATATGAATGCTAATGAGGGACAAAATGCAGTGAAATTTTTCGCCCCTGATGAGTAGTGCTGCCACGCTTTTAAAAATAAATCAAAGATAAAGCAGTCAAGGGCTTTTCAGCCCTTATTTAGCATAAACGGAGACTTTTTTTCTGTTTTTGTCTTTTCGCTCAAATTTGACAAAGCCATCAATGAGGGCAAAGATAGTATGGTCCTTGCCTATGCCGACATTGTTTCCAGCGTGTGTGGCTGTGCCTCTTTGGCGAATGATGATATTGCCCGCACGCACAAATTCACCACCAAATTTTTTCACACCTAAACGGCGTCCTATGGAGTCTCTGTTGTTTTGAGTTGAACCCTGTCCTTTTTTGTGTGCCATTTTCTACCCCTTATGCTTGAATGCTACTTACTCGAACGCGAGTAAAAGACCTTCTAAAACCTCTTTTGAGTTTAGAATCCTTGCGGCGTCTTTTTTTGTAAATCACCACTTTTTTATCTCGTCCGTGATTTACCACTTCCAAGACGACTTTCGCACCCGCTACAAAGGGCGCACCTAACTTTAAATCCTTATCATTCACCGCAAGAACCTCTGTAAGCTCTATGTTTGACTTTGCCTCAGCCTTGAAATAATCAAGCTTCAACTCATCGCCCACGCTAACGCGGTATTGCTTGCCGCTGTGTTTGATAATGGCGTATTTTCCGCTCATTGACTATCCTTTAAAGTAAGCTACCATTAAGCACCACAAAGGGATTTAGAAAGCTTAAATGGCTAAAAAATTTGTATTATACTGCAAAAAAGTTTAATTTTAGTTGAAAAAAAGCTAAATTTAAAGGCAAATTCCTCGCAAGAGGAATCTGCTCTTACCAGCCTAAATTCACGCCCCCGCCTGTGCCAAGCTTATAAGTAGCGTCCTTGCCCGTGTTTAAAGACACTACGCACACATCGCCCAAAGCCACTTCGCCGTCTAAAATTTTAGCCTTTGAATTTTTGGCACTTTGAGTGATTTGCACCCTGCCTGAACCACACTCATAAATAGCGTTTTTATCGAGCTTGTCAGCAAAGGTGATTTCTTTATCCTCCACAGCAGCGACTATGAGCGGATGAAGCGTGTTTGAAATGTCTGTAAATATGGACTTTGCTATCTTTGCCATAGCTTCTTCATTGCTTTTTACGCTATCATCTTTTAGAGTAAGTGTCATTGATAAGGTGTTGGCGAGTTTGATTTCCTTTGTGGCAAAGAGTATCATTTGATAATCCACAACCACATCGGCTTTACTCATTTTAGAACTCGCACTCGTAGCGGCTACACCGCTGTTATTTGAGGCACTTGCTCCCACATCTCTTAAATTAAACACGAGCATATAATCCGTGCCTAAAATATTGCCAAGCTTATACACATCTTCGCTTGTGGCGTCCTCACTTTCGATGAGTTGCTTTTCAGCTTTGTAATAGGCATCGTTTTTCCTGTCTAAAACATTGAATTTCTTGCTTTGGACTAATTCGTTAGTAAGCCTTTTTTGCAAGGTTTCGCCTAAATTTTTAAAGGCAGAAGCGTTGATAATGGTTACGCTAGGCTTTTTACTGCGTTCAAATAGCGTTTTATAGACATTTACACGCACCACATACCAGCCATTTGGCTCTAAATTCACGCTTATGACATCATAAGAGTCAATGCGTCCCTGTGTAGCCTTACTCATTTGAGGATTACTCAACACAGAACCAAATAAATTTGGCACTTCCAAAGACTGCAATTTCAAATTTTTCTCCGCACTCAAACCCTTTGTTTTAGAAATCGCTTCTAAAACGGCGTTTCGAGTGGCTATTTCTTTGGTTTGTCCGCTGCCCTCACCTACGGAAACTTTGATAAAAGTGCCATCTCTTGTAGTAAGTGATGCACCTATATCAGTGCTGAAATTTGACTTTATTTGCGTTGTATTTGTATCAGGCTCAGCCAAAGCAAAGGCAAAGCAAAAGAGAAATAAAAGATATTTTTTCATCATCAAGCCTTACCAAGTAACGGATTTTTTATCGCCCGTTTTGCTAATGGTTTGTTCATCTTCCCAATACGCCAAACCGCTTGTTAAATCTGTTACAGATAAAAGAAAGAAGTATTCAGCCTGAATTTTGCCATTTGGTAATTTAACATTGTCTTGTCTGATTTTACCAGCCAAAGAAAAATCGGGTGCTACGAGTGTGCCTTTTTTAGCGATAGTGGCTTGATTAAATTCGTCATTATCACGAAGCTCACGCACATCTTGACTCATAGAATCCCTAGCACCACCAGCGGCTACTGCTGTGGTAAGCACGAATTTACCGCTCTTTCTCAAAGCAATGGTGATTTTAGAAATGAGTTTATCGGTATCTATGCGTTGTGGAGTGTCATTTACTATGCGTCCTATGGCAATTACCTTGCGATTGCTCGGTGAAATACTCGCAAAAGCCGGGTCTTTAAGCATACTTTGTATCATCACATCAGCAGCGTTTTCAAAGTCCTCTCTGTCAAGCCCAAGTGTGAGCGAATCGCCTTGTTTGACTTGTCCTGCCTTGCCGTCTGTATAAACGGGTGTTGAAGAACAAGCGACTAAAAATACCCCAGCCAAAGTGCTTGTGAGTAAGAATTGGAATTTTGTCATTGTGTATCCTTTAAAAATTATTTTTTACGCAAAGTGAGAGTAAAATCGACAGCACCTTTATTTGTCGCTACTCTTTGAAGTAAAAACTCTTTATTTTCTTTGAGTTTAATGCCTATGAATTCGCCGTCCGTTGGGGCTTTAAGGACGAAACTATCCTCATCTTTCCACGAGACTTTGTATTCAAGCTCTACATCATCATCATCAAACAGCACAAGCTCGAATTCAAGCAAGCCATTAGCGTTAAAACGATAATTAAAAGCCTTAACTATGCTTTTATCTACATCGATAAAAGCCATTTTTTCCGCCACTCGTTTTTCAAGTGGGCTAAGCTCTTTTCCTCCACACGCGATGAAAAACAAAGCAGCAAGTAAGCTTAAAAGAATTTTTTGCATTTTTTCTCCTTATTTTTGAATGAGCCAAACATAGCTTGGCGAATATCTTGTGTATGATTTAACGATGATAAGCAAGTTTTTATCCTTTGCTAAATTCTCATTTTTATACACCAATCCACCACTTTCATTATGTATGATAATTTTTCCTGTGTTTTCTAACGCCAAGATTTTAGCATATTTTGGTAAAGAAACCCAAAAGCGTAAATCCGCCTTTGTTGTAGTGGAGTTAAAAAGGCTGGTTGCTAATGATAAATACCCGCCCGTAGGGTCATTTTTCGCCACGGCTAAATTTATGGCTGTTTTGCTTATCATCGAGCTTAAAGCCTTGCCTATCATCACGGGCATATTGACTTTAAATTCAGTAGCGATGATATTATCAAAATCCACAAAATCCGCCACCAAAGCCCCATTTGCACTAATATACTCATAAGAATTCTCGCGTTTTTTCAAGGTAGGCAAGGCGAGGCTTGTGGTAATAACTTGCTCATCAAAAATAAAAGGCAGGGTAAAGGCAAATTCATCAAGCCCTGCACCAAGTCCGCTTTCATAGACTACAAATACATATTTTGGCAAAGATTGTGGGTTTAAAGACCTTGCGTAGGCGTTAAAAATTTTAAATTCTTTGTTAAATTCAGGGCTGTTTTGGTGAAGCACAGCCACTTCTTTAAACAAGTCATCAGCCCTTTTATAATCGCCGTCTAAAAAGAAAAAAACACTTGCCATATAAGTAGCGTAAGGGTTGATGAAATTTTGCGTGGTGGAAAAGTCTTTGAGTAGGTGGCTGTATTGGCTAGAAATTGCACTATAATTTGAACCCATATTTTGCTCATAATTAGCGTCCTTTTTTGCCTCGTCAAATTCCTTACGATTTGCTTGTATTTCTTTGGCAAAATAGTCTTTTGCCATATCTTGTCTCATTAAAGCCCTGTTAAATTCAACTCTGGCATTGGCAAAGTCCTTTAAACTCATAAAATTCAAGCCCTTATAGACATTAACCATAATGCGTTCATATAAAGTGCCTTGATAGTCCATTATGCCCTCATTGACAAGGGTGCTGGCAATGCTTCTAACGCCCTTTTTGCCAAAGCCTTGCAAATCCACATCCCATTTATACGCCTCTTCGGCTTTGTCTAAAAAATAATTACTTTCCTCAAATTTATCACAAGCCCTTGCCAAAGAGCCTGAATTTAAGCCTGTGTAAATGGTATCATCGTTTTTATCAAGCTTGGTTTTTTGTTCGTTAAAGAAAGTATCATTGCAAAATTTGCTTTTTAAAGCCTCTTCATAAAATGCATTATTTAAGCTGTGATTAGAACACGCACACATTAGCAAGGCACTAATGATAAGATAAAATCTTTTTTTCATCACCAAATTTCCAAAAAATAAAATGTGTCAGTTTAGCAAAAAAAAGCTTAAAAGAAAATTGAATTGTTTAATCCCGTCAAAAGACGGGATTAAATTCATATAAAGGAAGTAACCAAAAAGCCCAAAGCAACGCTTAAAGCTATGGCAAGAACGCCCGGGATTAAAAAGGCGTGGTTAAAGATATATTTGCCAAGTCTAGTTGAGCCTGTGTCGTCCATTTGCACCGCACCGAGCAAGGTTGGGTAAGTTGGAAGCACGAAAAGTGCTGAAACAGCGGCAAATGAAGCCACGAGTATGTAAGCACTACCTGCATTTTCAGGGCTTATTGCAAGAGCAGTAATGATAGTAGGCACGATAGCTTTGGCTGTGGCTGCTTGTGAGTAAAGCAAAGTGCTAGCAAAGAAAAATGCTACGGCTAAAAGCCAAGGCTTTTGCTCGACAAGATTAGCAGCAAGGTTTTTAATGCTTGTTTCGTGTCCGCTAACAAAAGTATTTCCAAGCCAAGCCACACCAAAAACGCACACGCAAGCTACCATACCGCTTTTGAAAACTGATGAAGTTTCTGGAATTCTACTCACATCAACCTTACAAAAGATGACGATTAAGGTAGCGATAGTAAGCATAGCACTCATAATCGCCGCATCACGCCCTACGATGACATTTTCGATAAATACAGGCTTTCCGCCGATTTTAGAAATAGAAGTAGCGTAAAGGACGACAAAGATAACGCCTAGCACAAAGAAAAGCACGGAAAGTTTTGCTCCCTCTTTAAGCTTGATATTTTGTGCGCCAACACTAGCTTTAACAAGCCCATTTTTCACTCTTTCTTGATAGATAGGGTCTTTGCTTAAATCCAAATTCGATAATTTACCGATGATAAAGGCTGTAAGCATACAAGCGATGAAAGTTGTCGGTATCCAAATGGCTAAAAGCAAAGGATAGCTCCAACCCAAAGGCTCTAAAACGCCTGTCATATAAACCACAGCCGCACTCACCGGACTTGCTGTAATGGCAATTTGCGAAGCCACAACGGCAATGGAAAGTGGCACTGAGGGCTTGATATTTTGCTCTTTTGCCACCTCAACGATAACAGGTATCATTGAAAAGGCTGTGTGTCCTGTCCCTGCGAGTATGGTTAGCAAATAAGTAACCGTTGGGGCGAGGAAATTGATGTATTTAGGATTTGAACGCAAAATTCTCTCGGCAATTTGCACCAAATAATCAAGCCCACCAGCGATTTGCATAGCAGAAATTGCCGCAATTACCGCCATAATGATTAAAATGACATCCCAAGGAATTTGCCCCGGTTTCATTCCCAAACAAAGCCCAAGCACGATAACGCCAAGCCCACCTGCATAGCCAATGGCGATTCCGCCAAGGCGAATACCCAAAAATATCGCTCCTAAAAGAACGATAATTTGCAAAATTAACATAAAGTCCATACTAAACTCCTCTTATTGTCTTTTCTTTGTCATATGTGGATTGAGCATATTTTCTGGTGTGAGGATATTATCAAGCTCTTCTTTGCTTAAAAGTCCTCTTTCTAATGCCAAATCATACACTCTTTTGCCTGTATTTAAGGCTTCTTTGGCTATTGAAGCTGAATTTTCATAGCCTATGTAAGGATTAAGTGCGGTAACTATGCCTATGGAGTTATACACAAAATCCGAGCAAGTTTTTTCATTGGCGGTGATTCCGTCAATACATTTATCCGCTAGTGTTTTCATCGCCTTTTCAAGCATAGTGATTGAATTAAATAGCGAGTAAGCCACAACAGGTTCGAATACATTAAGCTGTAATTGTCCGCCCTCACAAGCAAAGGTTACGCTCACATCAGCACCGATGACATAGTAGCACACTTGATTAACCACTTCTGGTATGACTGGATTTACCTTGCCCGGCATAATGGAGCTGCCCGGTTGCATTTTCGGTAGGTTAATCTCATTAAGCCCACATTTTGGTCCAGAGCTTAAAAGTCGCAAGTCATTGCAAACCTTTGAAAGCTTTGTTGCTACGCGTTTTAAAACGCCTGAAATTTGCACATAAGCTCCTGTGTCCTGTGTGGCTTCGATTAAGTCCTCAGCCACGACATAATCGTGCTTTGTAACCTCTCTTAACTTTCTTTCAACGACTTTTGGATAATCAGGGTGTGAATTTATCCCTGTGCCAATAGCCGTTCCGCCTAGATTGATTTCCAAAACAAGCTTTCTAGCTTCTAAAACCCTTTGAATGTCCTCGCCCATCATTACCGCAAAGGTTTGGAATTCACGCCCCAATGTCATAGGCACGGCATCTTGAAGTTGGGTTCGTCCCATTTTAAGCACATCTTTAAATTCAACAGCCTTTCTTTCGTAGGCTTTTTTAAGATGCTCCATAGCCGTAGCTAAATCGCTTAAATAATCGTGCAATGCCATTCTCATCGCCGTTGGATAAGCATCATTTGTGCTTTGGCTTAAATTCACGTGGTCGTTTGGGTGTAGGTATTGATACTCGCCCTTTTTGTGTCCTAAAAGCTCCAAGCCTATGTTAGCGATGACTTCATTAGCGTTCATATTGGTGCTTGTTCCAGCTCCGCCTTGAAACATATCCACAACAAATTGTTCGTAGTATCCGCCCTCTAAAATCTTATCGCAAGCTTTGATAATGGCTTGTTCTATGTTTTTATCCAAAAGTCCAAGCTCGAAATTCGCCATTGCTGCGGCTTTTTTCACCCTAGCTAATGCCCTAACAAAGCGTGGAAAGTTTTTCAACCTATCGTGAGAAATGTCAAAATTCTCAACCGCACGGAAGGTTTGCACTCCATAATACACTTCATCAGAGATTTCAAGTTCGCCGATGAAATCGTGTTCTTTTCTTGTTCCCATAAGAAACCCTTTCAAAATAAATTTAAGGACTATGCCTTATGAAAGGTATAATACTCTTAATTTCTTTAAATAAAAATTAAATATTGAAAAAATCGTTTTTTTTTTTTTTGAATTTATAATGATAAAATGGGACTTAAAAAGTAACGATTTCATTTAATGTTTAAGGAGCATAAAATCATTAAAGCCATTTGTGAATTTTTGCTACAATCGAACTTTCATTATAAAGGAAAGTTTAAAATGCAAATTCTTAATCAACTCCACACTATAAAACGCACCCCAGCCTATGTCATTGAAGAAGATGCCCTGCGTAAAAACTGCGAACTTTTAGCCAATGTGGCTTTTAAAAGTGGGGCAAAAATCCTCCTTGCCTTGAAAGGCTTTGCATTTAGCCCTGCTTTAAAAATAGTGGGCGAGTATTTAAGTGGCTGTGCGTGTAGTGGGCTTTGGGAGGCAAAATTCGCCAAAGAATTTATGGATAAAGAAATCCACACTTTCAGCCCAGCCTTTAAAGATGAGGAGTTTGATGAAATTCTAGCCCTTTCACAGCATATCATTTTTAATTCTTTATCCCAATTTAAGCATTTTAAAGATAAAGCCTTAAAGGCTCAAAGGCAAATAGGGCTTCGTTGCAATGTGGAATTTTCACTCGCTCCAAAAGCACTTTACAATCCTTGCGGACGCTTTTCAAGGCTTGGAATTTTAGCCCGTGATTTAGAAAATGCTGATTTAAGCGGAGTAAGTGGGCTTCATTTTCACGCCTTGTGCGAGGAAAGTGCGCAAAGTTTGGAGCTTGTTTTAAACGCCTTTAAAAAGAATTTTGCAAAATTCATACCCAAAATGCGTTGGGTGAATTTTGGCGGAGGACATCACATCACAAAAAAGGGCTATAATGTCGAAAAACTCATCACTTTGTGTAAAGAATTTGCCGATGAATTCGGTGTTAGAGTGATTTTAGAACCGGGTGAAGCCGTAGGTTTAGGAGTTGGCACTCTTGTAGCTTCTGTGATTGACATAGTTAAAAATGAAAAAGACATAGCCATTTTAGACACTTCAAGCGAAGCACATATGCCCGATACCATTATAATGCCTTACACCAGCGAGATTGCAAAGGCTAGAATCCTTGCCACAAGGGAAAATGAAATCATATCAAGCTTACAAAAAGACGAATTTGCGTATTTGCTTGGAGGAAATACCTGTCTAGCTGGTGATATAATGGGCGAATACGCCTTTAAAAACGAGCTAAAACGAGGCGATAAAGTCGTTTTCCTCGACCAAGCACATTATAGCATAGTCAAAAACACGACATTTAACGGCGTTGTTTTGCCAAATTTGCTCTTTTTAAGGCAGGATAAGAGCGTAGAAGTGGTGCGAGAATTTGATTATGAGGAGTATAAAAGGAGAAATTAGCCTCAAATTTAAAGCCTTTGTGCTAAAATAGCTTTAAATTTGGTAACAAGGTATAAAAAAATTTCACAAATTTTCGCAGGATTTAACATTTTTTTAAGAAAAATAGTTTATAATCCTAGAAAAATTTTATTTCACTTCACAAAAAATTCCACTTCAAAACGAGGTTTTATGGATAATAAAAAACAAAGAACGCACATTCCTGTTGAGGGATACAAGATTGAAGACTTAAAGTTGCTTGATTTAGAAAGCCTAATCAAAATCGCCAACGAACTTGGCATTGAAAATCCTAGCGAATTCCGCCGACAAGAACTCATTTTTGAAATTCTCAAAGCCCAGACAAAAGCCGGTGGTTTCATACTTTTCACAGGAATTTTAGAAATTTCAAGCGAGGGCTATGGCTTTTTGCGTGGAATGGACGCGAATTTAAGCGACAGCGTCAATGATGCCTATGTTTCCAACTCTCAAATTCGCAAATTCGCTCTACGCGTTGGCGACATTGTTACAGGGCAAGTAAGAGAGCCAAAAGAGCAAGAAAAATACTACGCCTTGCTTAAAATCGAGGCGATAAATTATGTGCCTTTGCAAGAAGCCAAAGAAAGACCTTTATTTGACAATCTCACACCCATTTTCCCTACCGAAAAAATCAAACTTGAATACGATGCGATGAAGCTCACAGGGCGAGTTTTAGACCTTTTTGTGCCTATTGGTAAGGGACAAAGAGGGCTTATAGTCGCTCCGCCACGCACAGGTAAAACCGAGCTGATGAAAGAACTTGCCGCAGCCATAGCCAAAAATCAACCAGAAGCCCATCTCATCGTCTTGCTTGTCGATGAACGCCCTGAGGAGGTTACTGATATGCAAAGGTGTGTCAAGGGCGAGGTTTTCAGCTCGACTTTTGATTTACCAGCCTATAATCACGTGCGTGTGGCTGAACTTGTCATCGAAAAGGCAAAGAGAATGGTAGAAATGGGTAATGATGTCATCATACTACTTGATAGCATTACTAGATTAGCAAGGGCTTATAACACCGCTACGCCAAGTTCTGGTAAGGTTTTAAGCGGTGGGGTTGATGCTAATGCCTTGCATAAGCCAAAACGCTTTTTTGGAGCGGCTAGAAACATTGAAAATGGAGGCTCACTCACCATCATCGCCACTGCCCTTGTGGATACGGGTTCAAGAATGGACGATGTGATTTTTGAGGAATTTAAAGGCACGGGAAATAGCGAAATAATGCTTGATAGAAGCATATCAGACCGCCGAATTTACCCTGCTATAAACATTATCAAATCAGGCACGAGAAAAGAAGAGCTTTTGCAAAATCCTAGCGATTTGCAAAAAATTTGGGCGATTCGCTCGGCTATATCGCAAATGGACGATGTGGAAGCCTTGAAATTCCTTTACTCAAAAATGCTTAAAACCAAGGACAATGTGGAACTGCTTTCTATTATGAATGAGTAGGGATTTAAAAATAGCTTAATAGTTAAAAACAGGAGGTAAAAACTATGTCATCAAATGGCAGTAGAGTTTTTGCTAAAAGAGATTTTTCGCTTTGCTTAAAATGACA
>CAZSMF010000020.1:0-15082 GCA_964607975.1 uncultured Campylobacter sp. | reverse complement strand
AGATTCTTCGCTTTGACAAGCAAAGCTCAGAATGACAATGTGTTATGTCATACTGAGCGTAGCGAAGTATCTATAAAGAATTTAAAGGCAAATTCTACTCACGACTTGTAGATTTTTCGCTACGCTCAAAATGACAAGGCAGACGCAAAATGACAAAATTGGTGTCATACTGAGGCAAAGCCGAAGTATCTATAAAAGGCAAAGACTTCGTGCGTCCTGTTAAAGAAAAGATTAAAAATGAAATTATCAAGTAATACCCCCGCTCAAAGACGGGGCAACCTACTTGCTAGAAGTAAGCCAATCTCTCATCACTGAAAGAAAATGGGGCATTGTAGTAGAAAAAGGCTTAAATGTCAAATTTTAAAAGCATTCTGCCTTGTTAATTTATTATATTCTTTTTTTATTTTCAAAATTGATTTGCGATTTTACCGCTTTTTAAATCATTCAAAAAGTCCCTTGTCGCAGGGGCAAAATACTTTTTAAAATTGGCTTCATTTATCATATCGCTTTTGGCGTTGTTGCATAGAGTGCAAATGAGTTTGCAATTATGCTCGTCATAGGCTTTGTTTGGATTTGTCCTCTCAATTTGTAGTGTGGCAGTAAAACCTCGCTTTTTAGAATACAAAGGCTTTTGTTTGTCCTCATCATTAAGCTTTAACAAGGCTTTTAAATCCACTTGACTAATGCCGCAATACGCACATTCTTGCTTTTGAGCCTTATACCAGCGATAAAAATTCGCCAAAGTTTTAAAGCCCTCTTTTCTTTCTTTTGTAAATTTGTTTCGAATGGCTTTAAGTTCGGCATAAGCTTCGCTTTTTTTAAAGGCGTTTGCCTCATCTTTACTGACTTTGAAGTCTCTTATTTCGGGTAAAGTTCCGTTTTTATCGACAAAATTGATTGCCTCGTTGATGAGTTTGTCGCACATAAGGTCTCCTTTGTGAGAAATATTTAAGAGAAATTATATCAAATGCCCCCCCCCCATAGTCAATAAATTTAAGCTTAAATTTTGAAAAATCATTGTGGAAATAAGGAAAAAACGCATTATCCCTTGCATAAGCACGAACAAATTCAACAAATTTCCCCACAATGTGTGTAAATTCACTGAATTTAAGGTAAAATTTCTTTATGGATAAAGAAAATTTCATCATCAAAGCTTTTTTAAATGATAAAAATGGCGATGATGGTGCGGTGCTTGGCAAATGGTGTTACAGCAAGGATTTGTTCTTTGAGGGCGTGCATTTTAAGCGTTCGTGGTTAAGTTACGAACAAATAGCCACAAAGGCAATGCTCATCAACATTTCAGATGCCATTGTGATGAATGCCGTGCCAAAATACGCCCTTTTAGGACTTGCACTACCTAAAAACATAAGCGTAAAGGACATTCAAGCCTTGCAAA
This sequence comes from uncultured Campylobacter sp., assembly GCA_964607975.1. Classification (GTDB taxonomy): domain Bacteria; phylum Campylobacterota; class Campylobacteria; order Campylobacterales; family Campylobacteraceae; genus Campylobacter_D. Next base: position 13,686 of record CAZSMF010000020.1, on the reverse strand, counting down.
AAGGCTTTTTAAAAAGCGCTTCTCATTTTAACATCACTATCATAGGCGGAGATACGATAAGCAGCGATAAAATAGGCATTTGCATCACACTCATTAGCAAAATTCGCCACAAAGGAATCTTTCGCACAGGCTTACAAAAAGGCGATTTACTCGCTTTTACAGGCAAACTTGGCAAAAGTTTGCAAGGCTTAAAAACGCTTCAAAATGGCGGAAAATTAAGCAAAAATCATCGTTTCATCAAGCCAAAGTTAAGAGGAGAATTTTTTTATTCTGTGGCTGAAAAAGTGCGTTGTGCTATGGATATATCGGACGGATTGAGCGAGGATTTGTCAAAAATGCTAAATTTAAACAAGCTTGGGCTAAAATGGCTTAAAAATTTAAGCGATGATGAGCTTTTAAGCGGCGAAGAATACGAAATTCTTTTTGCCTTTTCGCCCAAAAACAAAGCCTTTATGCAAAAAATGGCAGAAAAATTTGGCGTAAAGCTCACTATTTTTGGTAAAGCTATAAAGGGAAAGTATGAATTTAACGGCACAAGACACCATTTTTAAGCCCTTACGCACACTCACACACGCAAAGATAAATGCTCATTTTAGCAAAAATAGCGATGATTTTGTCGTGCGTGAAGTGCCTTTGTATGAATTTAGCGGCAGTGGAGAGCATTTGATTTTGCATATTGTCAAAAAAGATTTATCCACGAGCGAGGCTTTGAGAATTTTGAGCGAACACAGCGGGATTAAAATGCGTGAATTTGGCTACGGAGGGCTTAAAGACAAGCAAGGACAAACCTTTCAATACCTCTCAGTGCCGAAAAAATTTGAGCCGCTTTTAGGCTCTTTTTCGCACGAAAAACTTAAAATTTTGGATTTTTTCACTCACAACAACAAGCTACGCATAGGGCATTTGAAAGGAAATTCCTTTTTCATTCGTCTTAAAAAAGTAAATTTAATGGACGCTAAAAAGCTTGAAAATGCCTTTAAAATGCTTTGTAATCGTGGTTTTGCCAATTATTTTGGCTATCAAAGATTTGGCAAATTTAAAGATAATTTCACGCAGGGGCTAGAAATTTTACAAGGAAAAGGGCTTAAAAATCCTAAAATAAGGGATTTTTTACTTTCAGCCTTTCAAAGTGAATTATTTAATCGTTATTTGAGTAAAAGGGTGCAGTTATCGCACTTTGCAAGTGAATTTAGCGAAAAAGAATTGGCTCAAATTTACGCCCTTGATAAAACGCAGTGCAAGGCTTTGAAAAGGCAGGAGCATTTTTTCAAGCTTTTGCAAAATGAGGTTTTGGGGCATTATCCCTTTGGCAAATGCTTTATTTGTGAGGATTTGCAGAGTGAATGTGAGCGATTTTTGCGAAAAGACATTGTGCCTTTGGGCTTGATTTTAGGCAAAAAAGCCTTTGAATGCAAGGAGGGCTTTGCTTTTGATTTAGAAAATGCAGTTTTTGCTGAATTTAAGGACTTTGTTCCAAAATTGCAAGGTTCAAGACGCTTTCTGTGGAGCTTTTTAGAACGCACAAACTACCGATACGATGAAGAAAAGGCACATTTTTGCTTGGAATTTTTCCTACAAAAAGGCTCTTATGCGACTATCATTTTAGAAGAGCTTTTACAAAGGGATTTAAGTGATTGATTTTAGTAAAATTAGCTCTATTTTAAGGATTATTTTCGCCCTTTTTCATCTTTTTAAGCCATTCGTGTAAGGTTTTTTCAGCTCCATATCCTTTGCTTTCGTAGAATTTTAGGGGTTTAGCGAGGTATTGCTGTTTAACAAAACCTCCAAAATCGTGAGGATAAAGATAGTTTTTAATGGCGGCATTGTTATTGTCAAGGTGGGGTAAAAGTGGCAAAGCTGGGTTGTTTCGCACGAAGTCAAGGGCTTTGTTTATGGCTTTGTAGCTTGAATTTGATTTGACTGCACTAGCTAAATACACCACACATTGAGCGAGTATAATCCTAGCTTCTGGATAGCCTATGCTTTTAACGGCGATGAGGCAATTTGTGGCTAAATTCAAGGCGTTAGTATCGGCATTTCCTATGTCCTCACTTGCAAAAATCACCAAACGCCTAGCGATGAAATCCGCACTCTCTCCGCCCTCAATAAGCCTTGCTAGATAGTAAAGTGCAGCGTCTATATCGCTACCTCTTAAACTCTTAATGAGAGAACTTGCCAAACGATAATGCGTATCCTTTGAGCTAACGCCGTCATTTAGGGCATTGGCTTTGAGGGTTTTAAGGGTGTGTAGTGAGAGTTCTTTTTCATCAACGATGAGGGCAAATTCTATTAAATTCAGCACAGCCCTAGCGTCCCCTCCGCACATTTTGAGTATAAAGGCACAAGAATCCTCATCGCAAACAATGTTTAACTCCTCCTTTACCCTTTGAATGAGCGCTTTTAAATCCTCCTCGTTTAAAGGCTTAAATTCAAAAAGCATACTTCGGCTGCGTATGCCCGAACTTAACACAAAAAAAGGATTTTCCGTGCTTGCACCTATGAGTATGCACTTGAAATTTTCAAGGGGCAAAAGCAACATTTCTTGCTGCGTTTTTGAAAGGCGGTGAATTTCATCGATGAAAATGAGGGGTTTATACAGACTTTCTTCGTATTGAGCGATGATTTTGCGTAAGTCTTCAAGCTTGAAATTCGCCCCGTCAAATTCATAAAAATCAAGCCCAAAGTCATTTGCCACAGCCCTTGCAAAGCTTGTTTTACCAGAACCTGCTGGTCCAAAAAATATGCTGTGGGGGAGTTTTTGTTTAGCCACAAAGCTTTCAAAAAGCTTGACTAGCTCTTTTTGCCCTAAAATTTCTTTGAGCGTTTTGGGGCGAAATTTCAGGGCAAGTTGGGACATTTAATCAACAATAACCGTTTCTTCTTTGCTAATGTCTTTACCGTTTAAGAGCATTTTCGTGCTTTTGTAATCACTTTCTAAAAGAAAATCTGCAAGATATTTGCCGTCTTTTTGCACGAAAAATTCATCAATGCCTATAAAGCTAAAAGGCGGTAGAATTTCACTCGGTGCGGCTTGGCTTTGAGCAGAAAAGGTGATACGATAATCACTTAACGAGCCTCTTAAAGTCCCTTGTGAGTTGAATTCTTTGCCTTTTGAATTAAAGCTTAAATCACTCACTTCAATGACAGGATTACTCGCAAAAAATTCCATTAGAATGGTTTCATCGTTTATGTAGGGATTGTAACGCTCCAAAACATTTAAGAAAGTTGGGGAAAAATTGCCTATTTCAATGTGTGAGCGTATATTATCAAGAAAAATGCCTTTTAAATCCGAAGTAATGCTTTGTATGTTGATGTCGGCTACTGAATTGATAAGCTCGTTTTCAACAGAGTTATTTTCGTCATATTTTATGCCCGTAATTGTTAAATCATCAAAGCTGATTTTTTCTATGCTGCCTTTTGATTTACCGGCTGCTAAATTATTAAGATAATTATCAAATTTAACCCCTGCTTCAAATTTTGAATCAAGCATAGTTTTGCCGATAAAGAAAGAGAGGGTATTGCCCCAAAAGCTCATCTTGAAATTCAATTCATCTAAATTCACTACTGTATCATATAAAACACCATTTGTATCCATAGAAAGAGTGCCACCAAAATTTTTAAGGCTAAATTCTAATCCTTGTTGTTTGATATCAATGTCTGTGAATTCGGTTTTAATGGCGATTTTTTGAGAAAGAGAAAGGGCGATTTTAATCCTTAAAAACACCTTATCAAAGTTCATTTGTCCCTCTGAACTTGCCAAAGCCCCTTTCATTACCTCGTAGAGTGGATTTTCAATGCTAATGATGATATTATCTTTGGCAAAGATATTGTTTTTGAGCTGAATTTCAGCTGGTATTGGGGTTTGTGATAAGCCCATTCCTCTCATCATCATATCATCATTAGGGATTTTTACATACAAATTTACTTTGGCTTTGTGATTGAAAAAGCCTTTTTGAAAATCGCTAATTTCAACGCTGACAATGTCGTTTTTATAAGTCGTGATGAGGGTATATATCTTTTCATTCAAGCTTCCCATATACGCTACTTGTGCAAGGTAAGCAACTAATACAAGCACAGCAATCACAGCTGCGATGATGATTTTTTTCATTTTCAATCCTTGTTTGAAATTTTGAGTGCGTTATTGTAGCATAATTTTTTATGAAAATTTCACAAATTTAAAGATAATTTTGCAAAGTTTTTTGAGTGTAAAAATTTGTTAAAAACTCTTTATAAAATCCAAATTTCGCCGATACTTGCAAAGAATCAATTAAGAAGGAGCTGAAATGATTTCAGGCGTAAGTAATGCTTCGTTACTCGTTACTACGAGCGTGAATGCACTTAAAGAAGCGATTGATTCTAACGAAGAGGCTTTGATGAGTATCATCGATGCGGCTTCTGGCGGAGAAAGTAGCGGCGATAGCGAAGGTTTAGATATCTATGCTTAGTAAGAACCCGCAAGGGTTCTTATTACTCAAACAAAGGCAAAATTCACATTTTTTACGCAAGATTAACTTTATTTAAGCATTTTTAAGGTATAATTAAGCCTTAAATGATTAAATTGTAAAGAAAAACAATGACAAAAATTAAACAACTTATCCACAGCGAAAGCTTTCCGGGCGTTTTACTCATCTTTTTTACCCTCCTTGCCCTGCTTTGCCAAAATACCCTATTTAGCGTGATTTATGAGCATTTTTTACACATAGAAATCAGCTTTGAGGCAAACGATTTTAAAATTTCTAAAAGCCTTTTACATTGGATAAATGACGGCTTGATAGCGATTTTTTTCCTCTGCATAGGACTTGAACTAAAATACGAAATTTTAAGAGGACAACTTCGCAATATCAAATCCGTTTCCCTGCCTTTATTTGGGGCATTAGGCGGTATGCTCGTGCCGGCTTTGATTTTTGCTTTTTTAAATTGGGGTGATAATTTTGCCTTGAAAGGCTGGGCTATCCCAACGGCTACTGATATAGCCTTTGCTGTGGGCGTTGTAATGCTTTTAGGTAAAAAAGTGCCAAGCTCTTTAAAGCTCTTTTTGCTTTCTTTGGCGATTTTTGATGATTTAGGAGCTATTGTTATTATTGCTTTATTTTACACAAGCGAACTTTCCATAGCAGCGATGATAGTGTGTGTGTTGTGTATTGGCGTTTTGTTTTTGTTGAATTATTTGCGTGTGAGCAAATTGCCTTTTTACTTCATCACGGGCGTGATTTTGTGGATAGCTATGCTTGAAAGCGGGGTTCATGCCACACTGGCTGGGGTGATTGTGTCTTTGTTTATCCCCTTAGAGCGTAAGGACGGCGAGCCGTTTTTAAAGGCTTTGTATGCAGATTTAAGCCCTTGGGTGAATTTTTTCATCTTACCGCTTTTTGCCTTTGCAAATGCTGGTGTGGATTTACGCCAAATGGATATGTCCTTTTTGTTTTCATCAGTAAGCCTTGGCATATTTTTTGGGCTTTTCATCGGCAAACAAGTTGGAGTGTTTTTACTCTCTTATATAAGCATTAAGCTCAAACTTGCTTCCTTACCGCAAAATGTGAGCTACAAGCAGTTTTACGGCATTTGCATACTCACAGGCATTGGCTTTACGATGAGTTTGTTTATTGACGGACTTGCTTATGCTGATGTGAATGCTTACGGATACGCTGATAGACTGGCTATTTTATTGGCAAGTTTTACTAGTGCTGTTTTAGCTTATGTGTATTTAAAATTTATCAAAACAGAATAAGGCTTTACCTTGCAAAAACTCAAAGCACTCGTTAAAAATGAAGCTTTCGGCGGCGTTTTACTCATAGCCTTTACCCTACTTGCTTTGTGGGTGGCAAATGGCTCGTATAATGGCGTTTATAATGAATTTTTAGCCCTACCTGTGGGCTTTATCATCGGCTCTTTTGAGCTGATTAAACCCTTTTTGCTGTGGATAAATGACGGCTTGATAGCGATTTTTTTCTTTTCCATAGGGCTTGAACTCAAAAAAGAATTCACACAAGGTGAATTCACTCAGCCTAAAAATATCATCTTACCGCTTTTTGCCGCTCTTGGAGGCATACTTGTCCCTGCTTTGATTTTTGCTCTTATCAATTTTAGCGATGAGTATGCCATAAGGGGTTGGGCTATCCCAACGGCTACGGACACGGCTTTTGCCTTGGCTATTTTGATAATGGTCGGTAGTAAAATTCCAAGCTCTTTAAAAATTTTCTTGCTTTCCTTAGCGATTTTTGACGATGTGGGAGCGATTTTAATCATAGCCATTTTCTACACCAGCAAACTTTCCTTAGCAGCTTTAATCACAGCCTCACTTGTCATTGTCGTGCTTTTAGCACTAAATTTACTCAAAATAACGAGAAAATCTTTGTATTTTATCTGCTCCCTTGTTTTGTGGTTGAGCGTTTTAAAAAGCGGGGTTCATGCCACACTGGCTGGACTTATCACGGCATTTTTTATCCCCTTACACACCAAAGATAACGAGCCTTTTTTAGAAGAAATTTATGAAAGCCTTAAATTTTGGCTTGGCTTCATCATCTTACCGCTTTTTGCCTTTGCAAATGCGGGTGTAAATTTGTCAAAACTTGACTTGTCAAGCATTTTTTCTCCTGTGAGCCTTGGTATTTTCCTTGGGCTTTTCATCGGCAAACAAGTGGGGGTGTTTTTATTTTCGTATTTAAGCATTAAGCTCAAACTCGCCTCCTTACCGCAAGGAGCGACTTTCAAGCAACTTTACGGCGTTTGCATACTCACAGGCATTGGCTTTACGATGAGTTTGTTTATTGACGGACTTGCTTATGAGGCTGGGGATACCTTTAATTACGCTGATAATCTAGCCATTTTAATGGCTTCTTTTTGCTCTGGTATTGTGGGCTTTATTTATCTTAGGTTTTTTGCAAAATAATGTTAAAAATAGCCCCGCCCTTACTCAGTCTTTTCACCGCCTTTTTTTTCACCGCCTGTAATGCTATGCTTGCTAAAATGTCGCAAAATAGCTTTTCACAGGCAAATTCTTATGAAAATTCCTCAGTGCAAATCAAGCTTTTAAACATACAAAAACAATGGCAAAACACCCCTTATCGCTTAGGTGGGGTGAGCGTTAAGGGGGCTGATTGTTCTGGTTTTATACAAAGCGTGTTTAAAGAGCATTTTCAAACGACAATCCCACGCACCACAAAAACCCAACTGCAAGGCGGGAAAAAAGTTGCTAAAAACGAGCTTAAAAGTGGCGACATATTATTTTTTAGAACCGGACGGGGACCTAATGGCTTGCACACGGGAATTTATCTTACAAATGATGAATTTATCCACCTTTCAACAAGTGGGGGCGTGAAAAAGGTGTCTTTTAATTCTAGCTATTGGAAGCCAAAATTTATAGGGGCAAGGCGGTATTTAAGATGAAAGTAGGCGTATTTGACAGCGGCGTGGGCGGTTTGAGCGTGCTTAAATCTTTACTCAACGCAAGGCTTTTTGATGAGCTGATTTATTACGGCGATACAGCCAGAGTGCCTTATGGCGTGAAAGATAAAGAAACTATCATTCGTTTTTCTTTGGAGGCTTTAAATTTCTTTAAAGCCTTTAAGATCGATATGCTCATCATCGCTTGTAATACAGCAAGTGCCTACGCCCTTAAAGCCCTACGCTCTCACTCAAATATACCCATTTTGGGCGTCATCGATGCTGGTGTTTTAGCGGTTAAAGAGGCTTTAACGGACAAGGACAAAGAAATTCTAGTCATCGCCACAAAGGCTACCATTCGTTCGCAAAGCTATCAAAAAAGACTTGCAAAGGCTGGATTTAGCAACATTCAAGCCCTGCCAACGGGGCTTTTTGTGCCTATGGTTGAGGAGGGGATTTTTGAGGGTGAATTTTTACAAAGTGCTTTTAAGCACTATTTTGCCAATCTTACAATCCGTCCTGACGCTCTTATACTTGGCTGCACGCATTTTCCACTTATAGCCCCCGCTTTACAGGCTTATTTTGGGGACAAAACCAGACTTATCCACTCAGGAGATGCCATAGTAGGACAACTTCAAAAAGAATTTAAGCTCACTAGTCAAAAACGCAAAAGCAAGGTAAGTTTTTACGCTACAAGTGATGTCCAAGCCCTTAAACACACGGCTTGTGTTTGGTTGGCTAATTAGCTTAATCAAAGCTTAAAGCCCACGCATCAAAGGGAATCAGCTCAAATTTAACGCCCCTTTCATAAAAGCTTTGCTCTGTGGAAAGGGTGATGAAAACTATGTGTAAAATGCCAAATTCTAGGGCTTTTGGAAGTATTTTTTTGGCTTTTAGCTTGATTAAATCAATATCCAGCGTAGCACTAGGCAAAAAGGCAATATGCCTTTCTTTGAGGTAAAAATCAAAAAATTTATTGTAAATAATGGGCGTTTTGAGCTTGAAAAGTTCGCTTAAAATGACATTGGCAAAGAGTTGCTTGAAATTCTTATCGACACAAAGGGCGTTTTTAAGGGCAAAGTCTGTAAAATAAGCCCTTTTGAGCCTTTTTTCCTCGCAAAAAACAAAGCACAAAATGCCCCTATCTTCAAGCTCATTTAAGGCTTTGTAAAGGCTGTCTTTTGAGGTTTTTTGTGCGAGTTTAAGCCTTTGATAAAGCTTATTAGCACTAAATTCAGCCCCCAAATTTTCAGCCACAAATTTCAAAATTTCAAGCTCTAAATGCGAAAAATGACTTTGCAAGTATTCATTTAAGGCATTTTGGCTTAAAAAACTTCGCCCCATTTGCAAAAAATTGCCCGTTAAAGAACTATTCAAAGAAGTGATTTTACTTATACTTGCAAATTCCTCAAAATCCAAAAAGTCAAGTTTGATTTCTCTAAAATTTTCAAAATACACAGAGTTAAATTCAGTAGCGATGATGATTTGAAGGGACTTTGAAAGTTGTAAAAAGTCATAAATAAAATTTTTCTTAATCGCATAAAAAATCAAGGCTTTTATCTTTTTACCTTTCAAAAAGGCATTTAACTGCGTCAAACAAGCCTCATCAAAACGCAAATCCTCAAAGTCTAAAAACAAATATTCCTCACTCTCAAAAGCCCTCAAATAGCCGATGATAAGGGACTTTTTACCGCTTTTTTTCGCCCCTTTAATGAGGGTATTTTGCTCATCAAGGGTGATTTTACGCGTGAAAAGATTCTCGCCTTTGGGTGGATTTTCGTAAAAAAATTGTAAGATTTTCATCTTTTTTCCTTTTAAAAAGGATAGTATAGCAAAAAATTCAAATTTTACACCCATTTTTAAGCCCCTAAAATAAATGTTGAAAAAATTTCAAATTTAAGCATTTTTTAAGGAGGGGGGGGCATAATAACAAAACGAATTTAATTTTTAAGGAGCATAGTGATGAAAGGTAAAATTTTAGGTGCTGGGGCTATCAGCGGGGAAGATGGGCTTCGTTATTATTACGATGAAAACGAGCTTAAAAACGCCAAAGAGGGACAAAAGCTTGAAAATTGCGAGGTGGATTTTGACATTAAAGACGGCAAAGCCGTAGGCGTTTATATCACCAAAAGTTCTGGCTTTAATACCGAATTTGGCAAAAATGTGAGTGCGAGTTTTGAAAAGGTGAATTTACCAAGCTTTGACACAAAGCACATTTTTTGGGATTTAAACGAGGCAAAATCAAAGCTCATCAAAGTTAATATGCATTCTGTGAAATTTTGGCTTTTGCTGGTGTGTTTTGTGAATTTGTTTTCATTTTTTGGGGCGACAACGCCGCACATTCCGCAGTCTATATCGTGGGTGTTTAGCTTTATTTTCATAGCGATTTTGCTGTGGATAAATTTTTCTTTGAGCGTTTTGAGTCAAAGTTATCGTATTTTTAAATTTCAAATTCTCGTTGTCGTCTTTTTGCTTGTGGCTTCTTGGTTCGTGGTTAAGGCTTATGAAAGCTATATTTACTCACTTGGTGCGAATGTGCCTTATGTTAAAATCAGCTTTGCCGTCCTTTTGTGCTTGGCTTCACTTTTTTCTTTGTTTAAGTGGTTTCAAACCCTATCGCAAATAACGGAGCAAAAGGCGTATTTATGGAGCTTATATGCTTATGTCGGCTTGATAATACTTGGTTTTATTGTCGCTTATTTTAATTCAAGCACCTTTTTAAAGGCTGTTGATGCCATAAAAGACTTCTCAATCTTTGCCTATCTTGCCTTTATGGCACTTTTCATCTGGGCGACTTTGAGATTTCGCAATATAAAAGCCCTTGTATAAGGGCTTATGCGTATTTTCGTGCCTTTAAATTTGGCTTACAATGCAGCTTAAAGCATTTAAGCCACCTCTTTTCTTAACCTCAACGAATTTAGCACCACAGCCAAGGACGAAAAACACATTGCAAGTGCGGCTAAATGCGGTGTGAGCGTGAAATTTGGCACAGCCCCAGCTGCTACGGGTATGCAGCAAAGATTGTAAAAAAACGCCCAAAAAAGATTTTGCTTGATGATGACAAAGCTTTTTTGCGAGAGCTTAAAGGCGTATTTAATGGCGTTTAAATCATCTTTCATCAGCACAAAATCCCCAGCACTCTTTGCTAGCACACTGCCTGAATTCATCGCAAAGCTCACATTGGCAAGACTTAAAGCCGCCGCATCGTTGATACCATCGCCCACAAAGGCACACAAGCCCTTTTTTTGATAAGCTTTGACATAATCAAGCTTATTTTCCGGGCTTAAATTCGCAGAATACTCCTCAATGCCTAAATTTTTGGCGTTTAAAGCTACACTTTTTTCATTATCTCCACTTAAAATCACGCTTTTAAGCTTTTTTTGCCCTAAAAATCGTATTAAATCTTTCGCCTCAGCTCTTAATTCATTACTCAAACACACTACGCCAAGACATTCCTTATCCTTTGCAAAATACACAAGCACAGGAGCTTCTTTCTCATAAAGCAAGGCAAAGTCCTTATGCTCCTTGCTTACATTCACTTTAAATTCATCTAAAAGCGTGAGATTACCCGCTAGATAGAGATTTTGTGCTGTTTTGTAGTAAATTCCACGCCCACTTATAGTTTTTAACTCACCATCTAACTTAAAATCCTCATCATTTGGGCTTTTTAAAGCCTTTGCTATGGGGTGGGTGCTAATGCTTTCAAGTTTTGATAAAAGCTCAAAGTCTTTTTCATCGAGGTTGTGAGCAAAAACGCTAAGCTCATTTTTGCTTAAAGTTCCCGTTTTATCAAAGATGAAAAAGCCAACCTTGCGTAAAAGCTCTAATGAAGCGGGATTTTTAATGAGTATGAAATGCTTTGCCGCATTTGACAGGGCTAAAACAAGGGCTATGGGCGTGGCAAGTCCCAAAGCACAAGGGCAAGAGATAAGCAAAACCGCACTAGCGTGTAAAAATGCTGAATTCAAGCCCTCATTAAAAGCCCAAAACACAAAAACAAAGGAGGCTAAAAGCAGGATAAAGCCCACAAAATACGCTGAAATGGTATCAGCAAGTTTAGCCATAGGCATTTTAGCGTTGGCTGCTTTGAAAATCAAGTCTTTGATTAGTTCTAACTTACTATCCATAGCCTTTTTACTGGCTTTTATCTTTAAAGCACCGCTTATTATTAGGCTTCCAGCTTCGATTTCATCGTCTTTTTGTTTGATTACAGGCACGAATTCGCCGTTAATCAAGCTCATATCCACATCAGCCCTACCCTCAATCACCACACCATCGACACTTACACTCTCACCCTCTTTGACAAGCACTATATCATCAAGCTCGACAAAAGATGAGGGCGTTTTTTCAAACTTTCCCTCATTATTTAGCACGAGGGCGTATTTTGTGTCAATGCTTAAAAGCGAATTTTCGCTCTGCTTTGCCTTAAATTTGGCATTTTCCTCCAAAAATTTACCCAAAAGCACGAAAGAGATTATCATACTCGCCTCAGCAAAATACAAATGTGCCTTAAAAACGCCCACAAAGGCTAAAACAGAATACAAAACCGCACAAAAACTGCCAAGGGCGATAAGAGCATTCATATCAAGGCTTAAATGGCGAAGTGTTTTTAAGGCATTTATAAAAAAGCTTCGCCCACAAAAAAACACTCCAAAAAAGCCTAAAATCAACTGAAACAAGCTTGAATTTGGCACAAAAGCCATTAAAGCCATAGCCAAAGCTGAGATGAAAGCACTTAAAATGAGATTGTAGCGAAGTTTGATGAGTTCTTTTTTCTTAAATTCAGTAATGTCCTCTTGCAAAAGCTCATAGCCCAAAGCTTTGATTTTATCCTCAATCTCGCCCCTTACGCTCTCATCGCTCACCAAAAAAACGCCACTAGAATTAACATAAGAAACACTAGCATTTTGCACGCCTTGTATTTTTTTAGTGAGCCTTTCAATGGCGTTTGCACAATTTATGCAAGTCATTTTGCCTATTTTAAGGCGTAATTCTTGCATTAAAGCTCCTTGATTACCTTAAAATTCAGTTCATCAAGGGCTTGTTTAAATGCTGGAATTTGAGCTTCATCGATTTGAAGGCTTAACACCCTTGGTTCTTGGTTTAAATCCACTTCTATCACGCCAAATTCATCTTTTAAGGAATTTTTGATTAAATTCGCACAATTTTCACATTTGACATTTTCGACTTGGAATTTTCGCATTTTATCCCCTTTTTTGCGATAAAAATTGTTTGATTATAACATAAAATCACAACAAAATTCGCTGAATTTAGAATTTTATTTTATACTTTCATTTTCAATCAAGGAGAGAAAATGGGACGAGCATTTGAATACCGCAGAGCCTCAAAAGAAGCCCGTTGGGACAAGATGAGCAAACTTTTTCCAAAACTTGCCAAAGCCATACAAGTAGCGGCAAAAGAGGGCGGGGCAGACCCTGAAATGAACCCAAAACTACGCAGTGCCATAGCCACAGCCAAAGCCAACAATATGCCAAAAGACAACATAGACGCGGCGATTAAAAGGGCAAGTGGTAAGGATAGTGCCGAGATAAAGAGCATTCATTATGAGGGCAAAGCCCCGCACGGAGCTTTGATTATCGTTGAGTGTATGAGCGACAATCCCACACGCACGGTGGCAAATGTCAAAACCATTTTTGCTAAAAATGGCGGCGAAATTCTGCAAAATGGCTCACTGACTTTTATGTTTTCGCATAAAAGTGTTTTTCATTTGGAGCGATTTGATGGGGATTTGGAGGAGTTGGAGCTTGATTTAATCGACTTTGGACTTGAAAATTTAGAGCAAAATGACGATGAATTGCTTATAAGTGGGGATTACACCGCTTTTAAGGAGTTGAGCGAGGGCATAGCTCAAAAGAATTTAAGGATTAAAAAGGCTGGACTTGAATATGTGCCAAATGAGCCAAAAACTTTCAGCGAGGAGCAAATTTTAGACATAGAAAAACTGCTTGACAAACTCGAAGAAGATGACGATGTGCAAGCTGTTTACACGAATGTGGATTAAATCGCAGATACTGCCAAAGTATCCACGATATCCTTTTTTGTGTCATACTTGACACCCCTTGTCATACTGAGCCTTTTTTATGTCATACTGAGCGTAGCGAAGTATCTCAAAAAAAAGCGTTTTCTTTAAAAAGAGATTCTTCGCTTTGACAAGCAAAGCTCAGAATGACAGGGTGTTATGTCATACTGAGCGTTAGCGAAGTATCTAAACCCCCCCCCCCCCATATAAAATTCACCCTTTCATCACATTTTTTCAAAAAATTTACAAATTTCTTTAAAATT
>CAZSMF010000019.1:22760-28314 GCA_964607975.1 uncultured Campylobacter sp. | reverse complement strand
ATTTTAAAGAAATTTGTAAATTTTTTGAAAAAATGTGATGAAAGGGTGAATTTATAATGTTTTTTTAGGCTTTGTGGATATTTGTCATTTTGAGCGTAGCGAAAATCTAAACCTTGATATAGAGAATCATAAAAGTGTGAATTTAAAGGGCTAAAAGCCATTTTAGCCCTTTAAAACAACTTACATATACAAACCACCATTGATTTTAAGCGTATCGCCTGTAATGTAAGAAGCATAATCGCTAAGCAAGAAAGCTACGGCATTTGCCACCTCATCAGCCTCGCCAAAGCGTTTAAGGGCAATGCTTTCCTCATACATTTTTTTAATCTCATCACTTAAATTCTCCGTCATATCACTTTTGATAAAGCCCGGCGTTACGCAGTTAAAGCGGACATTGCGACTTGCACCCTCTTTGGCAAAGCTCTTTGTCATCGTTATCATACCGCCCTTACTCGCTGAGTAATTTACCTGCCCTGCATTTCCCATTTCACCGACTATGGAGGCGATATTTACAACAGCACCAAAGCGCTTTTTACTCATCGCTTTTAAAGCCTCACGGCAGCCTAAAAAGGCTGAATTTAAGTTTGTGTCGATGACGCTTTTAAACTCATCAAGCTTCATTCGCAGTGCCAATTTATCATTAGTAATACCAGCATTATTGACAAGATAGCTCAAAGCCCCGTCCGCTTCAACAATAGCCTTTACTCCTGCTTCAAAAGCCGCCTCATCACTTGCGTCAAAGTTAATGACAGCGGCTACACCGCCATTTTGCTCTATGTCTGCTTTTAAAGCGTCTGCTAATTCAGGCTTTGAGCGATAGTTTATCCACACTTTCAAGCCAAAATGAGCCAAAGTCCGCGCTATACTTGCTCCTATACCCTTACTTGCGCCCGTGATAAGCACATTTTTACCGCTGAATTTCATTCATTCTCCTTTGTGTAATTTTGTTATCATAACTTAAATTTCAAAACAAAGCCTCATTCATTTCTTTTGGCTTTTCAAGTCCCATTATTTCAAGCACGCTCGCAGCGACATTGCTTAAACCCAAGCCCTCTTTAAGCCTTGTAACGCCCTTTGCTTCGACAAAGGCAAAGACATCAAAGGTGGTGTGATTAGTCAGCAAATTACCCTTTTCATCTTGCATAGCTTCGCAATTTCCGTGGTCGCTTATGATGATAAAGGCGTATTTTTCAGCTCTTGCTGCTTTTATAAGCTCACCTAAACACTTATCCACAGCCTCTACGGCTTTAACAGCAGCATTAAAATCGCCCGTGTGTCCTACCATATCGCCATTTGCGAAATTCACTACGATGAAATCCTCGCCCCTTTTAATGCCTTTTTTCACCTCTTCAAGCACCTCAAACGCACTCATTTGGGGCTTTTCATCATAGGTTTTCACCTTTGGACTTGGCACAAGCGCACGGCTTTCATTAGGCACAGGCTCTTCCTTGCCTCCGTTGAAAAAAAAGGTTACATGGGCGTATTTTTCGGTTTCTGCTGTGTGAAACTGCCTTAAATTCGCTTTTGAGATGTATTCAGCAAGGGTATTTTCGAGCTTTTCTTTCTCAAAAAGCACCTTTAAATCAAAATTATCATCATATCTTGTCATAGAAAGGGCATTTTTAAGCACAAATTCACGCTCAAACTCGCTAAATTCATCACTTGTCAAGGCTGATACGATTTGTTTCATTCTATCGTTTCTAAAATTGATAAAAATCAGCCCATCATTTTGCCCCAAGCCCTTAAAATCCTCGCTTATGGCTGGTTTTATAAACTCATCTGTAAGTTCTTTTTGATAATTTTGCCTCATATAATCAGCAAAGTCTTTCACTCTCAAAGCCTTGCCAAATAGGGCTTTGTAGTATTCTTGCACCCTTTCATACCTTTTATCTCTATCCATAGCGTAAAAGCGTCCGCTCAAACTTGCTAAATTCAGCCCATTTTTCGCACAAAAATCCTGCAAATCCTCTATGAAAGCCAAGCCGCTTTTAGGGCTTACATCGCGTCCGTCCGTTATGGCGTGAGCAAACACTTTTTTACCGGCTTCTTTGCAAATTTTTGCCACAGCCTTGAAATGCTCTAAATGCGAATGCACGCCTCCATCGCTGTAAAGCCCTATGATATGCACCTTATCAAGTTCTTTTAAAAAGTCTTGCAAAATAGGGCTTTGTTTTAAGGAATTATCCTGCAAAGCCTTGTTAATACGCACTAAATTTTGATAAATAATCCGCCCACTGCCTATACACATATGCCCCACTTCACTATTTCCCATTTGTCCCTCAGGCAAACCCACAGCAAGTCCGCTTGTTTTGATTAAAGTATTTGGCACTTCTTTGAAAAGTTTATCATAATTTGGCTTTTTAGCCGCTGCAAAAGCGTTGTAAGCGGTATTTTCATTATATCCTATCCCGTCTGTGATGACTAAAATACATTTTTGCTTCATTTTCACTCTTTATAAGAAAAATTTATGGAAATTTTACTATAATTAAGCTTTTAAAAACTAAACAAAGGCTACAAAGTGTATTATCTTTCGCATTTTAATGACTACGCGTTTTTTACTTATATCACGGTGCGTTCGGGCTTTGCCTTTTTCATCGCCTTAATGCTGTGCTTGATTGTAATGCCAAAATTCATCAAATGGGCAAAAAATAAAAACGCCAAACAACCCATATACGAACACGCTCCAAGCTCTCATCAAAGCAAGAGCCAAACGCCAACTATGGGCGGTGTGGTTTTTGTTTTTTGTGCCATTGTAGCAAGTTTGCTTTGTGTGCGTTTTGATACGATTTTAGTGGTATTATCGCTTTTGTGCTTGGTGTTATTTTGCGGTGTGGGCTTGGTTGATGATTTAAAAAAAGTGCTTAAACAGGACAATCACAGCGGATTAAGCCCATTTGGTAAAATGCTACTGCTTCTTTGTGCTTCTTTATTTTGCGTAGTGCCTTTGTATATGAGCGGAGCGGTGAATTCGCAACTCTTTGTGCCTTTTTATAAATATCCACTTTTTGATTTAAAAGCTTTTATCCTTGTGTTGTGGGTTTTGGTAATGGTTTCAAGTGCTAATGCTGTAAATTTAACGGACGGCTTGGACGGACTAGCTACTGTGCCTTCTGTTTTATCCTTAATCACACTTGGAATTTTCATTTATTTAAGCGGTAATGCCTTGTATAGTGAGTATCTTTTGTTGCCTAAAATTCAGGATTTGGGCGAGGTTGTCATTGTCGTGTCGGCTTTAATTGGTGCTTTGGTGGGCTTTTTATGGTATAATTGCTATCCGGCTGAAATTTTTATGGGCGATAGCGGAAGTTTAAGCATAGGCGGTTTTTTGGGCTTTTTAGCCCTCATTAGCAAAAACGAAATTCTACTCATACTCATAGGCTTTGTTTTTGTGTTTGAGACAATTTCGGTGATTTTGCAGGTGGGAAGCTTTAAAATCTTTCGCAAAAGAGTGCTGAAAATGGCACCCGTGCATCATCATTTTGAAAAAATGGGCTGGGCGGAAAATAAAATCATCATTCGCTTTTGGACCATAGCCTTTTTGATGAATTTACTCGCCCTTGCCTCAATCAAATTAAGGTAAAACAATGCAAGGCTCACTTTTTGGCTACGGCAAAACCACAAAGGCAATCGCACAAATTCTAGGAAAGAAATTTGGCGGTTTTAGGATTTATGATGATAATTTCAAAGAGGCAAAGAATGATGAATTTGACAATGTGCTTTTAAATCCTAGCGAATTTAAGGCTGATGAAAGTGCCTTTGAAATCCCAAGTCCAAGCTTTCCACCAGAACATAAGCTCATCAAAGAGGCAAAGCACCTCATTAGCGAGTATGATTTTTTTTATGATGCTATGCCAAAAAGCGTTTGGATAAGTGGGACTAATGGCAAAACCACCACAACACAAATGACTCAGCACCTTTTAGCTGAATTTGGCTCACAAATGGGGGGAAATGTGGGCGTGCCTTTGGCTGAACTTGACACAAATGCTAAAATTTGGGTGCTTGAAACCAGCTCATTTACTTTGCATTATACAAAGACAGCAAAGCCTGAAATTTACGCTTTGTTGCCTATTACGAGTGATCATTTGTCGTGGCATAAAAGCTTTGAAAACTATGTGGCGGATAAATTAAGCGTTTTAGCTCGTCTTAAAGAAGGCGATGTAGCGATTTTACCACAAATTTACGCACAAACGCCTACCAATGCTTTTGTTATCGCTTATGAAAATGAATTTGACTTGGCTCATAAATTGCAAATAAACACCGACAAAATCGCCTTTCAAACCCCATTTTTAATGGACGCTGTTTTGGCTTTGAGCATAGAAAAGATTATCTTTGACAGGATAAGTTATGATAAATTAAATGCCTTTATCATCGAAGAACACAAGCTTGAAGAGTTTAAAGACGGACAAAATCGCCTTTGGGTAAATGATACCAAAGCCACAAATATAGACGCGACAATGGCGGCTTTACAGCGTTATAAAGATAAAAAAATTCACCTCATCATAGGCGGAGACGATAAAGGCGTGTCGTTAGAGCCTTTATTTAAGGTGATGAAAAGCCTTGACATTAGCCTTTATGCCATAGGTTCAAGCACGAAAAAGATTTTAGCCCTTGCAAAAGACTATGAAATCACCGCTTATGAATGTGAAATTCTACAAAATGCTATCTTACGCATCAATGAAAAGTTAAAAATCAACGAAGTGGCTCTTTTAAGCCCAGCTTGTGCGAGTTTAGACCAGTTTAGCTCTTACGCTCAAAGAGGACAATTGTTTAAAAATTTAGCTAAAAATTTGTAAGCCACCAAGAGCGGTGGCTTTTACTTAGATTAAACTCAGTTTGGCAAAGTCGCTTTTAAAAGCAAACTTTGCAAACCTCGCTAAAAATCATACCTTGCTTCAAAGCGTATATTGTCTTGCTTTTTAGTCTCTCCAAGTTCTGGTTTTTGGGTTAGATAAGAGTAAAAGCCCGAAAAGCTGAGCTTGTCGCTGTGGTGGTATTCGAGTCTGCCGACTATTTCTTGATTGGTTTTTTTGGTGTTGCCATTTTCATCGGCACTCATTTTAGTCGTTCCCCAAGCATAATCCACGCCCAAACGCACCAAATCGTTGATTAAATACCCCGCACTTGCAAAGACGATTTGATTTTTACCCTTGCTGCCGTGCAAACTCACACCTTCACGGTTTTGAATCTCCTCCCCAGCAGTGATAATATCGCCCATATCTTCAAGCACATTTATACTGAATTTATCCTTTTTACCATAGCTTGTATAGCCCACACTTGCATCAAATCCCAAAAATTCAACTCCTGTGGCTATGGTGTATAAAGAAGCATTGCTAAAACCATCACTTGCCGCTTGAAATTCACTGCTTTTTAAGTAAGCTAGGGCTTTGTTGCCAAGATATTGAGCTTGTAAATTCCAGCTGCCGCTATCTGCGAAGTTTAAATTATACGCTAAATCAAAAGCATACATACTCATTCTATCGTTAATATAACCAAACCAAGCTTGTGCGGCTACACCAGCACTTTCAGCATAGTCTAAAATCACCGCTGCACCATA
>CAZSMF010000019.1:0-22660 GCA_964607975.1 uncultured Campylobacter sp. | reverse complement strand
CAAAAGCCGTGAGCGTAACGCCTGTGAGGGCTTGATTGATAAGTTGTGCTTTCATACCCACAGAAGCACCTAAATTATCATTATCCGTCCAAATGGTATTTAGCCTTTGACGCCCCAAAAGTATGCTCGTGGCGTAAATTTCATCACTATCATAACGCAAATACGCCTCCTCCAAGTAGATTGGCAGTTTTGTATTTGCACCAGCATTAAAACCGCCATCGCCCTCATCATCAGGATTATAATGCAAAGTTCCAACCGCCTTAAAACCCTCTCCTAAATTCACGCTTGTGCTAAGCTGTGCGTTGAATTTATGCAGCTGTGCATCGCTGTAATCCTTACTCTTTCTTTCTATAAAAGTATCGTAGCGATACCTTAAACTTCCGCTTATATCGACATCTTTAATAGCCTCTTCTAATGGAGTGGCGTTTAATGTCAAAGAGCTAACAATAGCCGTTATCAAAGAAATTTTTACGCTTTTCATAAAATTTCCCCTTTCTTTTTGAAATTTGTAAATAAGCAAGTATAGCATAAATTTTACATTTTTCGTCAAAAAAACAATAAAAATTATCAATTATTTTTGCATTACCTGCCAAGCTAAAATTTCTCCCGCCATAAAAGGCACAACTTCGCCATAACTTTGTGGCACTTGCCATTCTTTTTCAATAAGAGTGATAATTTTGTCTTTTTTGAATTGTAAATGGTATAAATTTACAGCATTTGTTGAGATGAATTTTTGCAAATTACTTTCATTTGAATGCTTAGCAAAAAGTTGAGCCAAAAGAGCAAGGCTTACAGGGGCTGAAAACACACCAGCCGCACAGCCGCAGCATTCTTTTTCACTTTTTGGGTGCGGGGCTGAATCACTGCCAAACATTACCTTTTCATCTGCGTTAAAAGCAAGTTCGCACAGGGCTTCTTTATCCTCTTGCCTTTTAGCTATGGGTTTGCAAAACAAATGCGGTTGCATTTTAGCACCGATGACATCATCAAGGGTGAGCATTAAATGGTGTAAAGTAATGGTAGCGTAGAGCTTTTCATAGTCTTTAAGCAAGGCACATAAAGCTTTTGTAGTGATATGCTCCATAACAATAGTGAGTTTTGGGAACTTCGTGGCAAGTTTAGCATAAATGGGAGCGAAGTTAGCCTCCCTGTCAAGCACAAAATCATTCGTCTCTCCGTGTATGAGTAGGGGGATATTTAGCTCACTCATCGCCTCTAATGTGGGCGTTAAATGCTTTAAATCAAAATCACTCACGCCCGAGCTTGAATTTGTGGTAATTCCTGCTGGATAAAGCTTTATGGCAAAAATTTCATCTTTGATTTGCTCTAAAAATTTCGCCTCATAATTTTGATAAAACAGGCTCATCAGCGGGGTAAAATCCTCATCACCACAAGCTTTAATCACTCTTTGCTTGTAAGCAATGAGGGCTTGTTTTGTTGTGAGTGGCGGAATTAAATTTGGCATAATTACACCGGCTTTAAAATGCCTTGCTGAAAATGGTGCTACAAGGCTTAACATCGCTTCATCTCTTAAATGCAAGTGCATATCCAAGGGGTTTTTAATCTTCATTTTTGTCCTTGATTTTTAGCTCGTAAAAGCCATTTTTAAGCTTTTTAAGAAGCTTTTTTTCCTCTAAAAATTTAAATGCGTTAATCACAGTGGGCTTTGAGAGTTTGAGTTTGTTTTTTAGCTCATCAATGCTTGTGAAAACAAAGCCATTTTCATCGGCATTTTCGCATAAAAATTTAAAAATTTCAAAACGCTTTGTGCCAAAAATTTGTCCGCATAAAATTTCTATTTTTTCATTCATTTTGAAAGTATAGCATAGTTTGACTAATTTCAAATTTTAAGCTGTATTTAATAAATATTTATATAAAATTAAACGAAAATTTATTTTTGAAAGGACTTGTAATGAGGAAACTTTTACTTTGTATAATTGCTTTTTTAGCAATGGGAGTAAGTGTAGTGGAAGCAAAACCAAAAGTGGCGATTTTAGCCACAGGAGGCACAATCGCAGGTAGCACAGATAGCAAACTAGCTACCACAGGCTATACAGCAGGTGTGTTAGGCGTTGATGTGCTTATCAATGCGGTGCCAGAGATTAAGCAAATCGCTGAAATTTCAGGAGAACAAATCGCCAATGTCGATAGCTCAAATATGAACGATGAAATTTGGCTCAAACTTGCCAAAAGGTGCAATGAATTGCTTAAAAAAGTCGATGGCATAGTCATCACTCACGGCACGGACACTATGGAGGAAACGGCGTTTTTCTTAAATTTAGTGCTAAAAAGCGACAAACCTGTGGTTTTAGTGGGGGCTATGCGTCCTGCAACGGCGATGAGTGCTGATGGTCCTAAAAATCTTTACAACGCCGTAGCCCTAGCGGCAAGTGCAAATGCGAAAAATAAAGGCGTAATGGTAGCGATGAATGATAAAATTTTGGGGGCAAGAAATGTGCAAAAAACGCACACACTCAATGTCAATGCCTTTGACTTTGGAAATTTAGGCTACATAGTCGATGGCAAGGTGTTTTTTGACAATGAAAACAACAAAATTCACACCAAAAAATCCGTTTTCGATGTCTTTAAGCTAAAAACCCTGCCAAAAGTCGATATACTCTATACTTACTCAAATGACGGCTCAGGCGTTGCGGCAAAGGCGTTGTTTGAAAATGGCACAAAGGGCATAGTTGTCGCTGGAAGCGGGGCTGGAAGCATACACGAAGCACAAAAAGAAGTGCTTAAAGACTTGCTTAAAAAGGGCTTGAAAGTCGCTATTAGCTCTCGTGTGAAATCTGGCTTTGTGGCGGTAAGTAAAGATGATGAAAATTTAGGCTTTATATCCGCACAGGATTTAAACCCGCAAAAAGCAAGAGTGCTTTTAATGCTTGCCCTTACCAAAACAAATGAGAGCAAAAAAATCGCCGAGTATTTTTTAAAATATTAAGCTCAAAAGCCCCGTTGATAAGGGGCTTTAATTTCTTTTAACTTACACCAAGCCTTTTTTGAGTTTTCTAATGAGAAACCTTGCGGGGTGAATGCAAGAGATGAATTTTTTAGGCACAAAAAGAGGCTCATTGTCAATCAAAGCACACAAATACCTTGCTGCAAGTATAGCTGTGGCGAAGGCTCGTGAGCCGTGTGCGATATTTAGATAAAGATGAGGGACATTTTGAGGGGCTTTTTGAGCCTTGTTTTTGCTCCAAAGTAAGCTTTTATAGGCTGTTTTGTAATATTTTTCATCATAAAAAGCCCCGATTATAGCAAATCTATCGCTAGAATATGAACGAAAACCCACTTTTGAGCCTATGATTTCGAGCTTTTCATCATTTTTTAAAAAGTCTTTTATATTGGCTATATTGCTCTCATCGTCCTTTTTATGAGGCTTTTGCTCTGTATCAAGCCTGTCATAACTTGCACCAATGACTTGCAAATTCGCCAAAGGCGGACAAATATAACCCTTTGAGGAGAGGGCAAAGGGTGTTTTTAAAAAAGGCTTTAAGTGTGTTACCTGTCCTCTTACCTTGCTTAAAGCCATAAAATCAAGCTTTACAAAGTCCTTGCACTCAGCCCCCATAGCATAAATGAGGCTTGCAAAGCCATTTTGTGTATTTTGAGCCTTGAAATTCAAGCTAAATTCATCATTTTTATAGTCAAAATTCACAAATTCATAACCCAAATAAAGCCTCGCTTTTGCTTTTTCTAAAAGCATAGCAACGATTTCTTTGGGCTTGATACTCATCGCATCGTCTAAAAAGGCGGTGTTTTCATCTATGGCAAATAAGGGATTTTGTCTTTGTGTGGCAAATCTTTCTTTCATCGCTTGATTGTGGGCAATTTCTAATGCTCCACTAGGCTTTTGAGCTAAAATTTGCTGATAAAAACGACTCGCCTCATAAAAGGCAAGTTGTGAAAATTCGCCAAGCAAAACCTGTTCTTTTAAAATCAAAGCACTTAAAATCCCGCTCTCATTACCACTAGCCCCTTGTCCTAGTGCTTCATTTTTCTCAAAAACACTCACTTCAAAGCCTCGCAAAGAAAGCTCAAAAGCCAAACTCGCCCCAGAAATTCCAGCACCGATAATGGCGATTTTTTTGTTTTTTAATGGAGTAAAAACCGGAGCAAAATACGCCTCCTCGTCCTTAAATTCAAGGGTATTTTGATAAAAGGCTTTAATCATCTCCCTTTTGTTAAAGCCTTTGATTTTTTGCACTTCAAAGCCAAATTGGCGTAAATTTTTTTGCAAAATGCTTGATGCTGAAAAGGTATGAATGCTCGTTCCTTGCTTTGAAAGCCTTGCTACTTGCTTAATCGTGCTTTCATCAAACATTTGCACATTTTTGCGTGGATTAAAGCCGTCTAAAAACCACACATCAGCCTTAAATTCAAGCTCCTTTAAACTTGCACTTGCTTCGCCAAAAACCAAATCCAAAAAAACATCATCAAAATAAAAGCGATAAATTCCGTCCTTGCATTTGGGGTAAAAACGCAAAAATTGCTCCAAAGGCTCTTTAAATTCATCATACAAGCCAAGTTTTTGATAAATTGTTTTGAATTGTTCTTTTTCTATGTAAAAGCCTTCTAAACTTACATAAAAAAGCCTTTTGGGGCGAATTTTTAAAGATAAAAATCTTTGCAAGATGAGAAAAAAATTCAAGCCTATGCCAAAGCCAAGTTCGGCTATGATGAAATTATTTTGTTCTTTAAATTCAAAAGCCTCGCTATACACAAAGCGACTTTCCTCAACCCCATTTTGTGCGTCAAAATACACATCTTCAAAGTCCAAAGAATACAAAGTCTTATCTTTGTAAATAAAATTTGCTTTATTCATCAGCGTTGTTGTGAAAATATGCTTCAACGCCCTGTGCTACGCCCTGTGCTACAAGCTTTTGATAAGTTTCATTCAAAAGCCTTTTGCCCTCCTCTTGATGAGAAATGTAGCCAATTTCGACTAAAACAGCGGGCATATCCTGAGCGCCTACAAGCACCCAAAAAGGAGCTTCCCTCACGCCTCCATCGATGACTTTATATCTTTTACGCACTGCACTTAAAATACCCTTTTGAATGTCTATGGCAAGGCGGTTTGAGGCTATTATCTTTTCGCGGTTTAAAGCACCTAAAAAATTCTGCTTTAAGAAATAATTTGCCTCCTCTAAATCAGCCTTGTTTTCAAGTGCAGCCACTTCCTTGCTCCTCTCGCTTCTTGCTGGGCTTAAAAAGAAAGTTTCTATGCCTTGCTGTGTTTTGGCTTTGGTTTTATTTATGGCTGCATTGGCGTGAATGGAGATGAAAAGACTTGCTTTTTTATCATTGGCGATTTTGGTTCTGTCTCTTAAATTGATAAATTTATCCGTAGCCCTTGTGTAAAAGACTTTATAGCCCTTTTTTCTCAACTCATCGCCTAGTTTTAGGGATACTTTTAAGACTATGTCCTTTTCAATC
The DNA here is from genome assembly GCA_964607975.1 of uncultured Campylobacter sp. Lineage (GTDB taxonomy): Bacteria > Campylobacterota > Campylobacteria > Campylobacterales > Campylobacteraceae > Campylobacter_D. Next base: position 17,218 of record CAZSMF010000019.1, on the reverse strand, counting down.
CACCTGCCATTGTTACCCACAGCACCGCCGTCCTTGCCGCCGTGTCCTGCGTCTATGACGATGATTTTACTTGAATTTACAGCTTTGGTGGTGGTTTTTTTGCTTGTATTTTTTGCGGTGTAATCCTTTTCAAAGCCTAAAATTAAGCTATTTCCCTCAATTTCCTTAAACACCTCAAATTCGCTTTTTGAGTTGAAAACCACACGCACGACTTTTGAGGAATACTGGGTGAGGGTAATGGTGTCGTTATTAAAGCTAAAATGCTTACGCCCACCTTCAAGAGCGGCTTCAAAGCTTAACACTATGCGATGAATTCCCTTATCTCTCATACGAATTTGCTTGATTTGCCCTAAATCTAGCTCATCATTTAAGATGAGTTTCACGCCGTTTTGGGTTTTGCTGCTTTTGAGTATGTAGATAGTTTGTTGCTTTGCGGGCTTTTTTGAGGCTGTATTTGTGGGCTGGGCTATTTTTGGAGGAGTTTTTAAGGATTTAAAGCTTAAATTTAAGCTTTTATCTTCAATTTTTACATTATATTGTAATTCCTCCTTGGAGTGCAAGACTAAACGCGTGGTTTTTGGGTCAAATTGAGCAAGTAATACTCGCCCCTCATCAAAGTCAAATTCTTTCCTGCCCCCATCAAGTGAGGCATCAAAGTCGATAATGTAGCGGTAATTGCCCTTTTCTTTAAGCTCACTTATGCGTAAATCCTTTTTATCTAAATCCTCGCTCAATAAAAGCGTAACGGCGTTTTGCTCTTTTTTAGAACGCAGGATAAAAAGGGGCTTTTGAGTGGCTTTGTTTTCTAGGGCTTTTAGCTCATTTTTGTAAGTTGCAGGGTCTAAATTCAAGCTTTCAGAGCTAATAATAAGCCTTTTTAAAAGCTCTTTTTTGCTCTTATCATCATCATTCATCATACTTTGAATGTATAAACTTGTGAGCTGATGATGGAATTTAAGCTTTTCTTTGGAAGTGGCGAAATTTTTGTCAAAATTCGCTAGTTCTGCCTCATAAGCAGCAAAAAGCTGCACTATACAAAATGAAAGCAAACAAAGAAATTTAAGCATTTTCACCATTGACAAGTTTATCCATAAGCTCTTTAACGCTGATAAGTTTATCCAAACGCCAACCATTCGCACCCGTGAAAAAAAGTCCCGTTTGTGTGCGTCCAAAATACGCATCAAATAATCTATCAGCTATACAATACCCCACTTTCGCAGCTTCCTTACCACGCCCACAAGGTGAAACGCAGTTACTCACGCAATGTATCTTTGGTCCCATTCTTTTATCGACTAAATTCAGCAAATTCGTCCGCACTCCACGAGCTGGATAGCCCACAGGAGAGTGGATAAGCTCAATATCTTCTTTTTTACAAGCAAGTAAAACGGCTTTAAATTCATCACTTGCATCGCATTCAAAAGTGCCGATGAAACGAGTCCCCATTTGCACGCCACTTGCTCCTAAATTTAGCATTGTTTCAATGTCTGTTTTATCCCAAATTCCCCCAGCAGCGATAACTGGGAAATTTCCCCATTCTTTTGCCTCTGCAACAATGGACGGCACAATCTTTTCAAGCTGATAATTTTCATCTAAACACTGCTCATAAGTAAAGCCTTGATGTCCGCCGCTTTTTGGTCCCTCAACGATAACGGCATCGGGCAGTCTGTTATAACGCCCTTGCCACCGCTTACAGATGATTTTAAGTGCCTTTGCTGATGAGATGATAGGCACAAGGGCAACTTGCGGGAAATCACTTGTAAATTCGGGCAAATTCGTAGGCAGTCCCGCCCCAGAAATGATGACATTAAAGCCCACTTCACAAGCATCGCGTGCAATCCTTGCATAATCATTACTCGCACAAAGTATATTACAACCCAAAGGCAAATCACCGCAGACTTTTCTAGCATTGCTAATCACAGCTTGTAAGCCCTTGCGTGAGTAGAAATTTTCGCTACCATAAGGGCGTGAGTTAAGCTCTCTTTTAATGTGGCTGAGGTTTTCATAATAGCCCGTGCCTACTGATGAAATCACCCCAAGTCCGCCATTTAAGGAGACGGCACTTGCAAGTTTGTCCCAGCTTATGCCAAGCCCCATTCCGCCTTGCACTATGGGGTATTTAACTGAATGTTTGCCTATTTGTAGGGCTTTAAAATTCATCATTTAACCTTTAATTTTGCAAATTTTCTTTTACCAACTTGCAAGATATATTCGCCTGAATTAAGCTGATGCTGCTCGTTTTTTACTTTTTGTAAATTCACGCTCACAGCATTTGCTATAATGTTTCTCCTTGCCTCACTCGTTGAAGGACAAAGCTTACAAAGCACCAAAGCCTTTGCCAACCAAATACTCTCATCACTTGCAAATTCGTCCATAACGCTAGGTAATTCACCCTTGCTATGCACCTTGTCAAATTCGTTTTTAGCCCTTATGGCTTCATCTTTTGAATGAAATCTTTCCACAAGCTCCAAAGCCAAATTTTCTTTCGCAAGTTTTGGGTGAATTTTAGCTGATTTTAAATTTGCTTTCAAGTCCTTAAACTCACTTGATGAAATAGCACTTAAAAGTTCGTAATATCTTAACATTAACTCATCATCTATGCTTAAAATTTTAGCATACATATCACAAGCATTTTCACTCACGCCTATGTAATTATTAAGGCTTTTACTCATCTTTTGCACCCCGTCAAGCCCTTCAAGCAAAGGCATCATCATCACAACTTGTTCTTTGCCGACATTATACACTCTTTGTAGGTGTCGTCCCATTAGGAGGTTAAATTTTTGGTCTGTCCCTCCAATTTCAATGTCGCATTTTAACTCCACGCTATCATAACCTTGCAAAAGAGGATACAAAAATTCACACACTGAAATTGGGCTTTTCTCCTTAAATCTCTTTGCAAAATCATCTCTTTCAAGCATTCTTGCCACACTAAAAGTCGAGCTAAGCTCTATAAGTCCAACAGAACCTAGTAAATTAAGCCAAGTAGAATTAAAGCAAATCCTCGTTTTGTCCTTGTCTAAAATGCTAAATACCTGCTCTTCGTAGGTTTTGGCGTTTTTTAGCACCTCTTCCTTGCTTAATTTTTTCCTTGTGGCGTTTTTACCGCTCGGATCGCCAATTTGTCCGGTAAAATCGCCGATTAAAAACTGCACTATGCCCCCGTGCTTTTGCAAAAGTGCCATTTTATTAAGCACAACGCTATGTCCTAAATGTAAGTCAGGTGCTGTGGGGTCAAACCCAGCCTTGATGAAAAAATTTTCGCCTTTTTCATAAAATCTTTTGATTAAAAATTCAAGCCTTTCTTCATCGATGATTTCGGCTACGCCTTGTTTAATGTCATTTAAAATCTCTGTAATCTTCATCATTTTGCCTTTTTATTGATTATACGCATCATTTAAGGAAGTAAAATCCAAAATTTTATACTGCATTTTGAGCCTTTCTTTGGCGTCATTGATTTTTGTTTTAGCTGGAAATTCAACATTGGCTTCAAAATAATCCGAGCTTGACTCCGCAGAATGCGACAAATTTATGGATAAAACATTGGCTTGCATTTTTGAAAGCGTGGTTAAAAATTCAGCCAAAGCACCTTTTTTGTTTTCCAAAGAAAAGATGAGTTTATAACTTTGAGCGACTTTATGACTCCACTCTACAAAAACCATAGCCTTTTTTTCTTCGAGCATTTCACTTGCGTTATTGCAGAATTTATGGTGCAAGATGATATTACCTGACTCTACAAAGGCTAGAATTTCATCGCCCCTTTTAGGGTGGCAACAAAAATCAAAGTCCATATTGGCGATTTTGTGGTTGCTATAAGCGGTAATGTTTTCAAATTTTAATTCTTTGATTTCGTATTTGTCAAAGTATTTATTGAAAATATAGAATTTTTTAGCATATTTTTTTAAGATATTTACCACTTCTTTAAAATAAATGCTATTGGTGCAAATTTGGCGAATTTTACGCTCTAAATGCTCCTTTTCTACCCATTCAGTAATAGTCTCTTGGCTTTGATTAAATACAGAAGCTAAAATGTTTATGGAGGCTTGATAATTCACCTCTCTTATCTTTTGTTTGCAAAATTCTCTTATGGCTGCCTTTGCCTTGCCCGTTTTTACGCTATCTACCCAAGAGCAGCGATACATTTTTTCATTTGAAGTAACGATGCGGACTATGTCGCCGTTTTTAAGCTTTGTTAAAAGCGGCACTTTCATACGATTGACATAAGCACTTTTAGCATACAAGCCTAGTTTAGTATGCACTTCATAAGCATAATCAAGCACAGTAGCCCCACGCGGCAGGGTGAAAATCTCACCCTTTGGCGAATACACGGCAATGTCTTCTATATAAAGGCTTTCTTTGGCGTATTCGTAAAGCTCTACGGCATTGTAGTTTTCCGAATTTTCAATGTGATTGGCACTTTGCATAGAAATATCATTAAGCCAATCAAGCTTTGGCGTGGCTATCATATCCTTGCCTTCTTTGTATTTCCAGTGTGCGGCTACGCCAAGTTCGGCGATTTGGTGCATATCAAAGGTGCGAATTTGTGCTTCGATGATATTTCTCGTGTCAAAAATCGTGGTGTGTATGGTTTGATAACCATTTTGCTTTGGCAAGGCTATGTAGTCCTTAAAACGCGACACGAGGGGATTGAAATTTGTGTGTAAAATGCCAAGTGCGAGATAACAATCACTCAACTGCTTAACTATGATGCGAACACCGAGCAAATCAAGCACTTCCTCTATGCTTATGCCCTTTCTTTGCATTTTAAGATAAATAGAATAATTATGCTTTATGCGTTTGTGAATTTCAAAGCTTCCGCTGCGAAAGCCGTTTTTTTGGAAAAGCAAATCAAGCTTTGAGATAAATTCATTTAAGCCAAGTTGCATATGCTGGTCGTTTGAGTTGATATATTTGTCAATTTGTGCGTATTCCTCGGGCATTAAATGCTGAAAACTTAAATCTTCAAGGAAATTTTTAATGCTTGAAATTCCAAGCCTGTGGGCTATGGGTGCATACACGACAAGGGTTTCCTCGCTGATTCTTTTTCTTTTATCCTCCCTTAAACTTTCAAGGGTAAGCATATTATGAAGTCTATCGCAAAGCTTGATGATTAAAACACTTGCATCTTCAATACTTGCTAAAAGCATATTTCTAAAACTCAAAGCCGATTTGGCTAAATTCTTACCCACCTTGCTGTCAAGGAATTTATCCTCTCTAATGTCGGTGATTTTGGTAAGTCCGCCAACAAGCCTTGTTACTTCGTTGCCAAATTCCTGCTTTAATTCCTCTTCATTATGCGGCGTATCCTCAATCACATCGTGTAATAAAGCGGCTAAAATCATCGCTTCATTATGAGATAAAAACGCCACAAAACAAGCCACAAGTATGGGATGAACGGCATAAGGTTCGCCACTTTTGCGAACTTGTCCTTCGTGAGCTTGAATGCAAAATTCCACAGCCTTTTGCACACGCTTACTTTCTGGAAAAAGGCGAAAGAGCAAAGCACTTGCCTTTTGCAAATCCTTACACTGCCTTACTTCTTCAACGAGTTTATCAAAAAACAACTCTTCATCAACTGCCTTCAACGCCGCCCTCTATAATGAGTTTGTCCTCAGCTATCTCCACAAGGGCTATATCAGCGAATTTGACTTTGTTTTTGTCTAAATCCACCAAAGGCATAGCCCCATTAGCCAAGTCCTCCGCCCTCTTTGCCACGGTTAAAGAAAGCTTGTATCTGTCATTATTCATCTTTTCCAAAGCCTTAGCAGCTATTTCTTCCATTCTTGACATTTTTTCTCCCTTAAATTTAATGTGAAACCACAGAGCAAATGCTCGTATCGCCCTGAACGATTTTGAGTAAATTTCCCTTGCAAAACATATTGCAAATGACTATTGGCAAGGAATTATCTTTCGCCAAAGCAATGGCAGTGGCGTCCATAACCTTAATATTGTCTTTTAACGCTTCATCATAGCTTAAAGAGCTTAAAAATTCAGCATCTTTGAATTTATTCGGGTCTTTATTATACACGCCATCGACTTTTGTCGCCTTAATAATCATTTCAGCTTCGATTTCAACAGCTCTTAAAATGGCTGATGTATCCGTTGTGAAAAAGGTATTGCCCGTTCCAGCAGCGAAAATCACTACACGCCCTTTTTCTAAATGCCTTTGTGCGCGTAACATAATGTAAGTTTCGCAAAAGGCTTCCATTTTTATCGCACTTTGCACACGAGCTTCTAGCCCAAAGCTCTCCAAAGCCTCACGCATAGCAATGGCGTTAATGACTGTGGCGAGCATTCCCATATGGTCCCCACTCGTGCGTTTGATTAAGCCGTCTTTTGCTGCTGTAACACCGCGGATAATATTACCCCCGCCGATGACTATGCCAACTTGTGTGCCACAATCAACAAGGGTTTTAATCTCACTTGCTATATATTTAAGCACTGAATTTTCAATGCCAAAGCCACTTTCCCCAGCCAAAGCCTCACCCGAAAACTTGACTAAAATTCGTCTTACGCCGTCCATTTTGTCCTTCTTTATGTGAAATTATACTCCAAAGCCTTTAATAAAGACTTAATTTAAACTTATCAATTCCAAAGGATTGATGTGAAATTTTTCTTGCGTAACTTCAAAGCTTAAATCATTCTTTACCCTGCCTAAAACCTCGCCTTTTTTGACTCTTTTGCCTACCTTTGCTGTGGGGGCGATTTGATACAAATGCGCGTATATGGTGTGCATACCATTGCTGTGTTCTACTATGATGACATTTTGTAGCAAATTAGTTTGCTTGGCAAAGACTATTTTGCCGTCAAACACGCTTTTTACCCTAGCGTCAGGGTTTTTGCTGCGTAAAATGACATTTTCATTAAAAAGCTTGATTTTATAAATCGGGTCGATAAAATTACCAAATCTTTGCTTGATTGTAAAGCTTTCTAGCGGGGCTATGGTTTTTTTCCCTGAGTATTTTTTAATAGCACTACCTTGATAGCTTGAACCAAGCTGCTTGACATTGACATTTGAATTTATGGGCTTTTTATCCGCTTTTTTTTGCTCGACTATGTTTAAATCGGCTAGGGTTTTTCTCAGCTCATCTTGTTGCTTTTGCAAGTCTTCAAGCTTTTTGGTGTAAATGTTTTTATCGACTTTTTGGCGGTTGATTTCTTCGATTTGCCTTTGTTTGAGCTTTTCAAGTTTGCTTAATTGGGTATTGTATTGTTTTAAATTCGTGTTGATTTCGTTGATTTTACCCTGTTTTTCATCAATGAGTTTTGCATTTTTTTTGTAATCTTGCGAAAGCCTGTAAAATTCATCTTTTAAAATGCTTTCTACCGAATTTAAAATCTCATCAGCGATAAAGCTCTCATCGCTTTCCACATAGCCACGAGGCACGGACAAATCAAAGGCAAAGTCCTGTGCGATGAGACTAGCGAATTTTAATTCCATTGAATTTCTATCTTTGAGTAGGTTTTGATTTTGGGTATTGAGGGTGCGAAGCTCTTGGCTGTAAGATTTAACGCTTTTTTCAAGCTTATTAGCCTCGCTACTTGCGTTTTGAATTTGTGTCGCAAGGCTTTTGAGGTTTTTTTCACTGCTAGTAATGTCAGCGGCTAAATCTTCAAGCTTTTTGTTAAGCTGGGCTCTTATGCGTTCGTTTTCTTGTAAATCTTTGCTCACTTGACTTGCTAGTATTACACCACAACATAGTAAAAAGCAAAGTGTAATTCTCATCTTTTCACCTTAAACATCACCGAATTTACGCAGAGCAAGGAAAGAAGCAAGGTGATGAAAAAAATCACGCCCAAATGCAAAAAATAATTCATTTCAGGCAAAGAAATCCCCGCTAAATTCAAGCTTTTTTGAACGAAATTAAGGGAAAAAATTTGCGTAAAAAACACAAGCAGGAGTAAAAAGGCTATGAGACAATCAATAAGGACTATTTTATAGAGCGTAAAGGAGCGAAACCAAAACGGCGCACCAAATAAACACATAATCTCCACTCTTTGAGTATGCTCAAAAAGCCAAATTTTCATTTGTTTAAAGAATAGTATAAAGCTTAACATTAAAATAATCAGCAAGAAAAACCAAAACAAAGCATTCATCAAATTTAAAAGCCCGTAAATTTGGTCGTGCGTCTTTAAAAATACCTCCACCCTGCTTACACCAGAAATTTTTAAAAGCTTTGCCTTAATGTCGTTTAACTCGCTTTGAGTGGGGAAGTGATTGAGGCTGATTTTGTAGAATTTGGGTAGATTTTTCTCCAAAGTGGCAAGATTATTTGCAGAAAGATTATCTTTGAGTCTGCCGATAAATTCTTTTACGCTTATATTTTCTACGAGCTTAATGCTTGAAATTTGGGCTTTTAGCTTCTTTTCCTCTAAAACAGCCCCACTTGCTACGATAATGCTGTATCTTTCATTGAGTAAGCCCTCATAATGCTTTAAGGTTTGATTAGTGATGAGTAAAAATTCAAAGGCAAACATCATAAAAAGCAAGGGCAAAATCAAAGACAAATGCGTTCTAATCAAGCTCATTCATCTGCCCTTTTTCTATGGTGAAAACCCTGTGATGAGGTATAGAACTTTTGAGATTATGAGGAATGCGGTGCGTAACGACTACTACACAGGCATTAAGATTTTGTTTGGCATTAGCAGAAATTAAAAGCTTCCAAATGATAAATGAGGAGTAATCATCTAAATTTCCCGTAGGTTCATCGCAAAGTAGGATTTTTGGATTATGAGCTAATGCCCTAGCCATAGCCACTCTTTGCTGTTCGCCCCCTGAAAGCTGCTCGGGCTTCTTGTCGCCCTTAAATGGTAAATCCACGTGTTTTAAGCACTTATCCGCTTGTGAGTTGCAAATTCTCTTGCTGTAACCCTTTATCATCAAGGGTAGCATTACATTTTTTTTGACATTGAGTTCTTTAATGAGTTTATAATCTTGAAAAATGACGCCTATATTTTGCCTTAATTTCAAAAGTTCGCCGTTTGAAATGTCATCAAGTGAGCTTCCGCACACTTCAAGCTTACCCCCCATACGCTCTAATTCGCCATAAAATGACTTTAAAAGCGTGGATTTACCGCTACCACTTTTACCTGTGATAAAGATAAAATCGCCTTCTTTGAAGGTGAAATTGGCTTTGTTGATAACAAATTTATTATTTTCATCGTATTCGTTGTAACCCAACGATAAATTCTGCGCTCTGATTAAGATAGAATTATTTGGCTCTGGCATTTTTCCCTCACAACAGCCCTCATTTTACCTTAAAAAAATAAACTTATGGCTAATTATTCAAAAAATCCTTTAATTTCTCCAAAGCTTTGGCGTTTTCTTCGGTGCAAAAAGGCTCTTTAAACAAAAATTGTGAGCTTTTATTTAAAAGCAAATAGCTGTGTTCGTTTTTGTAAAACGCCCCAAAAACGCATTTTAAAAGCAAATTTTCCTCGTTAATGGTATATAAATTTTCTAAACGAATGAAAAAATCCTCGCCCTTAAAATGCCTTTGGGTGAAATTTTGCTTAAATTGAGCGATTTTACCAGCATTAAAGCTTAAATTTTTAATGTCAAAATTTAAATTTTTGCTCGGATTTATACTTAAATCCTCGCAGGTGATGATTAAATCATAAATGTCCTTTTCTTGCCTTTTCCACCTTGCTTCATACTTGCTCGTTACGCCTAAATTGGCATTTTTTGTAGCCTGAGCCTTTTGCGATGAAAAAATCTTTTGGCTGAATTCAAAGTATTCTTTGCTGTCCGTTCTTAACTCAAATCGCCCTTTGGGTTTTAGCACCCTTAAACATTCTTTGGCAAATTCAGCGCTCATAACGCGTCTGTGGGCTTGTTTGTCCCAAGGCACAGGAAAATGAAGAAAAATTCTACTCAAAACATTGGAAGCAAGTTCGTTTAATAACAACCTCGCATCGCTTTTGATGAGTAAAACATTATTTAAACCCTCACTCATCGCAAGTTTTGCGACTTGTTCGATAGCTGGGTTATAAATTTCCACGCCGATGATGAGAATTTGGGGATTTTGTTTAGCTTGATAAAGTAAATGTCTGCCCGAACCAAAGCCAATTTCGACATAAACTTCTTTAAATTCGTCAAATTTCTTGCTTAAAGCCTGTGCGTTTTGCTCTATCAAAGCACTTTTTTGCAGCAAGCGTGTGCTTTTTAGCCTCAAAGCCTCACTTGTAATACCCTCGCAAAAACACTCTTTAAAAACAAGCAAAGCCTTTTGCAAATAGCCTATTTGCTCGGGTTTTGAGTGCTTTTCACCCTTGATGAGATATTCAGTTTTTGAGCGTGAAAGTTGCAGGAAAAAATTCGCCTCTTTAAAGCTTGTGTAAATGAGCTTTACTTCATCATTTTGTGCTATCCACTCAAAGCAAACGCCCTCTTTTTCAAAAGGCAGAGCAAATTCTTTAAGGCTTTTGCACTTAAAATTAGGCATTTGCTCTTATTTACCTATGCTGATTTTTGATGAGGGCTTGGACTCTAAATCATTTATATCCACAGCGATGACTTCGTAGCTGTATTTTTCGCCTGAAACTATGGAATTATCGCTAAATCTTTGCTCTTTAATCTCTCTAAACGCTATATTTCCACTACCGCCATATCTTTTGACTATGAATTTCACCGCTCTATTATCATTGCTTTTCCACACAAGCTCCACGCCATTTTGCGTTAAATTTGAACCCGTAATGCTCGGTGCTTTTGGTGCTTCTAGCGTTTTACCAAGCACAGCTGTGCTAGGCATAGGGCTTTCAAGTCCGTCTTTATCCACAGCGGTAATCTTATAGTATTGGCTCTTTCCTGCTTCATTGATGATATGTTCGTATTTATTGCCTTGCACCTTGACTAAAAGCGTAAAAGGTAGGAATTTTGAAGCACTTGAATACACTCTATAATGGGCAAAATCTTTCACCTCAACACCTTTCCAAGTGATGATGATTTTACGCGCGACATTTGTGCTAGCACTCACATAATCAACCTTCGGCGGCAAGGCTTTTGTCGTGGCACTGACTACGCGGCTAGGCTGAGAATACACTCCATCAGCCGTTTTGGCAAAGACTCTGTAATTAAAATTCTCATCGGCTTTAAGATTATCGTCTATGTATTCGGCACTTAAACGATTTTTCACCTCGGCTAAAACCTTAAATTCATCATTATCCTTTGCCCTTTCGATGACATAAGAACTCACTCTCATATCAGGGTGCGGACGCCAGATGAGTTTAACGCGTTTTGGCAAGTTTTTAATGCTCTCAACAAAAGGCATAGTAGCGATTCTTTCGCTAGTTTGTGCCTTAATCGCATCACTTTTTGAAATGTAACCTGAGTCGTTGTAGGTTTTTATGCTGTAAAAATACTCAGTATTTGGCTTTAAATTTGTATCGACAAAATGCGTTTGATACTTATCTTTTATGGTGGCAATGAGAGTCATCTCCGTTTCAGAGTCCGTGCCTCGATAAATGTAAAAGCCTTGTATGTCTTCATTATACTTGCTTTCCCACTCAAATGCTATACTCGTCATATCGCTGATAGTTTGCACCTTTTCAACGCGTGGCAAATACTCGCTTATTTGAAGCTGCTTGTTCGCCAAGCCACAAGCACTAAATATCAAAGCAACGCTTGATATAATCAAGTGAAGTTTTTTCATCAAATTCTCCTTTGTCAAATTCTTTCACAATCATAGCAAAATCATCATAAATCGGTGCTTTAATAAAAATTTTTTCTTTCTTTTTTGGGTGAGTAAAATACAAAAAATACGAATGAAGCATCACCCTAGCCACCTTTTTACCTTTATAACCATACAATTCATCGCCCAAAATATGCCTGTTTAAACTCTCTAAATGCGCTCTTATTTGGTGCGTTCTGCCCGTGAAAAGCTTTGCGGCGATTAAATTTAAGCCCTCTTTACACAATAAATTCGCAAAAGCACTCTTTGCCTCTTTGCTGCCCTTGACTGCTTCTTTCAGGGCGATTTTTTTGAGGCGGTTTTTCGTTGAGCGAATCAAAGCTTTTTCAACGATGATTATATCATCTTTTAGTGGCAGATTGATTAAAGCAAGATAAAATCGCCCCATACTCTTATCTACAAGCTGTTTGCTTAAAAATTGATGCGTAGTGTTGTTTTTAGCGATGAGTAAAGCCCCGCTCGTGCCTTTATCAAGCCTATGAACTAATCCTGCACGAATTGTCCCGTTTAAATTTGACAGGGTGTAGTTTTTTGCTAAAAGCCAATCCACCAGCGTAGCCTCTTTTACGCTACTTGCACTATGCACCACAACACCTGAGGGCTTGTTGATGACAAGTAAATCCTCATCTTCAAACAGCACTTCTATGTCAAAATTTGGCTCATACAGCACAGCTGGGCTTTGAGGGGCAAAGGTAAGCACTTCAAGCTCATCGCCAATTTTAAGCTTGTGTGAGCTTTTATCGCAGATTTTGCCATTGAGCTTTAAGCCCTTGCTTTTAATGAGCGTAGCAATTTGTGAGCGACTTTGTTTAAGCTCTTTGGCTAAAAAGGTATCAAGCCTTAAAGCCTCATTGGCGTAAATTTTTTGCATTTATCCCCTTTATGCGATGAGATTGTAGCATAAAATGGTTTAAATTTTTTGGTGTTTTTACACATCAAGCAAGAAATAAAGCCTCTTAAACATTTATAAACACTTTTATTTTAAAATATACCCCACCTCATCTAAAAAACTTTTATCATCATAAAAGCGTAAAAAGCTTTGTAAAACCTGCTTTGCCTCATCTTTTTTGCCAAGGGCAAATTTAGCTTTTGCAAAAAGCACCCACGCCTCAGAGTCGCTTTTGTCAAGCTCATTTGCCTTAAAGCTCCATTTTAAAGCCTTTTCAAAGTCCTTATTAGCAAAATAAAGCTTGGCAATTTGCAAAGCCGTTTTATAATCATTTTTTTGATGAAAATTCTGCTCTAAATTTGCAATATTTGGCACATAAGAACGAATGGTGATTTTTTCCTTTACAGGCTCTTTTATTGGGGGCTTTTTTTCTTTAAGAATTTGTGCTTTTTGGATTTTAAGTTGTGCGACTTCAAGCTTTTCTTGCATTTTATTTTTCTCTTTAAGGGCTATTTCAAGGGCATTTTGCTTGTCTTTATGCGATAAAAAGCCATAAATTCCACCACCCAAACAAGCACAAATAATAAAAACATACACAGTGCGCTTGATGAAAAGCTTGATTTGATAAGCCTTGAAGTCTTTTTCAAGTTCTAAAATTTGCGTTTTAGTCATTTTTAAAAAGTGTTCCTCCAATTTGCTTATTTTCAAGCAAAAAAGCCCTCGCCACAGCCAAATCAAAGCCACTTGCCAAAAACATTGCCTTGTCGTGTTTTAAGAGCAAGTCCGCTGCACGAAGCTTCGTTACAATGCCTCCTGTGCCGTGTTCGCTACCCGCTTTTGCCTCGCCTTTAAGCCACGAAGGCTGAATTTGCCTTACACATTTAATGAGCTTGGCGTTTTTGAATTCTTTGGGATTTTCATCGTAAAAGCCGTCTATATCACTTAAAATGACAAGCATTTGTGCGTCAAAGCAAAGCGTAGCCTTAGCTGAAAGCGTGTCATTGTCGCCAAAGATTAGCTCATCACTCGCCACAGCGTCATTTTCGTTGATAATGGGCAAAATGCCGTGTGCTATCATCGCTTCAATGACGATTTTTGTGTGTTCTATGGCTTTTTTAGAGCTTAAATCACTTCCCGTGAGTAAAATTTGCCCCCCAAGCCTATTATAATGGGCTAGAATTTCATTGTAACTTGCCATTAAATAGGGCTGTCCTAAGGTAGAAAGCACCTGTCTGTTAAGGGGATTTTTCCTGTCTATATTAAGCTTAGTATATCCTGCTGAAATCGCCGCTGAGCTGACTAAAATCACTTCATTATCCCTCATCAACTCAACAATAAGAGCGATTAAATTTTGCATACGCTCTAAATTCAAACTCGCCTTGTCGCTAATGCTTGTAGAGCCTACTTTTATCACTATCCTTTGCATTGTGTCCCTTTTTTTAAAAATGACATTATACCAAATTTATAGCCCCTCTTTGATGAGGGCGTAAAGTTTTTGCACTTCATCATCATCAAATACCGAACAATTCTTGCTTTCATAAAATTCTTTAAGCTTATTTTGAGCAAATTCATAACCCAAAGCACAATGCTTGTGAGCGGGTAAAAACGCTCGAACCAAAGTGATAAAGCCCGTTATTTTTTCATCGCAGACAAAACAGCTTGATTTTGTGTGCAATCTCCCCTCAAATTCAAGCAAATTCGCATAGGCATCAACGATGACTCTATAAGGATTTTGCCGCTCAAAGCGTCTTACACATTCATCTAAAAGCTCAAAATAAAAGCTCTCGCAGCTTTCCACATCTTTTAAATGCTTGTAAAATAAACGCACAAAGTCTTGCCAAATCAGCATTTTCTCCCTGTCTAAAATCCACGCAAAACTTAAATGCAGGGTATCTTTAAGGCGAGGCAGGAAGTTAAGATTTTCTTCAAGCTCAAAGTCTATTTTATAGCCGCTTAAAATGGCTGAATGCCTCAAACCATAAAAGCGATAAGCCTTATGCACGGCTTTTTGGCTCAAAACATACACTATTAAGTCCTCATCACGCACCCTTTGCGTGTGTAAGATAAAGCCTTGCATTAGCTTTTATCGAGGCTTTGAAGCTCTTTTTGCAGGGCAAATTTCAGCTCTTTTAAGCCCTTTTTTTGCAGACTTGAAATTTCAAGCACAAAGCTTTGGGGATTTTGAATTTGGCTTAAAAAATCCCTCAAATTCGCACTTTCTTGCGTGAATTTTAAAGCTAATTCATCGCTTAAAGTGCTTGCATCGCTTTTTGAAAGCACTATGCCAAATTTTCTTTGAGCGAGTTTTAAAGAAAAGCATTCAAGTTCTTTTTGCAAGGTGCAAAACTGCTCTTGCAAACTCATATTCCTCGAACTATCCAAGACAAAAAGCAAAAAGCTGGTGCGTTCTATGTGCTTTAAAAAGGCTAAACCCAAGCCCTTGCCCTCACTTGCACCCTTGATAATGCCGGGTATATCAGCCATTACAAAGGAATGATACTCATCAACTTCTACAAAACCAAGCTTTGGCGTAAGAGTGGTGAATTCATAGTCGGCTATTTCGGGACGAGCGTTAGAAAGCACAGAAATGAGTGTGGATTTACCAACATTTGGAAAGCCTACAAGTCCCACATCGGCGATGAGTTTGAGTTCTAAACGCGCCTTTAAACTCTGCCCTTTTAATCCGGGCTGAGCGTAGTCGGGGCGTTGATTACTCGCATTTTTAAAATGCGTATTGCCTAGCCCACCTTTGCCCCCCTTTAACAAAAGCTCTCTTTGCCCCTCTTTTACCATATCAAGCAGAATTTTTTTGCTTTGCACATCAATGATTTGAGTGCCTTGCGGGACTAGAATTTCGAGGCTTTCTCCACTTTTGCCATTGCGATTTCTCTTATCTCCATTTGCTCCATTTGCCGCACAAAGCTTTTTTTTGCCCTTAAAATGAGCCAAAGTGTGCGCGTTATTATCACAAACAATGATGACATCGCCACCCCTGCCACCATCGCCACCATCAGGTCCGCCAAGCGGGACATATTTTTCGCGTCTAAAACTCACAGCACCCTTGCCGCCGTCTCCTGATTGCAGTAAAATTTCTACACTATCGATAAACATTATTTAAAATCCTGTATTGCGTTGAATCAAAAACGCATTTTACACAAATTTCATTTTTTTTCAAAATTTTAACGATTTTATACTAAAATTTGCTTTTTAAGGACGCAAAATGAAAGAAATTCTCATCACCAACGATGACGGCTTTGAAAGTCGGGGCTTAAAAAAGCTTGTGAAAATGCTTAAAAGCGAGTTTAATGCTAAAATCACCATAGTCGCCCCGTCTAGTGAAAAGTCCGCCTGCTCGCACTCCATAACGCTCACACGCCCACTTCGCTTTGTCAAAGTCGCTAAAAGATTTTACAAGCTTGATGATGGCACGCCATCTGATTGCATTTACCTTGCTTTGCACGCTCTTTACAAAACGCGTTTGCCGGATTTAGTGATAAGCGGTATCAATCACGGAGCTAATACGGGCGAGGACATTACTTATTCAGGCACTTGTGCTGGGGCTATGGAGGCTGTTTTGCAGGGCATTCCAGCCATAGCTTTGTCGCAGTTTTACAAAAAAAGCGAAAATTCACAAAAGCTTGATTTTACCAATGCTCTTAAACTCACTAAAAATATCGTTAGCAAGGTGTTTGAAGGCGGTTTTCCCTTAAAGAAAAAAGAATTTTTAAACATCAATTTCCCCTCAGCCAAAGATGAATTTTTGGGGCTTAAAGTCGCCAAGGCTGGAAAGAGAATTTACAATTACAAAGCCCATTCAAACACTAATCCAAGGGCGATGAAGTATTATTGGCTTGCAGCGGCTGGGCTTGATTATATTGAGGAAAAAGACTCAGACATAGCCCTTTTGAAAAAAGGTTATGCGACTATAACGCCCATAATGCTTGATTTAACAGCCTATGATGAGCTTAAAAGCTTGAAAGAGTGGATTTTATGACAAATCGATACAAACGCGTTAAATGGCTCGTTGGTGAGGAGCTTTTTGAAATTTTTCAAGGATTAAAAGTCGTTGTTTTTGGGCTTGGTGGCGTGGGCGGAATTTGCGTTGATGCTCTTTATCGCACGGGTTTTAGCAATTTAACCCTCATTGATGCAGACAGCTTTGAAGAGACAAATCTTAACCGCCAACTACACAGCGAACACATAGGCGAAGAAAAAGCAAAGGTTTTTGAGCGAATTTATGGGGTAAGGGGTATAGTAAAGCGTGTGGATAAAGAATTTTTGAAAGATTTTAATTTACAAGAATTTGACATTGTCATAGACGCCATAGACGATATACCCGCAAAGGTTGCTTTGGTGGGCTTTGTTAATCAAAAAAGTCAAATTTTCGTCTCCTCCACAGGCGGTGCAAGGAAACTTGATGCGAGTAAAATCCGCACAGCAAAGCTTTACGCCACGCACGGCGATGCCTTGGCAAAGAAATTTCGCTATGAGCTTAAAAAGGCTGGGTTAAAGGGGGATTTTGATGTGGTTTTCAGCGATGAAAAGCCCATTTGCAAGGAGCTTGGCTCATTTATGGGCGTAACGGCAGCCTTTGGCTTGAATTTAGCAAGTCTTGTTGTGCGAAAAGTGCTTGAAAAATATGGGG
>CAZSMF010000018.1:0-28496 GCA_964607975.1 uncultured Campylobacter sp. | reverse complement strand
AAAATTTCGTCTATTCATTGTCTATCCTTTTTAAAAATTTGTAAGCAAATTCTAAACTTGCTTTGTAAAATTCAAACCCCTTTTATGTAAAATGAAAGTAAAAACGCAAAAGATAGTTAAATTTAGTGAAAAATTTGTATAATTTTGCTATGATTTAGCTTTTAAAATGGAGTGAAAATGACTTGTTTATATCCGGGGACATTTGATCCTATTACTAACGGGCATTTAGATGTCATCAAAAGGGCTTTAAATATCTTTGACAAAGTCGTAGTAGCCATAGCACAAAACGAGCAAAAACGCCCTTATTTTAGTTTAGACAAACGCAAAGAACTTGCAAGTGTCGCTACGAGGCATTTGGGCGGTGTTGAGGTAATTAGTTTTGACTTTTTGCTGGTTGATTTGGCAAGAAAGATGAATATAAGCACGGTGATTAGGGGTTTAAGAGCGGTGAGCGACTTTGAGTATGAATTACAATTAAATTATGCTAATAATGCCTTGTGGAAAGAATTTGAGACTATATTTTTAATGCCAAGCCTTGAAAATGCGTTTATATCAAGCTCCATAGTGCGTTCTGTAAGCGAACACGGCGGCGATGTGAGTAATCTCGTCCCAAAAGAAATTATCCCCTTGATGAAAGATGAAAAATGTATGTAGTTTTTGAGGGCATTGACGGCGTAGGCAAAAGCACGCAAATAGAGCTTTTAAAAGCCATTTATCCAAAGGCTGTTTTTTCTTATGAGCCGGGTGCAACGCCACTTGGAGAATGTTTGCGAGAACTTTTACTTGAAAAAGACGCCAAATTTAGCAAAAGGGCTGAAATTTTACTCTTTTTAGCTGATAGAGCCGAGCATTACGAGGAAATTTTAAGTAAAAACAAAGATAAACTCATCATTAGCGATAGAAGTTTTATTTCAGGCATAGCTTATGCGAACAAAATCTTTGAATTTAAAACACTTTTAAGCTTAAATAGCTTTGCTTTGAATGGATTTTTCCCGCAAAAATGCGTATTTTTAAGGGCTGATGAGGCTTTATTAAAAAAAAGATTTGCTGCAAAAGGGCTTGATAAAATCGAACAAAGAGGCGCTAACTATTTTTTAAGTGTGCAAAATGCCTTACAAGATTGCCTTAATACCCTCGCTTGCGAGCAAAATTTGCAAATTTTAAGCCTTGATGCAAACGAAAGCATAGAGCTTTTACACGAAAAAATTAAGGAATTCATCGATGATTAGTGCTTTAAAGGGTATGAAAGATTTACTTGATGATGAAGCAAAATTATACGCTTTCATCATCAAAACTTGCGAGGAAGTGGCTACAAACTACGGATTTAGCTTTATAGATGTGCCGCATTTAGAACTTGCAGGGCTTTTTAAAAGAAGTGTGGGCGAAAGTAGCGACATAGTCGGCAAGGAAATGTATGAATTTATCGACAAGGGCGATAATGCCGTGTGTTTGCGTCCAGAAGGCACTGCTGGTGTGGTGCGTGCATACATAGAACACAAATTCGACAAAGCACAAAGCATAAAGCGTTGGTTTTATCACGGCTCAATGTTTCGTTACGAACGCCCTCAAAAAGGACGCTTGCGTGAATTTCATCAATTTGGCGTTGAAAGCTTTGGCATAAAAAGCGTTTTTGAGGACGCTACGCTTATTTTAATGGTGGCTTCAATCCTTGAAAAATTACAAATAAAGGCGAGTTTAAAGCTAAATTCTTTGGGCTGTGAAAAATGTCTGCCCGTATTTCGAGCAAAATTGCTTGAATTTTTAGACTCAAAACAAGGCTTTTGCGAGGATTGTTTAAGACGAAAAAAGCTCAATCCCATACGAATTTTAGACTGCAAAAAAGAGCAGTGCCAAAGCCTTTTACAAGGGGCAATCACACTTAAAGAATGCCTGTGCGATGAGTGCAAAAACCACTTTGCCACCTTACAAGAGCTTTTAAGGGCAAATGGGCTTGAATTTGAGCTTGATGATAATTTGGTGCGGGGGCTTGATTATTACTCTCGCACGGCTTTTGAATTTCAAAGCGATGAAATCGGTGCAAAGTCAGCCATTGCTGGTGGTGGGCGTTATGACAAGCTCATTTCTTATCTTGGCGGCAAAGAGGGCTATGGCATAGGCTTTGCTATGGGTATAGAGCGTTTAATGGCGATTTTAACGCAGCAAAAACAGGATTTAAAGCGAAGCGGAATTTATCTTTGCACCCTTGATGAGCGTTATCTTAAAGATTTATTAAGCCTTGCAAATACTTTAAGAAAAACAAAGCAAGTGCATTTAAATTATGAGGCGAAAAAACTTGCTAAACACTTGAATTTAGCTGATTTGAGTGGGGCGAGGATTTTTTTATGTATGGGCGAAAATGAGGCAAAAAATGAAAGTTTGTTTTATAAGGATTTAGAAAGCAAGCTAGAAAAACAAATAAGAATTAAAGACTTGGAGAAAGAGCTATGAAAGATTATGGTATAGACATTTGGGGCAGTGAGAATTTCACTATCAAAAATGGCAAAGTCTGCGTGAATTTTGGCAAAAAACCCGCCCTCATCGACATAGTCAAAACCCTACGCAATGACGGCTATAAAGGTCCCTTGCTCTTGCGTTTTCCTCATCTCATACAAAAGCAAATTCAACGCATTTACACCAAATTTGAAAAGGCGAAAAAAGAATTTAATTACAAGGGCGATTTTAACGCCGTTTATCCTTTGAAAGTTAATCAATACCCGGGCTTTGTCAAAAATCTTGTGAATTTTGGCAAGGCTTATAATTACGGACTTGAAGCAGGTTCAAAGGCTGAATTGCTTCTTGCTATGGCTTATAATAACGACAATGCTCCCATAACGGTTAATGGCTTTAAGGATAGAGAACTCATCAATATGGGCTTTATCGCCAAGGAAATGGGGCATAATATCACTTTAACTATCGAGGGCTTAAACGAGCTTGAAAGCATTATCGACACGGCTAAACAGCGTTTTAAACCAAAGCCAAATATAGGTTTAAGGGTGAGGCTTCACTCCGCTGGGGTTGGAATTTGGGCAAAAAGCGGGGGGATAAATTCTAAATTTGGACTAACTTCTACTGAACTTATCGAGGCTATGCAAATGCTTAAACATAATAATTTGCTCGAATACTTCACAATGATACATTTTCATCTTGGTTCGCAAATTACTGAAATTCACGCCCTAAAAAAAGCCCTCATCGAAGCAAGTAATATTTATGTAGAACTTCGCAAAATGGGGGCTAAAAACCTAAAAGCCATCAATTTAGGCGGTGGTTTAGCCGTTGAATACTCTCAGTTTAAAAACGAACAAAGTCGCAACTACACTTTAAGCGAATACGCCAATGATATGGTTTTCATACTCAAAAACATAGCCGCACAAAAAAAGGATTTAGAACCAGACATTTTCATCGAAAGCGGACGCTTTATAGCCGCTCATCACGCCGTGCTTGTCGCTCCTGTTTTGGAGCTTTTTTCGCAAGAATACACCGAAAGTAAGCTTTTTTTAAAGGACAAAAATCCCGAGCTTATCGATGAATTATACGATTTATACAAAAGCATTAAACCAGCCAATGCCCTAGAATATATGCACGATAGCATAGACCATATGGAAAGCATTTTAACCCTCTTTGATTTGGGCTATGTGGATTTACAAGACAGGTCAAATGCTGAAATTTTAGTGCATTTGGTTATTAAAAAGGCGATTTTACTGCTTGGCGATACGCAAAATTCGGCTGATTTTTTCGCCATACAAAATGAGGTGCAAGAGCGCTATTTGGTGAATTTCTCGCTCTTTCAGTCCATACCTGATTTTTGGGGTTTAGAACAAGGCTTTCCTATAATGCCTCTTACACATTTGGATAAAAAACCTACGCGAAGTGCGAGTATTTGGGACATTACCTGCGATAGTGATGGAGAAATCAGCTATTCTAAAAATAATCCCCTCGTCCTGCACGATGTTGATTTAGACAAAGAAAACTATTTTCTAGGCTTTTTTCTCGTTGGGGCTTATCAAGAAGTGCTTGGAATGAAGCACAATCTTTTCACGCACCCCACAGAAGCTAGTATTTACATTGATGAGAAAGATTATGAGATAAAAGACATTATCGAAGCACAATCCATACTTGATACTTTGGACGATTTAGACTATGATGTGCGTGCTATTATGGACACGGTGAATGAAAAAATTTCAAACTCAACCCTCATCAACGAAAAGCAAAAAAAGCAAATTCTAGGCGAACTTTACCTCTTTCTTAACGATAATGGCTACCTTAAAAGTGTGGATGTGTGATGAGTTTTTGGGCTATTGTTAGGGAGGATTTTAAGCAGCCAAGATTGCAAGATCCTGCTTATCATTCTGTTTTGGAGCTGTTTTTTAATTATCCGGGTGTGTGGGCTGTGGTAAATTACCGCTTTGCTCACTTTTTTTACGAACGCAAATGCAAAAGACTCGCCCGAATTATCAGCGGAATTTCACAATTTCTAACGGGCGTGGATTTACACCCGGGCGCAAAGCTTGGCAGACGCATATTTATCGACCACCCAAGCGGCGTTGTCATAGGGCAAACTGCGATAATAGAAGATGATGTGCTGATTTATCAAGGCGTAACACTTGGCGGGATAAGCCTTCAAAAAGGCATTAAACGACATCCAACCATCAAAAAAGGCGTGATTATAGGCTCTGGGGCAAAGGTGCTTGGCAATATCACCATAGGACAAAACGCTAAAATCGGCTCAAACGCCGTTGTCGTTAAAGATGTCCCTGAGAATTCCACTGCTGTGGGCATTCCCGCTCACATTGTTAAAAGCAAAGAAAAGAACAATTCAAGAGAAATTGATAAATGCTGCGAGGATAGCTTGGAGAAATTCATTAAACTTGAAAAAAGATTAAAAAAGCTAGAAAAAGCCCTAAAAATAGACAAATAAAAAATATTTTAATTTTTTCTTAAACGAAAATTTTAAAAGAGCAAAGTTAAATTTTTATTTTTTAAGCAAAAATTTTGAGCCAAAAGGTTAATGAAATTTTAGCTTTATTTAGCTATAATAGCCTTTTTTAAAAAGCAAAAAAAGGACTTCGTATCAAAAAAGAATTTATTTTTATCGTTTCAACTTTTTTCATTTTTTATTTGTGCTTTGTGTCCTTTATGCCTGATTCTTTGGGCTTTTTGAGTTCAAGCATTGGCGGGTTGAATACCTTTTTATTCGGCGATTTTGGAAAATTTTATCCCTTTGTGCTTTTACCTTTAAATTTCATCTTTTACAAAAGAGCTTATAATTTTGATAATGTCAAAAAAAGCGAATTTATAGGGCTTTGCATAGCCTTTGTAGCCTTTATGCTCCTCTTTGCCATTTTAAGCAAGGAAGCTGGATACATACCCGAAGTGCTTTATACTATCATAGGCTTTGTTTTTGGGCGACTTGGCACGGGCTTTTTAAGCCTCTTTGCCCTACTTCTTTCTTTGGTGCTTGTATTTCCACGCTTTATTGAGCTTGTTTTTGGTGTAAGGGTGAATTTGGAGATTTTTTCTGCCATTGATGAAAAAATCAGACAAAATATTAGCGACTTTTTCGGCGGTAAAGAAAATGCGAATTTAAGCACACAAAGGGCAGAGGAAGCAAAAGAAGAGGAAGCATATCAAGAAGAATATGAAGAAAAAGAAGAGTATAAAGAAGCAGAATTTAAAGATGTAGAACCAAGCCCTATTTTAAGCCCTGAAAAAGAGGAATTTGAGCCACCAGCAAAAGAAAAGCAAGAGCTAAAACGCACACCAGATGAAATAGCTGAGGAATTAGCCGAGCAGTTCGCACAGCTTTTCCCAACGGCACAAGAAAATGAAAGCCTTAAAATCAAAAAAATTGAGGATTTTATGGATAAGGCAAGCACAGACTTTGACGAGAGCGAATTTCAAAGCGTCAAAGAGCCTAAAATCAAGCCTTATGTAAATGCTAAATTTTTGCCAAAGGACAATACGGCGGTTTTAGAGGCTGAAAATTTAGACAAACCAAGCTATGAAAGGCAGCACAGCCATATCAATGTGGCTTTAAAAGAGGAGAACAAGCCTTTTGAAGTCATTGAAAAAGAGCCTGAAAAAAAGGCAGTGCAGGTAGAAATGGATGATGATTTTGTGCCTGAGGTTATGGAGGTTGAGGAAGTCATAGAAAGCAAAACCCTCATAAAAACCGAATTAAGCGATAATACAGCCTTGCTTGACAGCCTTGAAAAAGGCAGATTAGAGCCTCCAAAGGATTTTACGCTTCCAGCCCTTGATTTTCTCGTCCAGCCAAGCACTCAACACCTAGAAATCAACGAGCAAGAGATTGATAAAAAAATCTATGACTTACTCGAAAAACTTCGCCGCTTTAAAATCGGCGGCGATGTCATCAGCACCTACACAGGACCTGTGGTAACGACTTTTGAATTTCGCCCAAGTGCTGATGTGAAAGTAAGCCGCATAATGAGTTTGCAAGATGACTTAGCTATGGCACTTAGAGCCACTTCCATACGCATACAAGCACCCATTCCGGGCAAAGATGTAGTAGGCATTGAAGTGCCAAACGAGCAAATTCAAACCATATATTTACGCGAAATTTTAGAAAGTGAGGTGTTTAAAAACGCCAAAAGCCCTCTAACCATAGCATTGGGAAAGGACATAGTCGGCAATGCCTTTATCACCGACCTTAAAAAGCTTCCTCACCTACTCATCGCCGGAACGACAGGCAGTGGGAAAAGTGTGGGCATTAACGCTATGCTGTTAAGTTTGCTTTACCGCAATAGCCCAAAAAATTTGCGTTTGATGATGATAGACCCAAAAATGCTTGAATTTAGCATTTACAATGACATTCCACACCTCTTAACGCCTGTGATTACAGACCCTAAAAAAGCCATTATCGCCCTTTCAAATATGGTTGCGGAAATGGAACGCCGCTACAAGCTAATGGCAGAGGCTCGCACGAAAAACATAGAAAACTACAATGACAAGGCAAAAGAGCTTGGCGAGGAGGGTTTGCCTTTCATCGTTGTGATTATCGATGAGTTGGCGGATTTGATGATGACGGCTGGTAAGGATGTCGAATTTTACATAGGGCGTTTGGCTCAAATGGCAAGGGCGAGTGGAATTCATCTCATCGTAGCCACGCAACGCCCAAGCGTTGATGTCGTAACGGGCTTGATAAAAGCCAATCTACCGAGCCGCTTGGCGTATAAGGTAGGACAGAGGGTGGATTCAAAGGTGATTTTAGACGCTCAGGGTGCAGAAAGCTTACTTGGGCGTGGCGATAGCCTTTTTACCCCGCCCGGAACGAGTAATCTTGTGCGTTTGCACGCTCCATTTGCAAGTGAAATGGAGATAGAAAAAATCGTTGAATTTTTAAAAGCACAACAAAGCGTGGAATATGACGAGAATTTCTTAAAAGACGGCTCAAATCCACAAAACAATGCAAATTTGGGCGAAAACACTGATAGCGAGGGCTTGGATGAGCTTTTCGAACAGGCAAAGGCTGTGATTTTGGAGGATAGAAAAACAAGCATTTCTTACCTGCAAAGGCGTCTTAAAATAGGCTATAACCGTGCAGCCAATATCATAGAACAACTCGCTCAAATGGGCGTTTTGAGCGAACCTGATGTCAAGGGGCAAAGAGAGATTTTATAAGTCCTGCAAAGCCTCTTTCGTAGCCTGTAAATACGCATAACCATACCGCATACAAGGCTCTAAATGCGCCCCCTCGCCCCATTCATTCCACGCATTGATAAAGATAAATTGCCTGTCTTTTTTGTGATTTGCCCTCGTCCAAGCAATGCAGTTTTTAAGCCAAATTTTATAAGAATTTACACTACACAAATACACATCAGCATCCGATTTTGCCTTTCTTGCGGTATTATCCCAACTAGGAAAGACGCCTTTAAAAAGCGTTTCATCTTGATTTTTGATGTATTTTGCCTCTTTAACATATTTATCAATGTCAAAAATGAAGCCTCCTTTGGCATTTTTGTTTGCATAGCGTGGCTGAATGATAAAATCACTTTTATTTGGCATATTATGAGGTGGAAATTCAGCCTTTGCGTCCGCTCCAAATTCTAACTGCTTTTCAAAAGCAAAAGACTTTACGCCTATAATGTAAAGCCCCGCAAAGCCCTCTTTTTGTGCTAAATTTTTAAGCTTTTGTATGAATTGTAAAGCCCTTTGTTTTTCAAATAATTTTAAATTATAGATGAGTAAAACGGGCTTTTCGTCTATCTTTATGTAACGCTCATCTTTAAAAAAGGGCAAAATATCGGCAAAAAAGCACTCATCATCGTTATCTTGTAATTCTTGTTTGATGATAAGCTTTTTATCGCCTCCGTCCCAAAGCCTCGACCAGTTTTCATTCGCCCAGCACAGACAAAAGGGTAAGTTTAAATTTTTATTGTTAAGATAGTTAAATATGGGCTTTTCAAGCACTCTCCTGCCTGAAAACCAATAATAATGAAAGCAAAAGCCATAAATTCCATACATTTTAGCAAGTTCAACCTGCCTATACATAATATCATCACGGCTTAAATCATAAAAACCCACATCATAGGGCAAATGCGGCTGATAATGCCCGTAAAATAAAGGCATAGCCTTTGTTACATTGCTCCACTCCGTAAAGCCTTTACCGAAATTTGCATCATTTAAAGCGATAGTGTGAAATTGAGGCAGATAAAAGGCAAGGAGTTTAATATTATCATTCCCCCCCCCCCTGTCTCACATAAGCTTTATTTGTAAGCTTTATAAAATCGCTTTTATCTTGCTTTAAATTATTTTCCAAATACTCATAATAAGCCATTTTATCCTGTTTTTTAGCAAGATAAAATTTCAAGCCAAAAATGATGATGAATTTATTTTTGCAAAAATTACTCGGTTCATTGCCGATTTGAAAAATCCACTTCAAGCACTTTTTTAACATTAACTATCCTTTCTATAAGCCCATTTTAAAAGGGTTTAAAATATTATTTGGGTCAAAAGCCCTTTTTATCGCACGAAACAAATTCATCTCCGCCTCAGTAAAAGCAAGTTGCATAAAAGGAGCTTTTGAAATGCCTATGCCGTGTTCTCCGCTTAAAGTCCCGCCTAAATTTACAGCGAGTTTAAAGATTTCAGTTATGGCTTCGTGTCCCTTTTTAACTTGCTTTTCATCATTTTTATCCGGCACCATTACATTAGTATGGACATTGCCATCTCCTGTATGCCCAAAACAAGGCACTTTAAAGCCGTATTTATCAGCAATTTTTTCTATACCTTGTAAAAGCTCTGGAAGTTTAGAACGAGGCACGGTAATATCCTCGTTGAGTTTTAAAGTGCCGTAAATATTTATGCTTTGAGAGCAATTTCTCCTCGCAAACCAAATATCAGCCGCCTCAACCTCATCTTTTGCCACCTTAAATTCACGCGCTCCGCACGATAAAAAGTTTTCTTTGAGTATGGCTAAATCTGCTTCTATGCCCTCGCTCATATTGCCATCAACATCGCAGATTAAAATCGCCCCTGCGTCCTTTGGTAAGCCTTTGGCGAATTTTTGCTCCACAGCCTGAATGCTAAGCCTGTCTAAAAACTCCATAGAAACAGGCGTTACACCTTTTGATAAGCTTTTATACACTGCATTCATAGCATTTTCAACGCTATCAAAAACGCCCATAGCTGTTTTTTTAAGCTTTGGCAAGGCGATGAGTTTTAAGGTGATTTCGCTAATCACCGCAAGCGAGCCTTCACTAGCGATGAGAATCCCTGCTATATTGTATCCTGCGACATCTTTTATAGTGCGTTTTCCAGCACGAATGACTTCCCCGCTTGGTAAAACCGCACGCAAAGCCATAACATAGTCTTTGGTAATGCCATATTTTGCCGCTCTCATACCCCCAGCATTTTCGCTGACATTTCCCCCAAGTGATGAATAATCCATACTCGCCGGGTCTGGCGGATAAAAAAGCCCAAATTTAGCCACTTCTTTTTGCAAATTAGCATTGATGACACCGGGCTGGACTCTGGCAACTAAATTTTCCAAATCAATTTCTAAAATTTTATTCATATGCTTTTCAAAGCTCATCACTAGCCCACCATTTACAGCTAATGCCCCACCTGTAAAGCCTGAGCCTGAACCGCGTGGAATGATGATGATTTTGTGCTGGTTGCAGTATTTTAAAATTTCGCTTATGTCCTTTTCATCGCGTGGGAAAAGCACTCCGTCAGGTAAAAAGCTCTTGCGTGTGGCATCATAGCTGTATGCTCTTTTGTGTGGCTCGTCAAAATAAGCATTCTCCTCGCCCAAAAGCTTTTTGAAAAAATTCTCAAATTCGCGTTTCATTTGCCCTGCCTTATCATTTCTTTGTAGTATTGATAATAATCTTTCACCTTGCTTTCGGCAAAATTAAAAACATTTTTTTTGTATTCTTTTATATTAGAATAAAAAGGCGTTTGAGGCTTGGTAACTTTGGCTTTGAAAGGCTTTTCAAAAAGCAAGGTAAAATCCTCACAATCCACAAAAGACACCCTATCTTCAAGCACAAAAGCCACAATGCCTAGTGCATTATTCGAACAAAAGGTTTTAAAATCCTTTTTTTTCGGGCTTAATTTAAATCTTCGCACCATAGTTGCCCCCAAAATATCAGGGTGCATAAAATAAAGCTCAGGATAAATTCGCACCACGCTATCATAACTTGCCTTATTTGGTGCGATGAGTAAAATTCTATCATACAAAAAATTCACTATCACTTCATCGCCCTCTTTTGCCTTGACATC
This sequence comes from uncultured Campylobacter sp., assembly GCA_964607975.1. Taxonomy (GTDB): domain Bacteria; phylum Campylobacterota; class Campylobacteria; order Campylobacterales; family Campylobacteraceae; genus Campylobacter_D. The sequence goes on along the minus strand of CAZSMF010000018.1, from coordinate 17,753 downwards.
AAGCGTTGGCAAGGCTCTTTGTTCAAGCATAGTAAAAGGCTTTAATTCAAGTTTTATTAAATCTTGCTCTCGCCCTATTACACTCGCCCTTGAAATGATAGAACTTGCATTTTTGATTTGCTGCACGATGATAGCACTCGCACCAACTTGAATTTTGGGATTATCTTTGATGAAAATAAAATTACCCTCGATTTTCTCAATGCTAGAATGGATAGGATTAAAGTCAAAAGCCCACAAATTTAACGCCAAAACACAAAAAAAACAAAGTTTTTTAAACAATTTTTCTCCTTGCCAAAAAATATTTAAATTATAATCTCTTTTTCTTACAATTTTGCAAGAAAATTAAAGTAAAATAAACATTTATCAAATTTTAAAGGTTTAGATGATGAAAAAAGGACTTTTGCTTTGCTTTTTAGTGGCTCAAATCTTTGCTGCTGTGAGTATAGAGGAAAGAGAATGGGCTAGAAACGAGTTTTTTTTAAAATTTTTAGAAAATAATTCCCTGCCAACGAACTTATATTGGGATTTAGACACGCACGATAAAGAATTAGCAAGTGAGATAAAAGAGGGGCAAAAATATCAAATTTTATGGAAAGATAACGAGGAAATCGAGCAAATTCTAATCCCCGTTGGTGGCTCTGATTTACAAATTCACATTTACAAGGACTTATCGGGCAAATTTGTTTTAAGCTATACTCCCATTTCTTATGAGACGCAAACCAGACTTTTACGCTTAAAGATTGAAAATTCAGCCTATCAAGATGTAGAAAAAACCACAGGAAGCACACCCACAGCAAGGGCTATGCTTAATGCCTTTGCAGGAAGTGTGGATTTTAGGGCTATGCAAAAGGGCGATGAGGTGATTTTGCTTTATGAGCGTAAAGAAAGGCTCGGGCAAAGATTTGGCGACATAGTCTTAAAAATGGCGATGATAGAGGTAAATAAAAAGCCCTACAAGGTATTTGCCTACAAAGACAGCTTTTTTGACAAAAATGGCAAAGAAATGGAAAGCTTTTTACTCTCCACACCCGTGAAATTCTCACGCATAAGCTCGTATTTTACAAGAGCGCGTTACCACCCCATACTTAAAAAATACAGAGCGCACTTGGGCGTGGATTATGTAGCTCCTACTGGAACGCCTGTAAAAAGCTCGGGCAGTGGCGTTGTAAGCTTTGTTGGCACGAAAACAGGCTATGGCAAAACCGTCATTGTTAATCACGGCTCAGGTTATAGCACCCTCTACGCACATTTAAGTCGCTTTGCTAAAATCAAAAGGGGGCAAAAAGTCTCACAAGGACAAGTCATCGCTTATGTAGGCTCAACAGGAGTAAGCACGGGAGCACATTTGCATTTTGGTTTATATCTTAACAACAAAGCCATAAACCCCTTATCTATGGTAAAAATCACCAAATCCGCACTCAAAGGCAAGGACAAAGAGGAGTTTGAAAAGATTGCACTAGCTTACGAGCAAGAAGCACAAGGCTTTATAGACGCTAATAACACAATACCGCCCAAAGAATTGGGAGAATTTGAAAATATTATTGAATTTTAGAAACTAGTAATGAAAAATTTAAATTGTAAAAGGAAAAACAATGCTTACTCATCTTAAATACTACGCTAAAATAGGCAAACACCGCTTTTTTAAAGCCATTTTTCAGCTTTTGTGTAATTTTATCCCCTTGACAAAATGGCGTGTAAGGGCGAGAAATGCTTTATTTGACGCTATTAAAATGGATAAAATCATCTTGCTTAATCAAGTTGATAGCCACCTACCCAAAAAAGTTTTAGCACAAATTAACAGCATTGATAACGAGTATTTCATCGCTCAAAATGCAAAAATAGCAACAGGGGGGGGGGGGGGCTTATAAAACTCACAAAGGCTATTTTGACTTTGACAAAAACTCCAAAAATCCCAAATCCCCGCTTAATCCTTGGGCTTTCATTCGTGTTTGTAACGAAGCCATTACCCTAAAAGCTTGTTTGCAAAGCATATTACCAGCCATTCAACGAGGCGTAATCGCTTATAATGACTGCACGGACGGCAGCGAGGAAATTATTTTAGAATTTTGTGCGAAGCATCCTAGCTTTATCCCCGCCAAATACCCTCATAAAGTGCAAATTCAAAATCCACAGAGTGAGGAGAATAAGCTTTTTAATTACTACAATTTCGCCCTTTCAAAAATTCCACAAAATGAGTGGCTCATTAAAATAGACTGTGATCATATTTATGACGCAAAGAAGCTTTATAAAAGCTTTTATTTGGCAAAAAGTCCTTATGAAAGGGTTGTGATTGCTCGAATGGATATGCTTGTGAAAAACAGCCAAATTTTCATACAAAAATCCCCTTGGTATGATATGGACGATTTTTTAAATTCTGGGACTGATCATTGGCTTATTTATAATAAAAATTTGCATTTTGAAGTTTGGTATCCTGATAAAGAAAAAAAGCAGTTTTATGAAATTTTAAAATTTGAGCCTAAAATCACCTTTCACACCGAACTTAACAATTATCATTTTGCTTTAATCAAACAAACAAGGGCAAAGCACCTTGATGAAGCTTTAAAAGGAGCTTTTACCCTCAACGAAATCAAACAAAGCCGCCTCGTTGGCACTCGCATTGACTCAGCCTTGCTTGATGAAAAGAAAATTCTACAAATTTATGATAGTTTTGATTGGCAAAGGGCAAATTACAAAAAGCCCTAAATCACAGCCACCCTTTTTTCTTAAAGAAAATCACAGGTAAAATAATGGATACAACCATTACCACAAGCACTATGGGGTAGCTGTAATGCCATTGAAGCTCGGGCATAAAGCTAAAATTCATTCCGTATATCGTGCCAATGAGCGTTGGAGGCATCATCGCCACGGTAGCAACCGTGAAAAGCTTAATCGTCTTGTTTTGCTCTATGTTGATTTGACTAGCGAGTATGGTTTGGATATTGTCAAGCACATTGAGCTGTGAGACATTAAATTCTACCAAAGAATTCAAGTCTTTGAGGACTATGGTTAAATTCTGCTTGGTGTCCTTGTCGATTTTATCGCTCTTTAAAAGCGAAGTCATCGCCCGTCTTTTGTCAAAAAGCGAATCCCTCACACGCATATTTAATTCTTGCAAACTCGAAAAATCTTTAAGCATTTTATCATAGACAAATTCCTCTTTTTCTGCTAAAACCTCAGTTCGCAGCTTTCTTGCTTCCTTATCTATCCACTCTAAAATGTCAGCGTCCTTTTCCACACGCACTTCAAAAATTTTATCGATAATATCAAAGCCGTCCTCAAAATTCTTTGGACTAGCTAAAATTCGAGCCTGAATTTCAGTAAAAATGCTAAAATCATTATAACGCAAGGTAAATAAAGTCTGCTTAGCTGTCATAAAAGTAACGGTTTGATTGCTTAACTCCACAAAATGCTCACTTGCTGTGGGGACTAAAAAATGTGCGTTTATCGTAACTGTGGCATTGTCCTCCCAATAACGAGAGCTTTGTTCTATCTCCTCACGCTCCTCTTTATCGGGTATGTCTAAATTATAGTGCTTTGCGATATAGTTGATTTCATTTAGTGTTGGGTGCAGCAAATCAACCCATAGAATTTTTTGAGGTAAAGCGTCATTTTCGGTGTCAAAATTGATTCTTTGCACCAAGCCATTATCAGCCTTTTTATAAATAGTTAGCATTGCCTTCCTCCGTAAAGTATTTTGAGTATTATACACTTTTTGAGTGAAATTTATCTTTCATTATTTATAAAAAGGTGAAAAAAGCAAAGCCAAATGCGAAATTTGACTTTGCTGCTCGTTTAGAAAAGTTTATCTAAAAACTTGTTAAGTTCTTTTTGTCCCTTTTCTTGAAGCTTCTTGGTTTGTTCTTTGACTTTTGAATTGTTAAGCAAGTTGCCTACTATGTTAAAGTCTGGTTTTGGACTGTCTGTCGTGCCTTTAATCGAGCCTGTGTAGTTTTCTTTGCCGATATTTAGCACGAGCGGGATATTTAAAGCCTTATTTTGCGTGTTAATCAAACCCTTATCCGCAGTGATGACAACGCGTGGGGATTTTAAATTCAAATTCAAGTTGATTGAATTTGGATTAAGCTTGGCGTCTAAATTTCCCTCTGAAAAGGCATCTTTGGTAAAATCGCTCTTGGTTAAAGTCGTTAAAGTCTTAATCACGCCCACATTTTTAAGTTTGCCATTATTTAAACTCGCATTAACAACACCGCTTGAAGTATTAAGATTATAATTTGCCTTAACGCTTGTTTTTACATCGTAATAATCAGGCAAATCCACGCCTTTCATTAGGGTTGATAAATCCACTTGATTTAAATTCGCATCAAGGACATTGTTCACAAAGGTGGCGTTTAACTTGCCTTTGAAAATGTCATCGCTTGTGATTTTCGCATTCAAGCCGCTATTATCTAAATTTGCACTGCCATTAAACACAGCCTTGCCGCTTAATTTACGCTCGGCTAACCAATTAAGCTTTGAAAAATCAAAGGCATCAATGACAAAATTTGACTGCATTTTAGAATTTTTAATGTCAAAGCTGCCTTTGAGATTGTTTAAATTCACAAAATCCGTTTTAGCCTCAGCGACAAAATTCACCACAGAGCTTTTTATATCACCTGCGAGTTTGAAATTGTATTTTGAATTTGGCGGGAATTTCTTTTCAAGCAATTTGCTTAAAGTGCTTTGATTAAGCACACCAGAGGCTTTTGCTTCAAAAGTGCCGTTTAAATTCGTCATATCAACGCTGCTTAAATGGGCATCAGCATTTATCGCACCACTTGCATAAGCTGGTTGTGCGGCAAGGACGAGGAGTTTGGCTATGTCAAGCTCTTTTATGTTAAAATCAAGCGTTTTGCCGTCTGAACTAGCCTTGATTAAACCACCTGCTATATTGGCATCAGCTTGAAGTTTTTTGATTTCAGCTCCTATGGTGTGAGCGTTTAAATTAGCCCCAACGCTGCCTTTTATTGGCGTTCCAGCAAGTGAGCTGAATTTACTCAAATCATCAACGCTTAATGCACTTTGCACGCTCACTTCGCTATTACTCATCTTGTAAAAGCCTTCAAGCTGGGTGATTTTAAGCAAATTGCTGTTAAGTAGGGCTTTAAAATTGATTTTATCATTTTCGCCCTGTGCTTTGGCATTGAAAGTGAGGTTGATATTTGGCAAATTCATCGCACTGACATTGCTGCCAACGAGCTTGGCATTGACTTCGTTAAGATTAGCTCCGGTTAAACTTGCATTGCCGTCTAAATTCAAAGCCCCTTTGATATTTGTGCCAACAAGACTTTTGAGTTTGCTTAAATCAGGCACTTTGAAAAGAAAATCACTGCTTAAAACGCCGCTAGTAAGATTATAATGCGTGTTTTGCGTTTGCAAACTCAAATACGAATTTCGCGTATCTGTGGTGATAGCAACATTATCTGCGTTAATGTGAGCATTTATATCGGCGGTTAGCTCTGATTTGCTCGGCAAGGAAAGATTGAAATCTTTTTGCAAAAGCTTATAGTTGATAGAACTTGTATAAAGGTTTATGAGTGCCTTTCCGTCAGGTTTTAAATCTTTGGCACTAATGTCAGCATTGACATTTAAAACGCCCAAGATATAACGAGGTTGGGAGAGTAAATCGAGCAATTCTTCAAGCTTTATGCCGTTTGCACTGAGCTTTAATCCAAGCGGAGCATAATCAACAATGTGAGCATCAAGCGTTACATTTGAGCCAAATAAATAGCCTCGTCCGTCCGCCTTAAAATCACTCGCCCTACCTGCAATCTTACCGCCAAAGCTTAAATTTTGATTAAGGTTTAAATTTAAAGACTTGATATAGTCTTTGTTTAAGGCTAAAAGATAGTCAATGTCAAAGCCGAGCTTAAAGAGGCTTAAATTCCCCTCAACTTTGGCATTAAGCATATTCGCCACATCAACTTCTATATCAAGGCTTGAAAAGCGAAGCACAAATTTAGAGACATTAAGTTCTAAACCAGCTTCTTTTGCCTTATCCTCGATGATACCGGCAACGATTTTATTCCCAAATGATGTGAATAAAACAACATAAACAGCCACCAAAAGCACGAGGATTAAGGCGACAAGTGCATAAAGTATCTTCTTCATACCATATCCTTTACTAAAAAATTTCATAAAAGTTTAGTCGTATTAACTCAACTTTTATGAAAATTTTTTGTCAAGGTATTGACAAAATTCTTTTTTTTTGTTATCATTACAGCTGACTCAATTCCAAAAGAGTAATCATAGCAAAGAAAGGATAACAAAATGAATTTTCAACCCCTAGGAAAACGCGTTTTGGTTAAACGCGTTGAAGAGACTAGCACAACGGCTTCTGGGATTATCATACCAGACAACGCAAAGGAAAAACCTTTAATGGCAGAGGTTATCGCCGTCAGCAAAGAAGTAAGCGACATTAAAAACGGCGATAAAGTTTTGTTTGGTAAATATGGCGGCACAGAGGTGAAACTAGGAAATGATGAATTTCTAGTTTTAAACACAGAAGACATTTTAGGTATAGTAAAATAAGAAAGGATAAACAATGGCAAAAGAAATTATTTTTTCAGACGAAGCAAGAAACAAACTTTATGAGGGCGTGAGAAAACTTAATGACGCTGTAAAGGTTACAATGGGACCGCGTGGGCGTAATGTGCTTATACAAAAAAGCTTTGGCGCACCAAGCATTACCAAAGACGGCGTAAGCGTAGCAAAGGAAATCGAGCTTAAAGACAATCTCGAAAATATGGGTGCAGCACTCGTTCGCGAGGTAGCAAGTAAAACAGCAGACCAAGCAGGAGACGGCACGACAACGGCGACTATTTTAGCACACGCTATTTTCAAAGAGGGCTTACGCAATATCACAGCAGGGGCTAATCCTATCGAAGTTAAAAGAGGTATGGATAAGGCTTGTGAAGCTATCATCGCAGAGCTTAAAAGCCTTGCTCGTGCGGTAAAAGACAAAAAAGAAATCGCCCAAGTAGCGACTATATCAGCAAATTCAGACGAAAAAATCGGCAATCTCATCGCCGATGCTATGGAAAAAGTCGGCAAAGACGGCGTTATTACCGTTGAAGAAGCAAAGTCAATCAATGATGAATTAAGCGTTGTTGAGGGTATGCAGTTTGACAGAGGCTATTTAAGCCCTTATTTCATCACTAATGCTGAAAAAATGACAGCTGAACTTTCCTCACCTTACATTTTGCTTTTCGATAAAAAAATCACAAATTTAAAGGATTTATTGCCAATTTTAGAGCAAGTTCAAAAAACCGGCAAACCTTTACTCATCATCGCTGAGGACATTGAGGGCGAGGCTTTGGCGACCTTGGTTGTCAATAAACTTCGCGGCGTTTTAAATATCTCAGCAGTGAAAGCACCGGGCTTTGGCGATAGACGAAAGGCTATGCTTGAAGATATAGCCATTTTAACAGGTGGCGAGGTGATTTCAGAGGAGCTTGGCAGAACGCTTGAAAGCGCTAATATCCAAGATTTAGGACAGGCTTCAAGCATTATCATAGACAAAGATAACACCACCATAGTCAATGGTGCGGGTGATAAAAAGGCAATTGACGCAAGAATTACGCAAATTAAAGCACAAATTGCCGAAACGACAAGCGATTATGATAAAGAAAAATTGCAAGAAAGACTTGCTAAATTAAGCGGTGGAGTCGCTTTAATCAAAGTCGGTGCAGCCACTGAAACAGAAATGAAAGAGAAAAAAGACCGCGTTGATGATGCTTTAAGTGCCACAAAAGCAGCTGTTGAGGAAGGCATTGTCATCGGCGGTGGTGCAGCACTTATCAAGGCAAAAGCCAAAGTTAAACTCAAACTCGAAGGCGATGAAGCCATAGGTGCAGCCATAGTTGAAAGGGCTTTGAAAGCACCTTTAAGACAAATTGCTGAAAATGCTGGTTTTGATGCTGGTGTTGTCGTTAATTCAGTCGAAACAAACAAAGGCGAACATCACGGCTTTGACGCTGCAAAAGGCGAATATGTCGATATGCTTAAAGCTGGTATAGTAGATCCTGTAAAAGTCGAACGCATAGCCTTGCAAAACGCCGTTAGCGTAGCAAGTATGCTCCTAACCACAGAAGCTACTATTAGCGACATTAAAGAGGAAAAACCAGCTATGCCTGATATGAGCGGTATGGGTGGAATGGGAGGAATGGGCGGTATGATGTAAGCCCTTATGGAGCAAAGCTTTTTGCTCCATAACCCCTTAAATACAAATTTTTAATCAAATTTAAATCAACTTGGCAAATTTAAAAAACAAAATGCTTGAATTTTCATCTCAAAACGACATTTATTACATAAAAATGAAAGAAAATTAAATTTCTAACGAGGCTTTAAGTCAAATTTTACTACAATAGCTAAAAAATTTAGGATTGATTTTGCTTGCGGATAAAAATTTATTTTACATAACTTGCATTCTCATCACCATAGGCATAGTGTTTTCCTACTCACTGAGTGCCTTTGCTGTGCTGTATTTTAACTACGGCGAATTCCACTTTTTTATCCGCCAACTTTGCTTTGGGATAAGCGGCATACTCATTATGTTTTTACTTTCCCAGCTTGATGCTGACAAGCCTGTGTTTCATTATTTGATGATAATTTTACTTTTAAGCTCCTTTGTCGCCATTATCATTTTGCCTTTTTTGCCCGAAAATTTAGCCACGACAAGCGGGGGAGCAAAGCGGTGGATAAGGCTTGGAGCGGTTTCTATCTCACCTGTTGAATTTTTCAAAATTGGGCTGATTTATTTTCTAGCTTGGTCTTATACAAGGCGTATTGATGAGGGTAAAAAGGCGATTAAAAGCGAATTTATGATTTTGCTGCCCTATTCCATAGCCTCAGCCATAATCATAGGCTACATTTACCTTACCCAAAATGATTTAGGACAAAGTGTTATTAGCATTTTCCTCGTCCTTGCCCTCGCCTTTTTCGCAGGAGCGAGTAAAAGACTCTTTGCCTTTGCCTTGATGATAGCCACGATGATAGGAATTTTGGTGATTTTTAGCAACGAAAGGCGAATTCAACGCATCACAAATTGGTGGGGAAATATACAAGATGCCTTTTTGCCATTTTTCCCCGAGTGGTTAGCCTCTGCTTTAAAAGTAAGCACTAATGACGAGCCTTATCAAATCTCACACTCACTCAACGCCATAGCACACGGAGGCTTTTTCGGCGAGGGTTTGGGGCTTGGGGTTTTTAAATTAGGCTTTTTAAGTGAGGTGCATACGGACTTTGTGCTTTCAGGCATAACAGAAGAGATAGGACTTTTAGGGCTTGGCGTGGTTTGTGCCTTGTATTTATACCTCATAATGCGGATTTTTAAAATAGCCGGACGCTGCGAAAACAAGGTGCATTTTATCTTTTGCTCGGGCATTGCCCTGCTCTTGCTTTTTTCCTTTTTTATGAACGCCTTTGGCATTATCTCTCTCACACCGCTTAAAGGCGTGGCTGTGCCGCTTTTAAGCTACGGCGGAAGCTCTATGTGGGCGATTTGCATAGGCTTGGGCTATGTTTTGATGATTTCTAAAAAGGTGCGTTTATGAAAATAGCAATTACGGGTGGCGGCACAGGGGGGCATTTAAACATAGCTAAATGCTTACTTGAAGCAGCTTTGAAGCTGAATTTAGAGTGTATTTACATAGGCTCTGAATCCGGACAGGATAAAAAATGGTTTGAAAATGAGCATAATTTCAAGCAAAAATACTTTCTTGCAAGTAGCGGTGTAGTCGACAAAAAGGGCTTTGCGAAAATAAAATCTTTATTTTCTATCCTTGCATTAAGCCTTAAAGCAAGACAAATTCTTAAAAAAGAGGAAGTTAGGGCTGTATTTAGCGTGGGCGGGTATTCAGCGGCTGCGGCTAGTTTTGGGGCGATTTTATCGCAAAAAGCCTTATTTATCCACGAGCAAAATTCAAAAAGCGGAAGTTTAAATTCAGTGCTAAAACCATTTGCAAAGGGATTTTATAGTTCATTTAATAAAGAATTTACCCCCTACCCTGTAAATGATAAATTTTTTAACGAGGCTAGAATTCGCACCAAATTCCAAACTATCATCTTTTTAGGCGGCTCACAAGGAGCAAATTTTATCAACGAACTTGCCTTAAAACTTGCCCCAAAATTAGCACAAAAGGGCATAAATATCATTCATCAATGCGGGGATAAAGATTTGCAAAAATGTTTAGAATTTTATGATAAATCGGGCATAAAGGCTGATTGCTTCGCTTTTAGTGATAAATTAGAACAAAAGATGAAAAAAGCCGACATAGCCCTTTCTCGCTCTGGGGCAAGCACGCTTTTTGAACTCTGTGCTAACGCCCTACCAGCCGTGTTTATCCCTTATCCTTATGCGGCTAAAAATCACCAGTATTTTAACGCCAAATTCCTCCTTGATAAAGCCTTGTGCCAAATTTTTACCCAAAATGAGCTAAAACACGGCGAGAAACAGCTTTTGCATTCGCTTTTTGCCTTAAATGTAGAGCAAATTTCAAGTAAATTGCAAAATCTAGCCCAAAAAGACGGGGCGACAATTTTACTTGAAAAGGCTTTGAGTAAGATTAAAGCTTAATGATTTTTGCCCCAAATCCACCCTGATGAGCAGGAGCGTCCTCAAAGCTTTTTATGCTTTTGTGAGCCTGTAAAAACTGCTTTACCGCATAAGCAAGTTTGCCTGTGCCTATGCCGTGATACACCACAACCTCATCAAAACCCGCAATCAAAGCATCTGAAATAAACTTATCAAGCTCCTCTATGGCTTCCTCGCTTCTTAATCCGTGTAAATCAAGGCTCAAACTCGCATTTTGCTTACTTTGCAAAATAACATCGCTTTTTTGAGCCACATTCACAGGCTCAAAGTCCTTTTTTAGCAAATTTAAAGCCACGCGAAGCGTTAAACCCTCGCTTTGCACTATGGCTTCTTTTTTGTTTAGGCTTAAAATCTGCCCTTTTATGCTGTTGTATTTGACAAAATCGCCTATTTTAAGCGTTTCATCTTGGCTAAATTGCGGCGTTATAATGCTTTTTTTAAGCTCATTGGCTTTGTTTATACTCCTTTGCTTTTCTTTAATGTCTTTAAAATGAAGGCTTTGTTTGGCTTCTTTAATGGCTTGATGATACGCAAATTCAAGGCTTGAAATGAGTTTTTTAAGCTCCTCGTCATTGCGTTCTTTTTGATTTTTAAGAGCGTTTAAAATATCTTGGGCTTTTTGCTCTTTTTGAGCTGTAATTTTAAGCTTTTGCCTTAACTGCAACTCCAAATCAATGTTTTTACCGACTAATTCCTCTAAATTTTGTTTATTTTCCCCATAAATTTGCTTTGCTTGTGTGATTAAATTCGCACTAATGCCGTAGCGAAGTGCCGTTTCAAAGGCATAAGACTTGCCAAGTGTGCCTTTTAAAAACTCATATCTTGGGCGAGAGTTTTCCTCATCAAACAAGGCGGCGATGAGTTCTACTTGCTCGTTTTTAGCCAAAAGCATTGCAAGGCGTTTGTGATGCGTGGTGATGATGATTTTAAGCCCCTTATCCATAAGGCTTTGAACCAGCACGGTGTAAAGACTTGCCGCTTCCTCAAAATCCGTGCCAAGCTCTATTTCATCAATACCCAAAAGCAAATTCCTCTCATTCATCAGCCTTGAAAAGGCAAGCATTCTACCCGCAAAAGTAGAAATGTCGTTTTTGACATTTTGCGGGTCCTCAATAATGGCATCTATGTCTTTAAACGAGCCGATTTTACTCGAATTTGCGTTGATTTTCATCGGCAACAAGTGCTTAGCTAAAAAAGCCGCGCTTAAAATACCCTTTAAAAGCATAGATTTGCCCCCAGCATTTACACCTGTGATGAGCAAAAGCTGCTTTTTAAATTCCAAACTCACGCTTTTAGCGTTTTTAAGGGCAGGATGAGCAAAGTCTTTAAGCACAATGTCCTTGCTGTTATCGCAAAGTATAAATTCATAGTCCTTTTTTTTGGCTAATTGCACTCTGGCACTATAATGATCAAAGGTATCAAAAGCCTTGTCAATAAACTTTAAAAAGGCAAGTTCCTTGTGAAAAATGAGTGAAATTTTTTGAGCGTATTCATAATAAATTTTTTCTTTTTCATTGTCTATTTTTTCGCATTCATCTTGCAAATTTTCAACGCTTTGCGGTAGGATATAAAAGCCCCCTCCACTACTTCTAGCGATAATCTTTGCCCTTATATTATGTCCGCCACGCACAAGTAAGCATTCTAAACCGCTGATGAAATGAATTTGCGTGTCGATGAAAAAGTCTTGTAAGGCTTTATTTGTGGTGAGTTTTTTAAATTCGGCTCGAATTTGCTCGTTTTTGATTTTCCTTGCTTCATTTAAACGCAAAAGCCTCTCATCAAGGCTGTCTTTTAACTCACCCTTTAAGTCAAAATACTCGCAAAGTTCTAAAAGAGTGTCTGGGATAATGATTTTATCAAGCCAAGTTTTTAAGCTATTTTGAAATTTAAGCCCTTTAAGATAGCGAAAATATCGCAAAATTTTAATAAATTCAAAACTCTCGCTCAAATGCAAAACGCCTTGTTTGCTTAAATGAATGAGATTTTTATTTAAATTCGCACAAGGCTGGGGAGGCTTAAATTCAAGCTTTTCAAGCTCACAAATGCGTGTGAAATGAAGTTTGCTATCTCCTTGTAAAAAAATGGGCTTTTCTCTTGCAAGTAAGGCAAGAAATTCATCGACAAAGCCGTTTAAATCAAGCTTTGTAAGGATTTCACTCATCATTTAAAACACATTCTTTTATGTTAAAAATAAGCAATTTAACGCTTTTATCTTTGATGATAAAGCTTTTCGTGCCGTAATCATAATTAAATTTATCTTTCGTAACGACATTTTCTTTGCAAATCAGCTCTTTGGAGTTTGAAAAGGCGAGTAAAAGCTTTTCATATTGCCTTTCCTTGCTCTTTAAATTTAGCTCATAAAACACCACGCCAACTACGCCTAAAACGCACAAAAAAACAAAAAACGGCACAGCTTTTGCTTTAAGTCTAGCTCTTAAAACAAAAGAAAGTAAGGCAAATAAACAAAGCACAAGCAGATAAATTAAAATTTTCATCATTTTTCTCCTCAATCAAAGATAAATTATACAGCATTTATATTAACGCCAAAGGAGTGTGAGGGGGTGCTAAAAATGCAAATTCACGCAAAAATTTGCATTTTTTAAAAATCTCCCTTGACAAACACTAGCTGTAATGCTTTATACTATACAAAAATTTTCAAAGGAGCAAAAATGACTAATCGCAGAGCTTTCATTAAATTTGGCACTTTTGCCGCACTAGCACTGATGTTACCAGCTTGTAGTAATACAAAATCAAAGGAGGCAAATATGAGTAAGATTTTGGGCGAGTTTTATAGCCTAAATAATGGTTTAAAAATTCCAAAACTTGGGCTTGGACTTTGGCGTGTTGAAAATGAAAAAACGCCTTTTGTGGTAAGTGAGGCTATAAAAATAGGCTACCGCCATTTTGATAGCGCACAAAGCTATGCTAACGAAGAGGGTTTGGGAGTGGCGATAAATGAGGCTTTGCAAAAGGGCTTTAAAAGGGAGGATTTTTACATCACAAGCAAGATAAAAGCTGAATACAAAGACTATGAGAGTGCGAAAAACAGCATTGAGGAGAGTTTGAAAAAGCTAAATTTAGACTATATTGATTTGATGCTGATTCACAGCCCACAGCCTTGGAGTGATTTTAGGGGTGGGGATTATTTTGAGGGCAATATTGCTGCTTATAAAGCATTGGAGGATGCTTTTAAAGCGGGTAAAATTCGCTCCATTGGCGTGAGTAATTTTAAAATTAAAGATTTAAAAAATATTTTGCAAAATTGTGAGCTAAAACCAGCGGTAAATCAAATTCTAACGCACATTGGTAATACAGATTTTGAAGTCATTGACTTTTGCAAGAGCGAAAATATTTTGATTGAGGCTTATTCGCCCATAGCACACGGTGCATTGCTTAAAGATGTGCGTTTGCAAAATATGGCTAAAAAATACGCCGTCTCTGTGCCTCAGCTTTGCATTCGCTACGCCCTTGAAATCAGCACTCTGCCCTTACCAAAATCAAGCAATCCAAAACACATTTTAGAAAATTCACAAGTGGATTTTGCCCTTTCAAGTGAGGATTTAGAGCAGCTTAAAAGCCTTAAATTCAAGGATTACGGGGAGCATTCATATTTTCCTGTGTTTAATAAATAAGGCAGCAAATGCAAAGGCGGGATTTTTTGAAATTTGCCCTTATGTCTGCTTCGTTTTCAAAGGCATTTGCCTTTAAAGGCGGGGCAAATCTTTTTGTGTATTATTCAAGGACTTTAAATACAAAGGCTTAAATTCTAGTAAAATTGGCATTTGAGGTTATTAAATTTACATTTTTACACCGCATATTTTGCAACAATTTTTGCATTTTTTAAAAATCCCCTTGACAAACACTAGCTGTAATGCTTTATACTATGCAAAAATTCAAAAGGAAAGACAATGACTACGCAGGACAAAAAACGGCGAGAATTCGTTAAGAAAACGAGCCTTTTAGCACTCGGTGCTTTAACGCTTAACAGCCAATCCCTAATGGCAAAAAGCAAGGCAGAATCGCTGCAAACTTGGTATATCACAGGAGCAAGTGGAGGGCTTGGCTACGAACTAGCAAAGTATCTACTCGCAAAGGGCGACAGGGTGGCACTTACCTCACGCAAGATAGCAAATTTGGAAAAGAAATTCGGCAAGGAAAGCGAAAATATGCTCTTTTTAGAGTTAAAATTTGACAAGGATTTAGACGCTCAAATTAAGGCAAATATGCAAAAAATCAAGGCAAAATTCAAACGCCTTGATAATGTCGTAAATAACGCTGGATACGGGCTTTTAGGCTTTGTGGAGGAAGTTAGCGAAAAGGAGTTGAGAGAACAATTTGAGGTGAATTTATTCGCTCCTTTTTTAATTGTGCAAAATGCCCTTAAAATGATGAGACAGCAATGCAAAAACGAAAGCGGAAGCGAGGAAAATATAAGGGCGAGGATTTTTAATTTAAGTTCTATTGCGGGATTTCGTGTGCCTAGTGCGAGTGGGGCTTACTCGATGAGTAAATTTACCTTGTCGGCTTTGAGTGAGAGTTTGAATGTGGATTTAAGGGATTTTGGAATCGCTACCATAAATGTGATGCCAGCGGGGTTTAGGACTGAATTTTTGGGGACTAGCCTTAAATTTAGTGAGGGAAAAATCGCCGATTATGACGCTAAAAGAGAAATAAATTTGCAAAATGCGAAAAATTTCAATGGCAAACAGGCTGGGAATCCGCAAAAATTCGCCCCAGTGATTTATGAAATCTCGCGGCAGAAAAATCCGCCTTTTTATCTTTTTATGGGCGATGCGGCGTTTAAGAGTGCGAGAAATAAAATCGCTTGGGTGGAAGCTGATATGAAAAGAACGCAAAGCTACGCAGGAAGTGCTGTTGATTTTGATGACGCAAAAGGAAGGGCTTTTGATAGGAGGTGAGTTGGCGTGATATTTTAGTGTTTGGGGATTTGAAATTTGCGTTTTAAACCCCCCTTGACAAACACAATTTTTAGTGCAAAAATCCACAAGAAAATCACAAAATGGCAGGATATGGCTAAATTTTTAACGATTTAATGTTAAAATTAGTTAGGAGTTTAGTTTAAAATGCAAAAAGATATTGTCTTTTATAAATCAAGTTTAAATATGAGCGAAGTGGCTGATTTAAGTGTCGATTTAATCATCACTTCACCGCCTTATTTTAACATCAAAGATTATTCCAAAAATGGCTATCAAAGCAAGGCACATTCAAGCCCTAAAAAGGACGATTTGGGGGCTATAAATTCATATAAAGACTATATTAAGGGACTTTTAAAGGTATGGAGCGAATGCGAGAGAGTTTTAAAGCCAAATGGTAAGCTTTGCATAAATGTCCCCTTAATGCCTATGCTAAAAAAGGACTTAAACACACATTATAACCGCCATATTTTTGATTTGCAAAGTGATATTCAGCACAGCATTTTAACGCACACAAAGCTTTTTTTACTCGATATGTATATTTGGAATCGCACAAATTCAAGCAAAAAGCTTATGTTTGGAAGCTACCCTTACCCACGCAATTTTTACGCACAAAATACTTGTGAATTCATTAGTATTTTTGTAAAAGACGGCAAACCACAAAATGATATAGCCAAGCATTTAAAAGAGCAAAGCAAATTAACGCAAAGTGAGTGGGTAGAATTTACCAAGCAAATTTGGGACATTCCTGCACCAAATAAAAGCGATTTAGCCTTTGGGAAGCACTCTGCAATTATGCCAGAAGCCATTCCTTATAGGCTTATTAAGCTTTTTTCTTTTGTAGATGATATTGTGTTAGACCCTTTTGCTGGGAGCGGGACAACGCTTAAAGTCGCCAAAGAGTTAAACAGGCACTTTATAGGCTATGAAATTTACGAGGCTTACAAAAGCGTGATAGAGGAAAAATTAGGATGCACGAAGCTCTTTGCCTAAATAAAATTTATATAGAAAGCGTTTTTGCCTTTTTAAAAAAGCTCCCCGATTCTTGCATAGATTTAGCAATAATCGACCCGCCTTATAATCTAAAAAAAGCAAATTGGGATTGCTTTAAAAATGAAGATGATTTTTTAGATTTTAGCTTTAAGTGGATTGATTTAATGCTTTCAAAGATGAAAAAAACAGGCTCTTTTTATATTTTTAACACGCCTTATCATTGTGCTTTGTTTTTGCACTATCTGCAAGGAAAGGCAAGTTTTCAAAATTTGATTTGTTGGTATAAAAAAGACGGATTTTCGGCACACAAAAGACGATATAACAACGCACAAGAGAGTATTTTATTTTATACAATGGATTCTAAAAACTATTATTTTGATTGCGAAGAAATTAGAATCCCTTATGAATCTCAAAAACGCATAGAACACGCCGAAAAAAAGGGTATTTTAAAAAATGGCAAAAGGTGGTATCCAAATAAAAATGGCAAACTCTGCCCTGATGTATGGGAAATAGTAAGCTCACGGCACAAAAACAAAATAAATGGCAAAGTAGTAGCTCCTAGCCACCCAACACCAAAGCCAAAAGAGATGATAGAACGAATGATAAAAGCTTCAAGTAAGGAAAATGACTTGATACTTGATTTGTTTAGCGGAAGCGGAGTAACTAGCCTTGTAGCTAGTGAGCTTAAAAGAAATTTTATAGGCTGTGAGCTAAATAAAGAATATGTAGATTCTAGATTAGACATTGTGGAGAAAAAATGAGACAAATTTTAGAGGATATTTTAAACATTGACCCTAGCAAAGAATGCTTAAAATTTTTGGTTAAAAGAATACAAAGTGATAATTATAGAGGAGTGCAAATCTCACAACATAATCGCTATACTCAATATGAAATAAAAGTTATCTTGCAAGAAATTCATAAGATTTGTGGGCAAGATTTGCTTCAAATTCGCACAACGGATTTAAGCAAAAGACCTTTTAATGCAAGTGGCGAGGAAAGGTATGCCAAACTTACAAACAATATTGCCTTAAAAATTGGACGCTGCACACAAGATTCTTTAAGAAAAAATATTTTTGTAGATATGCATAGAATGGGACTAATTCAGCGTTTCAATGCAAAAAGAAAAGCCTTAAACCCCTTTGATAAAGGAGTGAAAAAATTCATCGCTTTAAGCCCACTTGCTTTAAATTTTTTACAATCGCAAGACATTTTTACGCAAAATTTACTCTACACAA
>CAZSMF010000017.1:0-29871 GCA_964607975.1 uncultured Campylobacter sp. | reverse complement strand
AAAGAAAAGAGCATTAGCTATGTGAGTGAGGATTTAAAGTATCATTTTGAGGAACTGGGGGGGGGCATTAGCTTAAAAATTTGTAAGGTAAAATCAGCACAAATGCTCTAAAAGTATTTTAAGTCCCAAAAATGCAGATGATAAGGCTTATAAAGCACATTTTGATAAAAATCGTTTTTTTGCTATAATCACAAGAAAAATTTAAAGGCAGGATATGGGCTTAAAGGCGGATAATTGGATAAGACAAATGGCGATAAAGCACCAAATGATAGAGCCATTTTGCGAGGCAAATATAGGCAAAGGTGTTGTTAGCTATGGTTTGTCAAGCTATGGTTATGATATACGCGTGGGTAGGGAGTTTAAAATCTTTACCAATGTCAATGCTACTGTGGTTGATCCTAAAAATTTCGTCCCTGAAAATGTCGTTGATTTCATTGGCGATGTGTGTATAGTCCCTGCAAATTCCTTTGCTTTGGCAAGAACGGTGGAGTATTTTAAGATGCCAGATGATGTTTTAGCTATTTGTTTGGGAAAAAGCACCTATGCAAGATGCGGGATAATAGTCAATGTAACGCCCTTTGAGCCGGGTTTTGAGGGGCATATCACCATAGAAATTTCAAACACCACACCACTACCTGCTAAAATTTATGCAAATGAGGGCATAGCACAGGTGCTGTTTTTGCAAGGCGATAGTGCCTGTGATACCACTTATGCGGATAAAAAAGGCAAGTATCAAGCCCAAAGGGGCATAACCTTGCCTCGCATTTTAAAATAGCTTATAGGAGCTTTCTTCGCTCCAACTCCTCTCTTAAAGGCACAATGTGAATTTTAACGCTTTCTTCTAACACTTCAAGCAAGTCAATAAGCTCCTCCACCCAAGCTTCGTGCGAGTATAGCCACATTAAAAGCTTGTTTTGTCTTTCGCTTTCGTTTTCAAAGCCTTGCGAGTATAAAGGAGCAAGGGCGGCTTCTTGCTGGTTAAATGATGGTCCTAAAATTTCATTGCAAAATAAGGACTTTGGGTGTTCAATCCTCTTTTTAAGCTTGTCTATGCTTTCGTTGATTTGAATGAGCGTGTATTGCTGTTTACCGTGAATGAGGCTGTCAAGCTGTTTTTGCACCTTTTTGCACTCTTTGATAAAGCGTGCAGTAAGCCTTTGCCCCTTTTTAATCAGCCCATAAGCACGCAGCATATCTTCATTGCTTTCTTTGCGTGGTGGTTTTTTAAGCTTTGCAAAAGGCTTTTTGTCTGGTTCTTTGGCTAAAAATTGTTCGCACATTTGCTTAAAGGGCTTTTCTATTGCCCCTTCTATCCTCGCACCGCCCTCAGTGCAGTTGTAGGTTTTGGTGTGTTTGTGATTATCGAGTATGTATTTTTCAAAAAATTCCTTAAATAAAACCCAAGTTGTTTGTGAATACACCTCGCCCTTGCCTCCATAAGCTTTTAGTTTTGGTAAATTATTAGCCTTGTTTAAATCCACCTCTTCGTTAATGGCATACATATACTCCTCAGGGTGGGATTTACCCTCATTAGAGTAGGCTAAATCCTGCCCTATGAGGATTAAATGCTTATAGCCTAGTAAAAAATTGGCAAATTCATAAGCCATATTAGACACACTCATTCCACCGCCTATAAAGCCACATTTTTTAAAGCCCAAATACCGCCCAAAAGATAAAAATCTTTGAGTGATAACATAAGTTCTATTGTTTTTTTCCAAATATTTAATGGTATCAGGGTAGGTAAGCCCATACACAACAAAAACAATGTCCTTATCATACTCTTCTTCAAAATAATAATTAAACAATTTTGAAGTCTCATAATGCCTTTCTAGGCTTAATACATAATCAGGCTTTACGCCGTGATTATGTAAAATAGTATAAGCACTATCCGCACAAAATATAGTGGCTTTTTTTTCGTATTTTTTGAGCAAGGGCAGCTGTTTTATAAGACTTGGTCCTGTGGCTACAAGTATGGCGTATTTGGTTTTTTTCTTTCTTTTTTTAACGAGTTCGCTTAGGCTTGGGTGAGTGAGCATTTTGGGTAAATTTATCATATAATATTCCATACCCATTAAAGCATCTTTTGGGTCATTGCCCCTGTGAAGAGTCATTGAACGCATAGTATTTAAGTTAATGTCGTTGATTTTTTTGATAGTGTCTAAATCTTTTTCATAATAATTACTATGAATATGCAGGGTATAAAGCCTGAAAAACATAGACAAGCCGTCTAAACTCAATAGCCTAGTTGCCTTACTTGTCGTCCAATCTTTCGTCCAAACGATAATAAAGCGTCCTTGTGTGAGTTCTTTGCTAAAATCAATGAGATTTAAAGCCATATAAATCAGCTCAACGCTTTTTTCAAAAATCACCAAACGCTTATGGTTTTGATTTTGCAGTAAGGTTTTGTATAAAATTCCATTGCCTATGCCGTAAAAAAAGACACAAGGATACCTTTGATACTCTTTTTTAAAAGGTTCAAGTGCTTTTGAAAGCTCATCGAAAGGCTTTTCATACATTTTTTTGCCACTTTTTTTATCGATGATATTGGTGTTTAGGGTATCCATTCTGTCAAATTCATACTCATAATCTAATTTTTTAAGCTTTTTAAGCTCTTTAACTAGCTCTGCATACGCCAAGCCACCCATTGAGTGTAAATTTTTGTCAAAATTGTCTGTTTTTAGCATTGCCATTCCTTTATATGTTTGCTGATGCGTTCATCTTGTGTGTAGATATACTCACCCACTTCTATAAACCAATTTGCCATAGCTGAAAGCCATTTTACAAGCTGTCTTTTCTCCTCAACCTCATTTTTACATAACTCACATTCAATCCTTACTATTTCACAATTATTTTGAGAATAAGTTACATCAAGCACCTCGGTGAAAATCACACTTTTTTCAAAACGCCTATGCAGTTTTTTAAGTCTTTCTTTTGATTTTTCAAGTGCTTTAAAATCAAGCTTATCAAAGTCATAATCCCTTGGCAAAAGCACGCTTAAAATTTCAAGTTCTTTTTTAAGCTCTTCAAGGTAAAGGGCAGATTTTTTAACGGCACTTTGAAGGTGTTTTTTACTCTTTTTTAAAAGAGCATTGCGCTCTTTTTCATCAAGGCAAGGCACAGGAGCAAAAGGCTTTGGTGCTTTTTGCGTGAAAAACTGCTCGCAAGCTTGTTTGAAAGGCATTTCCGTTGCTCCTATTATCCTCGCGCCGCCCTCAGTGCAGTTGTAGGTTTTGCTTTTGTAGCGAATGGCTGCCATTACAATGTCATTTTCCAAACCTTGCTTGAAAAGCTGCCATATAGCATTTGTTTTTACCTTGCCCTTTCCGCCATAAGCTGTGATTTCAGGTAAATTAGGCTTTTTTTCAAAATCCACCTCCTCATTTACGGCGAATTTATACTCTTTGGGGTGGGATTTGCCCTCATTTGAGTAGGCTAAATCCTGCCCGATGAGAAAGATATTTTCGTGTCCTAAATAGGCTGCAAGTTCAAAGCTCATATTAGCCACGCTGTGATTGACGCCAATATAACCAAAATCATCAAGCTTTAAGAATTTAGCAAACAAGCCCGGACGAAAGGCAAGGAGGTATGTTCTATCGTTGCTTTCTAAATATTTTATGGTATTTGGGTGTGTTACAGCAGAGATGACAAAGCAAATATCTTTGTCAAATTCGCCAAAATCATAATTAAACAGCTCAGAAGTTTCATAATGCCTTTCCAAACTCAACACATAATCAGGCTTAATGCCGTATTTATGCAAGATAAAATAAGCACTATCCGCACAGAATATGCTGATTTTATCTGCGTATTCTTTAAGCAAGGGCAGTTGTTTTGTAAGACTTGGTCCGGTTGAAACGACTACGGCATTGCGAACTGCCTTATTTCTTTTTTCAATCAGCCTTCTTAAAGCGGGGTGAAAGAGCATTTTAGGTAGGTGCTTTAAGCAATGTTCTATGCCTATAATCGAATCCATAGGGTCATTGCCCTTTCTTATAAAAGCAAAGCGGACATTTTCTATGAGCGTGTTATTAAGCTCGGCGATGATTTCTTTATGATAAGTATCATAATACCCACAAGTGCTGGTGAAATTGTAAATTTTAAGATAGCTATTCATATCCTTGTAAGAAAAAAGTGTGCCAAGCTGTCCGGGGTTTAAATTTGGGGTAAAAAAGACTATGAGCCTTTCTTTGCGTAAATCCTTACTGCAATCAAAGCTTTGCAGGGTGTAAAAAATGGGTTCTAACTCGCTTTCAAAAATGATGATTCTTCTGTGTTTGCTGTTTGCAAGTAGGTATTCAAGGACTTTGCCATTGCCAAAGCCGTAAAGAAAAATCACAGGATGTTTGGGGTAGTTTTCGTCAAAAAACTGCTTTTTTTCCTTTACTTCAAGGGCGACATTGTGATACATATGAACTTTAAGCATACTATCAAAGAGATTATCATCTTGTGTTTTTATGAAACGCAAGGGCATTTTTAAGGCTTGAACTTTTCGCATAGCCACAGATAAAGGTCCATCAACTTGCGAAAGTGCTTTAATGTTTTTTTCTAATATTTCATTCATTATAACCCCCAGCCATCAGCGACAATGATGGTTTGTCCTGTGATAAATTCGCTCAAATCGCTCAGCAAAAAGCAAATTGTCCCGCAAATATCTTTGGCATCGAGCATTCCTTTATTTGCACAGCATTTTCTGTAAGCGTTTAAAAAGCTTTGGGGTTGATTATCTAAAATTCCACCACTTGCTAGGGAATTTACGCGAATTTTGGTATTGAAAAGCTCTTTGGCAAGCCAGACTCCAAGGTGATTGATACCTGCTTTGATGACGCTGTATTCTAAACTGCTTTGCATAGTAGTGTTTGCGTAATTTTCAAATTTAGGAGCATACACGCCCATAATGGAGCTTAAATTGATGATATTTCCATAGCCTTGCTGTTTAAAGAATTTGACAAATTCTTGTGCGGCAAGGATAAAGCCGCCCAAATGCACGCTCAATGTCTCGCAAATTTCATCAAATTCAAGCTCATAATACGCCTTTTGCTCGTGGCTCTTGCCAAGCGGATAGGCTGCATTTACAAAGCCGTCTATTCTGCCGTATTTTTGTGCGACTGTGCTAATGGCATTTTGCAAAGAGGATTTTTGAGTGATATTCATCTTTACAAAAAATACTTCTTTTTCAAGGGCTAAATTTTCGCTTAAATCACAAGCGATGACTATGCCTTTGTGCTTGATGATTTCTTTACACAAAGCCTTGCCTATGCGTCCATTTGCTCCTGCTACGACTATGACTTTATCTTTAAGCATTTAAAAATCCTCTGGGCTTAAATTTTTACTCTTAATGAGAAATTCCACAAGCTTAAAATCAAGCTCATTATCCACATCAAAGGCTGTGTCCTCGCTCATTAGATAAAGGGCTGTTTTTTTGCCAAAAACGCTGTCATTTTCAAGCAGTCTTTTTCTGGTGAAAATGTAAATACTCGCATTCATATCATAGCATTTTGGTGCGTTTTGACGAGTGGTTGAGGAAAGGGGCTTTGCGGTGTTGATTTCATCATCGTTAAAAATTTCGATGAGGTTAAAATATGGATTTCGCCTTGCATTTACGGCTGTGATTAAATTTTCTTTTTTACTTTTAATGAAAAGCTCGTAGGCTTTGATGATGTCCTTGCTTGAACGAAGCGGAGCAGAAGCGTCTAAATCTACGATAATATCAAACTCGCAGCCATAATGCTTTTCACTTCGTATCAAAGCATCACGCATTACGGGAAGTTTTGCTGCTGTATCACTTGCAAGGTGGGCTTCTCTTTTGAAAAATACCTCTCCGCCGTATTTTTGTGCGACTTTGGCTATGTCATCGCTATCTGTGCTGATGACAATGTGCTTGAAAAGTTTGGCATTTTTTGCCTGTAAAATGCTGTATGCTATGAGTTCAATGCCCTCAATCTTGCGTATGTTTTTATTCGCAAGTCCCTTGCTGCCACCTCTTGCACAAATAGTGCATAAAATATTCATCTTTTTGCCTTTGTTATGAGCTTCATCACCCTTTGCCCCTCTTTGAGCGTGCAAAGATTTTTATCTTTTTTTCTCAAAGCATTATGCAAATTCATAAGTGTATCAATGGTATTTGCCTCGTATTGATACGCGATAAATGAGCCATTTTTTTTAAAAATTACAAGTTCATTTTTGACTAAATCGGCTTTATAGCTTTTATTTTCAGTGTGAAAGATGATTTTTCTCTCGTTAAATTTAGAAAAATAATTCAAGCGGACATAAACCCTGCTTTTTTCATCTTTTAAGGCAAAAAATGCCAAATCATCGCTTGTGATTTCAAGCTCTGAAAGCTTTTTTATGCTTGAAAATTCTAATTTTGCTTTATTAAAAAACCACAAAGCCAAGTCAAGCTCGTGTGATAAATCAAGGCTCACCCCGCCACCAAGTGCTTTTTTAGCACTATAATGCTTTGTGTAATCACCCTGTCTCCAATTTGGCAGGTAAGAATCGCACTCAAAACTTGCAAAATAAGGCTTTTTGTCCTTTTTTAAAAAAGTTTTCAAGGCTTTTACAAGGGGATTAAAACGCAGTAAATACGCCACATAAATGGTATTTTTCAAGCTTTTGAATTTGTAGTCTTTCTCAAATAAGGGCTTTTCAACGAGTATGGTTTTATTTTTTAGCCTTTTATCAAGGCTTTTAAGGGTTGAAAAATGCGAAGTGGTGATATTAGCGATAACGAAAAGCTCATACTCGCTTAAAGGCACTTCATCAAGGTGTTTGTAAAGTTTAAATTTGAGATTTTCATACTCTGTTTTTTCATAGCTTAAAGAAAGCACATCAACTTGAATTTTAAGTGCTTTTAAAGCCAAAAAATGCTTTTTGCCTATGCTGCCAAAGCCAATAATGAGCGTTTTCATAGCAAGAAATCCTCATTGGCTTTGTTAAATTCGTCCATTCTGCCTATGTCTATCCAATAATCATTGATGAGAAAGCTACCAACTTTTGCATTCTGCTTTAAAAGCATTGTGATAAGCTCGGGCATATCTAAATTTTGATTTTTAGGGATAAAAGATAGAATTTGAGGCTCACACACATAAATTCCAGCACTCACAAGAAAGGTTTGCGTGGGCTTTTCAGCGATTTTGCTGATGAAATTGCCCTTTTTTTCTATCACTCCATAAGGCACTTGATAGCTAAATTCCCGCACACACATTGTCAGCATAGCCTTGCTTTTGTGATGAGCGTTTAAAAGCTCCTTGAAATTTAGCTCCGTTAAAATGTCCGCATTCATCACAATAAAGCTTTCTTTCATCTCTTTTAACAAGCTCAAAGCCCCAGCCGTGCCAAGTTTGCTTCGCTCTTTGGTGTAGCTAATCTCCACGCCAAAGTCCTTGCCGTTTTTAAAATACTGCTCGATGATTTGCTTTTTGTAATTCACACAAAGTGTGAAATGGCTAAATCCTTGTGCGTGAAATCTTTCTATAATGGTTTCAAGTATGGGCTTTTTACCCACTTTAAGCATAGGCTTTGGCGTGTCTTTTGTCAGCGGTGCTAGTCTTGTCCCAAGTCCCCCAGCCATTAAAACAACGCTATTTGAAACGCTTTTTCGCCCAAGCAAAGAGGCTATTGACTTTATGGAGATGACTTTGCCCTTTTTATCCACCACAGGAAAATCGTAAATATCAGTTTTTGCCGAAAGTTCTAAAAGCTCATTTTCGCTGATATTTTCTTTTATGGTGAGGGGGTTTTTGGTGTAGATATTTTGTATGCTTTCATCAACACTCTTGCCGTTTATGAGGGCTTTGCGTATGTCAGAATCGCTTATAACGCCTAAAAGTTTGCCATTTTTATCAACGACTATGCCAAGCCTTACCCTTTCCTTTCCTATGACACGCAAGGCTTCTTGTATGGTTGAATTTTGTGTTAATGCAACTCTTTTAATATCCATTTTTTACCTAATTCTTTTTTCACAGCATTTTTGGATTTTACCACATTCGCAATTTTTTTGCAAATTCTCTTTTAAAACAAGGCTTACAATACTCATTTTATGTCTTTGAGATTCTTCGGCTTGATAAACAAGCCTCAGAATGACAAGGTGTTATGTCATACTGATTTAAACTAAAATCAAGCTCGTAAAATTGCTTTTGGAGTATGTTTTCAAGTTTAATATTTTTTAGAATTTCTTTGCATTTTTTCGCCGCACCTGCCTTGCCGTAAGGATTTTGCACCTTTTTAAGCCCCTCTTTAAACGCCTCATCATCTAAACGCTCAAAAGCCCTGCAAATGTCCTTAAAATTTGCCTCGCAGTCAATCACACTTTGAGCTTTTAGCCGTCCATTTTGCCTTGTGCCTATGTTAATGGTGGCGATTTTAAAGCTTGGGGCTTCGCAAAGCCCACTTGATGAATTCCCCACCACCGCATCGACAAAACGCATTGTGTTAAGGTAGTTTAAAGCCCCCATAGACGCAAAAGAGACGGCATTTTCGTGCTTTTGAGTAAATTCATCAATCATAGCATTGATAAGCCTTGCATTAGCATCGGCATTTGATTTGGTAAAAATCAGCCCACAATCTTGCTTTAAACACTCTTTTTTCAATGCTTTAAGCAAGGCGTTAAACTGCTTTTTCACGCTTGTTTTTTCTAATGTCGCAGGGTGAAAGGTGATGAGAAAATTTCTTTTTTTAAAGGTGAAATTCAGGGCTTTTTCTAGTTCTTTTTTGCTTAAAAGTGTTAAATTTGCGATATTATCAAGTCCAAAACCGCCGACATTAAAGACTCTTTTAGGATTTTCACCAAGTTGAATGACTTTTTTAGCATAACGCTCATTAGCCACAAAGTGCAAATGCGACATCTTCGTCAAACTATGCCTTATAGCCTCATCAATAGCCCCAAAACTCGCCTCACCTCCGTGTAAATGGGCTATGGGGATTTTGCATATCATAGCACTTGCCCCAAAAGCCAAGCTTTCATATCTGTCCCCTAAAAGCACGACTATATCTGGTTTTAGCTGCATTAAGGCTTCACCAAAGGCAATCTGCGCTAAACCCATACTTTTACAAATTCCACTCTCGCTGTCGCTGCTTAATAGCATTTCTATCTTTTTGTCAATATGGAATTTTTTTTCTATTTCCTTGTAAGTAAGTCCAAATTCAGGGCTTAAATGCGTTCCGCTGATGAGAAGTTGCAAACGCAAAGCCTTGTCGTTTTTAATCTGCGTGCATAAATTTTCAAGCAAATACCATTCAGCCCTCGTAGCACTCATCACACAAATCGTTCTCATTCTTGTATCAACTCGTCTTTTTCGTAAGCTCTCATTGCCACCTTGCCTAAAAATTCATCATATCTCATCGCACTTATGCCTGTGGCTGGGCGTTTGGTGCTTAAATTCTCCTCGCTAAAACGCTCTCCCTTGGCTATGGCTCTTTTAGCGACTAGGCTTTTTCTGGCAATGCTTATATTTTCTCTTTCGCTCTTACTCATCACCTTTTCACCGCTACCTAAGGCAAGTTCAAGCTCTCTAATGCCCTTTATCATCGCTTCAAGCTCCTTTGGCTCTAATGAAGCCTTGTGGTCTGGTCCGGCTAAATTTTTATTTAAAGTAAAATGCTTTTCTATGATACAAGCATTTAAAGCCACAGCCGCTATGGCACAGCTAATGCCTAGACTATGGTCTGACAAGCCTATTTTGTGTTGAGGGAATTCTTTTTGTAGGGTTTGTAGGGCTTTTAAATTCATATCTTCAAAGGGGGTAGGGTAGGCTGTATTAGCGTGTAAAAGGCTAATATCACCTTCCTTTGTGCCTTGTGAAGTAAGGATTTTTAAGGCTGCTTTGATTTCGTCTAAATTACTCATACCCGTGCTTAAAATGACTTTTTTCTTTAAAGCACCTACGGCTTTAAGGTAGGGCAAATTTGTAAGCTCTCCGCTTGGAATTTTAAAGATTTCAAGTCCTAACTCATCTAAAAGAGCAATGCTTGGCAAGTCAAAGGGCGTGGAGAGAAAGCTTATACCGCATTTTTCACAATGCTTTAAAAGCTTAATGTGAGCGTCTTTGTCAAGTTCGAGCTTTTTTATCATCTCAAATTGGCTCTCGTCCTTGTCCTTGGCGTTTTGAATTTGATACTTTGCCTTTGGAGCGTTAAGGCTTACACATTCTTCTGCCTTAAAGCTTTGGAATTTGACAAAGTCCGCCCCCGCCTCACTTGCCACTTCAATGAGCTTTTTTGCTAAATCAATATCTCCGTTGTGATTTACCCCAGCTTCTGCGATGATGAGTGTTTTTTGCATTGCCCCTTACCTTTATTTTTAAGACAAGCAAAAAAAGTTCCAAACTCATCATTTTTCGCCCACAAAGATAAAATGATGCGCACTGCCCTCAAAATCGTAAAAATTAAGAGGATTATAATCCCCTAAAAACAAGCATTTAAAAGGAGCAAATTCGCTTTTAAGCTCTTTTGCTTCTTTGATAAAGCGTATAAAGCTTGTTTCATTAAGCCTTCCTTTTAAATTCACCTCGCACAAGCCTTGTGAATTTGGCATTTTGCGGTGTTTGAAATAATAATTTTCCTCACTCATCATCGTAGCGAAAAATATAGCCTTTTCATTACACAGCTCGTAAAGTTCGTTTATGGTGCGTTTGAAATCATCAAGCCCTAGATAATACAAGCTTTGATTGGCGATGATTAAGTCAAATTTATGGGAGAAAAGTCCTTTGAGAGTGGCGGCTGGTTGTATGATTTTACAATCCCCCCCCCTGTTTGGCTTTCATAAATAGCCTTTACACTAGGCACTATATCAAGTCCATATACCTCATAACCCTTGCTTTTAAAATAAGCAGAATGCACCCCATTGCCGCAGCCAAAGTCAAGCATACGCCCGGCTTTTTTTCCTAATTTATACCGCAAAATTCGCTCATAAAAACGAACTATATGCCCGTCAGGGTAAGCAAGTCCGTAGCCCTTGTCGTATTTTTGCGTATAAGCGTTTAAAGAATCCATTTTTTACTCCTCTAATGGTGTTTTAAGTTTAAATTCGCCGTATTCATTTTTTTCAAATAAGTCTTTATTATAATGCTTTTCTATAATGTTCCAAAACTCACTTTTTGTGTAACCTGCAAAGGCACAAAAATCCTCTAAAACCCTATTATCAAGCTGGTGTTCTTTTTCTTTGACAAGTTTGATTGCCTCGCTTCTGCTTAAAAGTCCGTAGCGAATGAGCCTAGAAGCGTAATCACTCACCATAGCGTGTCCAAATTTAGGGTATTTAAGCCAAGATTGGATAATATAACCCACACTATCAATCTGGTCAAACTGCTCAACGCAGTGGCTTCGCTCCCATTCACCCTGCAAGTCCAAAAAGCCCCTGCTTTTGGCAAAAATGTAGTTTGCATAAGAATTCCACTTCACATAATAGCTTAAATAAATCGGTTCAAGCCTGTTTAAATCCTCTTTTGTGGGCTTAAAGAAAAGCTGCAAATCCCTTTCGCTAACCCCCGCTTTTTCATCGATGAAGTCCTTTAAATCCAAATCCTCAGCCACCCCGTTTAAAAAGATATTTTTCGCACAACTTGTTTCTGCATCATCGCTGCCGCCGTATTCATAGCTCACATTTTCGCCATAAATAAGCAAAGGCGTGTTGAATTTAAGTGCCATAGCAAAGGGAAAGGTATAAATGAGCCTGTCGATAAACCAAGTGGGTTTGCCGTATTTTTCAAAGCTTTTGCGAGTAACGATTTTTTGAGTCTTTCTGTCCGGCTTTAAAGAGATGATATGACAAGCAAATTCAGAGGATAAATTCTCTAAATTTTTCTTGCCTACGCTTGTCATTGTGAAGTTATCCTCCACTGTGAAAAGTATGGGGTTCATACCCAGCTTTTCTTTCATCAAATGCACCTGAAAATGCGAGTCCTTGCCCCCACTTACAGCAATGGCACAATCATACTCAAATTTACCATTGCGGTGGCGGTGTTTATCGCAAAGTTTTTCTAGCTCCTTAAAGCGAGTTTCATAGTCTGTCGAGGCTTTTTTGGCGTGATGCGCACAAGCTGAGCAAAGCCAATCCCCCCCCCCCGCTGCTGTTTTTGTAAATTTTATCCCCGGACGAGTATCGGGCATAACGCATTGACTGCAATATTTCATTCTTTATCCTTTATTAAATTGATTAAAATTTTGGTGAGAATATCGGCGGAAAGGAAAATTATGTAACCCCCCCCCCCCATTTATCATATCTATAAGCTAAAAATTTCTTTGACGGCGTGTTTTGCGTAAGTTTTGCAAATTCTTTTTCATCAAAAACGAGTCCGCCTATGTGAAAATGAGTGTAAAGCGTGGAAAATCTTTGCTTGTAGTAAAATAAATTATCATCATCTTTCACGCCTCCGCCAAGCAGGGCAAAGCTAATGCCCTTTGAAGAGCAAAGCTCGAAAAAATAATCCAAACAAGCCAAATTGGCGTTTTTTTCGTTGGTATTAGCACTTAAATGATAGTAAGCAAAGTCCTTGCCTAGAAAAAAGGAGGCAAAGGCTAAATTCCTGCCCTTAAAAGCTGCCTTGATGATGAGACTTTCTTTAAATTTAGCAAAATTATCAAAATAATCTTGCGTGAAAAAATAAAAGCTCTCAGCCTCATTTCGCCTCATCGTTTCATCGTATAAGCTCTTAAATTCGCTTAAATCCTCTTTATTTTCTTTATCTACCACGAGCAAGTCAAGCTCTTTTCGGGCTTTATTGACATAGCTTTTAATGCGTGGGCTGTAATTTGAGCGAATTTCTTGCAAGGTGCTTTTGGTGCTTACTATGATGACTTTTTTATTGACACTATAAAAATTTAAATACTTCTCATAAAGGCTCAAAGCCTCATCAAAAGGGTGAAAACGCAAGAAAAAGGCTATAATCTTTTCACTTTGTGCCTTTTGATGAAGGGCGTTTAAAGCCTCTTTGATAAAGCTTTCATCGCAGCTATTGCAAAAAAATCCGCTGTATCCATAAGGGCTTTGCAAGTCGAAAAATTCGCTATTTTCTATGCGTTCTTTAATGCCTATGGTTTTAAATTCAAAGCCCTTTTTGCAAAATTCAAACTCAAACACCTCTCCATAAAGCCTTGCGTAGTCTTTGTTAAAATAAATATCATCTTTGTAACTTAATGTGGGCTTTAAATGCTTGGAAAAATACTCATCAATGCTGATTTTACTCATTTTCCAACTCTGTAATTTCAAGTATAAAGAGCGTGTCATAAGCCACACTCATTTTGAGATGATTGAGGGAAAATCCAACCCCCCCCCCCTGTGATAGTTTTTAATCATTCTTGCAGCCCTCGATGATAAGCACTTCATCTACAATGCACCCGTCCCTGTTTAAGGTGCTTGTAGTAAGGCTTTGAATGCTTAAATTACAAGTCGCATAAAGTTCTTTTAGGCTTTCTTGCGTTTCAAAACGCAGCAAACCCTCATCTTTATAAGCACCCTCTTTAACTTCTTGAAAGCGTCCCTTTGTCTCATCATAACCAAAGGCTTTAACGCCCATAGTGGCTGAGTAGAATTTACCGCCTTTTTTAAGCTTTTGCAAGGCTTTGCAAATGATTTTTTGCGTTTTTAAGGCATCATTGCAGCACAAACTTTTCTCATCGATAATCGCATCAAAACTCGCTTCATCAAAGCTGTCAAGCTTGTCAAAATAATCACCCTGTAAGATTGTGTCGATTTGAGTGCTTAAATTCTCATTTTGCATTCTTGTTTTAAATCTTTCTATACCGCTTTTTGTAAATTCTATCCCACTTACTCTAAAACCCTCTCTGGCACAAAACCACAAATTCGCTCCCGTGCCAAGTCCTAATTCTAAAATTTTAATGCTATTTCTGTCCTTAACATTGTAAAAATTCCTTGCGATGAAACGAATGAGATTTTCACTTGGATACTTGCCCCATTCTTTTTTAGAAAAAATGTTTTCCCAAATTTCTTGGCTCATCTTTTCTCTCCCTCTATGATAAATAAATCAACTTCTATAACGCCATTTTGAATGTAACGCATATTTTTAATGCTAGTTACGCCGTAATCTGAGCCATTATAAAGCTTTTCGATGTCCTTTTCATCGCAATACCTTATAACCCCTGTAAAGGCATCACTACCCGTAGTGGGCTTTACGCAATGATAACCCAAAGCCTTATCCTCCACAAAGCCTTCATTATGAATACTTGGCGTAATAGAAAGGAATTTACCGCCCTTTTTAAGCTTTTTAACCGCCTTTTCAAAAATTTGTTTGCTCTTGTCAAAGTCATTATACGCTACTGAATAGGAGTCTAAAAAGGCATCAAAACTCGCTTCATCAAAGCTGTCAAGCTTGTCAAAATAATCACCCTGTAAGATTGTGTCGATTTGAGTGCTTAAATTCTCATTTTGCATTCTTGTTTTAAATCTTTCTATACCGCTTTTTGTAAATTCTATCCCACTTACTCTAAAACCCTCTCTGGCACAAAACCACAAATTCGCTCCCGTGCCAAGTCCTAATTCTAAAATTTTAATGCTATTTCTGTCCTTAACATTGTAAAAATTCCTTGCGATGAAACGAATGAGATTTTCACTTGGATACTTGCCCCATTCTTTTTTAGAAAAAATGTTTTCCCAAATTTCTTGGCTTGTCCCAACTCCACTTGAAATTTCGCTGTTTGAGATGAAAGTTTTCATTGCCTTGTCCTTAAATAAAATGAGTGATTATAGCACAAAAAGTTTAAAATTTGTTTAGTTGAAGCTAAAATTTGAGATTTTAAATCCCCCCCCCCATATAAAGCCCTATAAAATCATACTTTTAAGCATTAAACCTGCTTTGAGAGTGCCTTTAAAGGCGAATTTGTTGATTTTTAGCACTCCGTCTTTGAGTTTAAGCAGAAAGCCTTTTTCATCAAGGGCTAAAATCAAGCCGTTTGCAAACTCACTTTTAAAAGGCATTAAACAAATTTCACTCTCATAAAGACGAATGCTTTCCTTGCCGATGAAAGCCAAAGCCCCTAAATCTGGTGCGTTTAAAGCCCTGATGAAGTTAAAAATTTCTCTTGTGCTTTTTGAAAAGTCGATGATTTCATCACCTTGCTTTCGTGGCGGGTAGTATGAGCCTGTTTTATCGATACTTTCTTGCTTGATTCTTTGAATTTTGCCCCGCACAAAAAGCTTTAAAGACTCAAAAAGAAGTTTAGCACAATGCTTATGGGCGATGTTTAACAAGCTGGTGTAATCATCGCTTTCTTGTATGGCAAAGCTTTTTTGAAGGATAATATCGCCCGTGTCTATGCTGCTATCAACAAAATGCACGCTAATGCCAAATTCTTTTTCATCGTTGATTAAAGCCCAGTTTATGGGATTTCTACCGCGATAAAAAGGCAGTTTTGAAGCGTGGCAGTTGATAATGGGGCAAGAATCAAGCAGTTCTTTTTTAAAAATTTGATTAAAACTCATAGAAACGAGCAAATCGCAGTTAAATTTTTCAATGCTTTGAGCAAATTGATGTGTATTGATATTTGCACTTTTAATAACGGCTATGCCATACTTTTGAGCCTCTTTTATAAGCATTTCATCAGCTTTTTCAAAACGAGGCACTAGAAAACAAAGCTTAAAATCTTTATCCTTGTGAAGCATTTTAAGGGCATTTAAAGCCCAAATTCCATCGGCAAAATAGCCTATTTTCAAGGGCATTTTAGGCATCAAAAAGCCTTGAAAAATGGCTATTGTTAAGGGCTAATCCCCCCCCCCCTGCAATCAAGCACAATTCTAAAAAGCCCGTGTTTCTTTTGATTAAAATATTATTTTCATAACGCAAAACAATGTCATTAAAGGCTTTTGATTTAAATCTTTGATTTAAAAATTTGTTTTTTACTATCTTTGCGTTTTGAATTTCAAAGCATTTTCCCTTTTGATACAATTTCGCCCTTTGTCCTTTTTGTGAAAATGCCCTCACTTTGCAAAGCAAAAGCTCATCGCTATCAGCGTTTAAATTTAAAATCATATCCTCATCTTTTCGTGTATAATACGAACTTTTCGTCTCATCTTGTTTGCAAAAAGGCTTGAATTTCCTTTTATAAGCCTTTTTAAAAGCTCTTGCTTCGGCTAAAAAACACAGCTGATACAGCAAAGAAAGGCTAATGCTTTCATCGTTGTGAATTTTCTGCCAAGCAATGATGTCGCCTTTGTCTAAATCATCACTCATCAAATGGCAAGTCGCTCCCGCCTTTTCTTTAAATAAAATACTCGCATTTACGGGGTTTAAACCTCTAAATTTGGGTAGTAAGGAGGGGTGGAGATTGATAAAAACTTGCCCTTGCCGTTTAAGCTCACTCACAGGCAAGATAAAAGGGCAGCCGTTTGAAACGAGTATGTCAAAAGGCGTGGAGCTAATGAGCTTTAAAAGCTCTTTTTTGCTTTCAAAAGTGCTGCAAACGCCTTTCATCATCTTTGCGGCAAAGGTGTTTTGTAAAATGAGGGCTGTGGTGCGTAGTTTAAGCCTTGACATTTCTTTAAGCACTTCAAGGCGAGAGCCGATGAAAAGATAGCGTTTATCTTTCATCAAAACGCCTTTTGTGCGTGAAAATAAGGAGGAAAAGATAAAGGAGTTTTAGTTTAGGACAACCCCCCCCCCTGTTAAATACGCTTCGTAGATGATTGAGTTAGCTTTAATGATTTGTTTGTGTTTTAAAACCGTGTTGCTTCCTAGAAAGCTTTGTTTTTCGATTTTACACTCGCCATTAACTACGGCTGCGGTGGATATGTGGCAAAAGTCCTCCACAATGGCATCGTGTTCGATGAGGGCTTTGGTGTTGATGATACAAGCCTTTCCCACACTAGCATTAGCGTTTATAAGGGCATTATGCATAATAATACTAGCCTCATCATCGATAAAAGCGTATTTTGAGATATAAGCTAATGGAGAAATAATCGTTGGTAGGGTAAAACCTATGCTTTTTAAGCGTTCATAAAGGCTTAGGCGTTTGGCGACATTTGTGATTTGCCCCACACCCAAAAAGGCGAATTTGCATTTTTTAAAAAGACTTTGTAAATCCTCATCACAGCCTAAAATAGGGTAGTTTAAAACGGCTTTTTGATGGCTTTGTTTATCCACAAAGCCCATAATTTCAAATTTATTTTCAAGCTCAATGACATCAGCACAGCTTTTAGCGTGTCCTCCCGCACCGATGATGAGTATTTTTTCTTTCATTTTTTGTTCTCTTATTTATCTTTCAAACGCTCAAAAACAGCCATAACTTCTGCTTTTGCCAATTCTTTTTGCACTTCTTTTATGCTTTGTTTTACGGCTTGTCTTTCTTTGAGGTATGCTTTTTTTTCTTGCTTTTTGATTTCAGTTTGCATTTACTCTCCTTGAAAAGTTGATTATACCAAAATATTGTAAAATTTATCTTTAATATTGGCTTTGAAATGAGCTTGGGAGATTGACTATTTTTTCGCAAAGTGCTTGTGTGCGTGTAAGTTCATCTCTTTGACAAGCCCTATACATAGGCAAAAAGGCTAGAATTTTCCACGCAGGACGCAAGAAAATGCCCTCTTTGTGAGCGTTTTTAATGAAATTTTCCTTTGTTTTTGCGTCTTTGCAAATGAGGGTATTGAGCCAAAAATTGCTTTTTGAATGAGGCATTTCATCGACAAAGCAAAAATTAGCATTATCCTTGAAAAAATCCTTGTAAAGCTTGGCGAGTTGGCGTTTTTTCTCTAAAAACAGGGGCAGATTTTCAAGCCCAGCCACGAGTAAAGCGGCGTTTATATTGCATAATCTATAATTATAGCCTATATAGTCGTGTTCGTATTCGTAGGGGTGTGGAATTTTCGCTGTCGTGCTTAAATGCCTTGCCAAAGTGGCTATTTTTTCATCATCGCTTATCAAAACTCCACCGCAACCGCCTGTGATGACTTTGTTTCCGTTAAAACTAATGACACCGCAACTCCCAAAAGTCCCTAATGCCTTGTTTTCATAAGAACTACCCAAAGCCTCCGCCGCATCTTCGATGAGTGCAAGATGAAATTCATCACAAAGTGCCTTTATCTCTTTAATGTGAGCGGACAATCCAAAGCTATGCATTGGCACACAGGCTTTGATTTGCTTTTGTGTGCTTTTGTTAAAGCATTTTTTATCTTTGATGAAGGTGTTTTTTTCTAAAAAATTCCTCAAAGCTTGGGGGCTTAACGCTAAATTCTCCTCGCAAATATCCAAAAATACAGGCTTTGCTCCTGTATAACTTATGGCATTTGCCGTAGCCACAAAGGATAGGCTTTGAGTAAGCACCTCGCAATTGTGATTAACCCCATTAACCAAAAGTGCGATGTGTAAGGCAGAAGTGCCTGAATTCATCGCTACGGCGAATTTTACCCCCAAAAATTTGGCTATTTTCCTTTCAAATTCACCCACAAATTCGCCCACACTTGAAACAAAACCGCTATCTATGCATTGATTAAGATAGGCTTTTTCATTGCCAATAAAGCAAGGCTCGTGCAGGGCAATGTTTTCTTTTTGATGAAAGAGTTTTTTAATAAAGCCAAATTCACTCTCAAACATTGTAAATTCCTGCTTTATACCGCTTTAAATGCGTTTTAAACCACTCTACCGTGAGCCTTAAACCCTCTTCAAGTGGAATTTGACTTCTCCAAGCACTGATTTTACAAAGCTTTGAATTATCACAAAGTAGCCTAAACACCTCGCTATTTTTAGGGCGAATACGAGATTTATCGCAAAGCACCTTAACTTCAACGCCGCAAATTTTTTGTATGATTTCAAGCACTTCTTGCATACTATGTTCTACGCCGCTGCCTATATTAAAGACTTCGCCGTAATTTTTAAGCTCCAATAAACTCGCAAAGCCCTCGCAGGTGTCAAGCACGAAATTTAAATCTCTCTTTGGGCTTAAATCCCCGAGTTTTAGCTCCTTTACCCCGCTTAAAATTTGCGTGATGATAGTAGGGATAATGGCTCTGGCACTTTGCCTTGGTCCATAAGTGTTAAAAGGACGAGCGATGATGATGGGCATATTAAAGGCGTTGTAATAGCTTAAAACAAGCATATCAGCAGCGATTTTAGTCGCTGAATAGGGGCTTTGAGGCTGTAAGGGGTGCTTTTCATCTATGGGCGTGTATAAAGCCGTGCCATACACCTCACTTGTTGAAGTGTGGATAAAGAGGCTAATGCCTTGCTTTTTCGCCGCTTCAAGCATATTTAAAGTGCCTTGAATGTTCGTATCGACATAGCTTTGCGGAGCAAGGTAAGAGTAAGGTATAGCAATGAGTGCACCCAGATGAAACACCACATCAATGCCCTCGCAGAGCTTTTGGCAAAAAAAGCTATCGCGTAAATCCCCGCTTATCACTTCTATATCTTTAAGACAAGCAATATCCTCTAAATTTCCCCAAAAATTAAAGGAGTTGTATTGGCTTAAAGCCCTGATTTTATGCCCTTTTCGGTGCAAAAGCTCACATAAATGTGAGGCGATAAATCCATCAGCACCTGTAATGAGAATTCTTTTCATTTAAAGCCTTTTTGCAAGATTTAAGCCTATATCGTTTTTTTGACAATCTTTTAAAGAAAATCGTAAAATTCCACTTCTTTGCCGTTTGATTTGAGCCATTGAGCGATTTTAAATTGACTTTTATCCGTGCAAATGGCTTTAAATTCAGCCTTTAAAAAAATGGCTTCATTGACAAGATTTCCTGCTGAGATGATGAGCTTTTTGCTTTCATTCATCGTTTTAGCAAAATCCTTTATATTAACGCCCAAAGTGATATTTGCACTTTTATCAACAAGCATTTGCAGGGCTTTTAAATTCACATTGGCACTCGTTGTAGCGATGAAAATTTTTTTACTCTCGTCAAATTCAATGGCTATTTTTGGGGATAAATTCCGCCTGTCCGTGCCGCCAAAACAAATGAAATAATCATAAATTTTCTCTCTTTTGATTTTAGCTTCCTCGTAAAATTCATCTCGTATTAAAGCGTAAGCAAAGCCGCATCGCAGTTCGCAAAAATCTGGCACAAGTTTTTCGTATAAAATAGCTCTTGCGAAAGGATTGACATTGAGTAAGGTATCGCAGTAGTGGGCTTTTACCTCATCATCAAAGCTAAAAATTTGCACCCCTGTGCTTCTTTTGAGGTATTGCTCATCTTGATAAGAAATGTCATAATGGTCGATGACAACGAGTTCGAATTGCTCCTCTTTGACAAGGGAAATCAACTCGTTCATATCCATACTATCAAGCAAAAACACCTCATAAGGTATCTCATCTATCAAAGAGCCTTCAAGCTCACGGCACGCAAAGCTGACATCATCGTAGCTTTTAGCTAAAAGCAAATCCCGCCTGATACGCCCGTGTCCTAGCTTTGATGAGCTATCAGCTCTAATTAAAACTTTCATTTTATCTTATCCTTAAATTTTCTTATTATTTTTTGTAAAAATAAGAGCAAATCCCGCAATGTGCGGGACTTTGTAGGATTAGCGTTTAGAAAATTGTGGGCTTCGGCGAGCCTTTCTTTTGCCGTATTTTTTACGCTCAACCGTTCTGCTGTCTCTGGTGAGCAAGCCTTGTGGTTTAAGCAAGGCTCTAAATGAGGAGTCCATAGCTGCTAATGCTTTTGAAATGCCGTGTCTTAAAGCCTCAGCCTGTGCGTTGTAGCCTCCGCCTAGCGTTGTAGCGGTGATACTCATTGATTTTTCTTGTTTGGTTACGAGTAGGGGTTGGATAACTTTAAGCTTTATCGCCTCGTGTCCGCCCAGCCAAGTGTTTAAGTCCATTCCGTTGATGAGGAGTTCGCCCTTGCCCGGCTTTACCCAAACCTTTGCCACAGCTGTTTTTCTTTTACCTGTTGCGTATATCGTTGCCATAAATTATCCTTTTCTTGCCACTTGTGCGGTGTGCGGGTGTTCGCTCGTTGCGTAAATTTTGAGCTTTTTAAGCATTGCTCTGCCTAGTGTGGTTTTTGGTAGCATTCCTCTAACAGCGAGTTTGTAGAGCTTTGCAGGATTTTTACTGAGTAAATCTCCAAATTTTTCGCTCTTTGTGCTTCCAAAATAGCCTGAATGCCTGTGATAAAGCTTATCCTCAGCCTTGTTTGTGCCTGTGAAAGAGACTTTTGAGGCGTTGATAATCACCACAAAATCCCCACAATCCACATTTGGAGTGAAATAAGGCTTGTTTTTGCCACGAAGTATAGTCGCTACTTCGGTTAAGAGCCGTCCAAAATTCTTGCCCTCAGCGTCTAGGACTATCCATTCTCTTTTGATTTCATTTGACTTCATTGCTTTCGTCATTTTTAACCCTTTGTCAAATTTTAAAAGCTTAATTATAGTCAAATAAACTTAATTAAAACTTAATTTAAGTGAAGCTTAATCAACTTTTTCAATGCGAATGCCTTCTTTTAAACAATACACGATAAAAGCTCTTGTTTTAGGCTTTTGCAATATATTTTCTATGGCTTTTTTGTATAAACGCACCTGCTTTTTATGCCCTTCCTCATCGCTAATGCCCGTTTTATAATCAATCACCACAGCTTCATTTTCATCAACGCAAAGCAAATCAAGCTGTTTTAACTCGCCATTAAAGCTTAAATTCTGCTCCTTAAAGAGCGTTTTATTTTTGTAAAGTTCTTTAAATTCAGCATTTAAAAGCAAGGTTTCAATCCTTTCAAAAAGCTCATTAAAGGCATTTTCGTCTAAAAAATGATGAAATTTTTGTTTAATCATTTGGCGTAAATTTTTGCCTTCTTCTTTAAAATTATAATGCTGCATAAAATAGTGAAAAGCCTTGCCAAAGTAAATTTCATCGCTTTTTGCACTGCTTGGCATTTTTTCTTGTTTTGGCACTTTTTCAAAGGGCATCAACGCATCAAGCCCTTTAAAATTTACCCCCTCCTCGCTTATAAGCTCATTTTCAAGTTCGCCAACTTCATCACATTCAATATCCTCAAACAAGCTGTATTGTCCCTCATTTCTTTTGATGATGAAAAGTGAATTTTTCGCCCTAGTAATAGCCACATAAAGCTTGTTTATGCTATCTTCTTTATCGTAAAGTTCTTTTTTGCTTGTAAATTCGGTGTAGGCTTGTTCTTTTGTAGCCTTGCGTATTGAGTCTTTAAAGTGCAGCTGCCACGACTTTTTTTCAGTATCATATTCAAGCATTAGGTTTTTATCATCATTTGGTTTTTTCGCTGAAAGCGTGTCAAGCAAGATGACATTGTCAAATTCAAGCCCCTTTGATTTATGCACCGTCATTACGCTTATGCCCTTTGCTTCATTAGCAATAGTTTGTGTAAATGGCTCAAAGAGCAGTTCTAAAAAATTCTCCTTTGTCGTGCTGTGTTCTAAAAGCTGAATGAGAGCATTGTCGCTTAAATCAAGCCTTAAATGCCGTATTAAAAAATGAATGATATGGGCTGGATTATCGGCTATATCAAGCTTTATCCTTTGAATTTCCTTGCCAAGTAGGGATTTGATGAGTTCGTTATAATACTCATCGCCGAAAATGCAGTATTTTGCATAGTTTATCAGCAAACAAACCGAAGCATTTTTGTCTAAAATTACGCTACTTTGGGTATAGGCTTTAAATTTTTGTTCTTTAAGCCTTTCTACAAGCTTATCAGCGTCCTCATTTTTCCAGCAAAGTATGCAAATATTGTCCTCTTTAATATTATGAGCCTTTAAAAACTCTAAATGCTGGGTAAGGGTTTTGAAATTTTCCTCAAAAATCTCTTCTTTTTTGCCTTTTTTTGTTTCATTTGAACGCACGATTTTAACAAAGCCACCGCCCTTAATCTTACTTTCTTGGCTTTCATAATTTACATAAAATTTGCTAAATTGTTTGTTGATAAAATTTACTATATTTTCTTTGCTGCGATAGTTTGTTTTAAGGCTTTCTTTTTGAATTTGAGGAAAGTCCTTTTGCAGCAAGTCAAAAAGCTCTTTTTTGCTGTAGCGAAAGCGATAAATGCTTTGTTTTTTATCGCCCACATAAAAAAAGCTTTTAAAGTCCCTCGTGCCTTTACCTGAAACGATTTCAGCGATGAGAGGCTTTAAAATTTGATATTGCAAAACGCTAGTATCTTGGAATTCATCGATGAGCAAATGAGCGATATAGCCATCAAGACGAAAGTAAATCAGCTCTTTAAGCTCATTTTGCGTTAAAAGCTCATTAGCCTTTTTTGCCATATCGCCAAAGCTTAATACATTTTTTTCTTTGATGATAGTATCTTTTGCCTTTTTGAAATGACTAAGAAAATTCATCAAAATGCCTAATTTATAATCTTGCAAAGCATTAGCATAGGCATTAAGGCTTGAAAGTAGGGCATTTCTTTTTTGCAAAAACTCCTCATCATCAAAGAAAATTTTAAAGTATTTTATACTCTCAAATTTAGCGATAATGGACTTTTCGCAAAATTCTTTAATATTATTTTTATCTATTGTTTCAAAGCTAAAATTCTTTTTAAAATCGGTGTTTTGACTTTTTGGCAAGGCATAATTTTTTAAAATTTGATAAGTTAGGTTGATATTTTCAAGCTCTTTTGCAGGATAAGCAGTGTTTGAATGGGGAAGTGAGTAAGAATTTTCATACAAAAATTCCAAATCCTTTAAAAAGCTATCCTTTTTGCTTTGAGTGCTAATGATGAAACGAGCTAAACCTTCAAGCTCTTTTTGGCTTAAAAGCTTGATAAATTCAGCATTTGCACTGACTTCATTTTCTTTAAGCTCAAAATCACTCATCAGCCCCAAATTCAAAGAAAAAGAACGCACTATGCTTGTAAAAAAGCTGTCAAAGGTTTTGATTTTAAGCTCACTTCGTAAAAATTCACTCTTTCTAGCGTCCCTTAAAGCTAAAATTTCTTGCTCGTTTTTGCCAAGCAAGGCACAAAGTGCTTGTAATTCGTTGCTTTTGTGGGCTTGATGCAGCTCTAAAAAGGTATCGATAATGCGTATTTTCATTTCATTAGCGGCTTTATTGGTAAAGGTAATGGCTAGAATTTCGCTGATTTTAGCATTTAAAAGCACCAATGCTACATAACGAACGCTTAAAGCAAAGGTTTTTCCACTTCCCGCACTAGCTTCTAGGGCTAAAAAAGGCTTCATAGCAAATCCTTTTCATAAATGAGCCTGTAAGGGCAGTATTCATTAGGCTTTTCGTTTTCAAATTCCACTTCGCCAACTTGTTCTAAAAGCTTTAATAATTCCTCATTCAGCTCGTCTAAACTCTTGGTTTTTTCTCCATAATCTTTTTTCATTGAATTTAAATCATAAAAAACAGCCTCGCATTTTTGTCCCAAAAGAGCTTGATAAAAGGCAAGTTGGTAGGAATTTTCTGGAATTTTACCCGTTTTATAATCAATAATCAAAAGCCCATTTGCCCCCTCATCAACCCTGTCAATGCGTCCTTTGAGTAGAATTTCTTTGCCATTAACTTTATAAGATGCACTAGGGATATTTTGCTCACAAGTTTTGATTTTATAGCCTTGCGAAAAATGTGCGTTTTCTAAGGTGGCAAAGTCTTTAAAACGCAGTTTAATAAGGGCTTTGTCAAGCTTGTTTAACTTTTCCTCATCAATTAGGGCGGCAAATTTATCATAATCAAAATGTGAGGCATTTGGCGTGTAGTATTTTTGCAAAAGTTCGTGCAAAGCAATGCCAAAATCCCTTGCCTCATTTGTCTCATAAAGCGTTCTTGGGGCTGGAATTTTCTTTACATATTGATAATAATAAGTGCGTTTGTGTTTGATAAAGCAAGAAAAACGATGAAAAGAAAGAGGCTCATTGAAAAGATTATGAGGCTCAATGGGTGCTGGTAGGGGAGTTAAGTCAATAGAATTTGGCGTAAATTCAAGCTTTAAAGCCTTTTGATATGCCTTAATGCTAAATTCTGTATCCTCTTGGCAGAGTATTTTAAGCTCTTGCAAAAAGCGACTTTTTGAACTTTGCTCGTTTTGTATGTAAGAAATCGCTACTTCTTGGGCGTTTTTGATTAAGCTTTCATAATAAAATCTTTGCAAATTCTCGTGCATTTCATTAGAAAAGAGCCCAGCTTTTTTTCGCACTTCATTATTTAAAAACAGCCCATTAACGCTTCTTTTAGGCACAATATCATCATTAAAATCCACGATAATAACGCCCTTATAACGCAAGGCACGGCTTTCTAAAAGCCCCATAACCCTTACCGCACCGCCACCGACATCACTTTGTTTGATTTTGCTTAAACGCTCAAAAAAGAGTTCTAACAGCTCTTTAAGGCTTAATTTATGAGCTTTTAACAAGGCTTTTATAAATAAAAGCTCCTCATTGATTGCCCCTTTTAACTCTGCATTTTCAGCCTCTAACAAGCTCTCAATCAAAGCGGCAAAACGCTCAAAGCTTATATTTTGATGAAAATCCTTTTGAAAGGCTTTAAAATTTGCAATTTCAAGGCAAGAAAGCGTGCAATTTTGCAAATTTAAATCCCAGCTCTTGCTTAAATAATCCTTGCTCTCATCAAAGCTAAAATCCTCTTTCTTACCCGCTTCATACAAGGCTTTAAGCTTATGATAAAAGCTTGTTTCATTAAGGGCTTTGCCTGTGGCAAAATTAAGCATTTTATCTTTATCAAAAATTCGCAACAAGGCACAAAAACTCTCATCAGGCGTGATAACGACTATATCATCAGCACTTATCCCCAAACGCATAAAATGCGAGATATTATCATACACAAAGGCTGCTTGCAAGCTTCTTTGCTCGAATTGTTTCAGCCTTACTTTTTGATTTGAAAATTCGATTTTTTCCTCACTCATTATCATTTTATCGTTAAGATTAAGGGCGTAAAGGTGCTGATTTTGCAGGGTTAAATCCTTAAAGATGGGCAAGGATTTAAGATGAGTGAGGTTAAACTCACTAGTGCGAAAATGCAAAATAAGCTTACTAAATTGGCAGCATTCTTGCAAAATACCCATTTCAAAGGCGTTTAAAAAGCCTTGCAAATCAAAATGCACTTCCTCAAATTCGCTCAAAAAGTCCTCATTTATGGCGTATTCTTTACATAGCAAAATATCATCGCACAACTCCGCTTCTTTCAAGGCAGAAAGGTAGTTTTTCAAAAGCTCGTCTAAAATGTGTAAATGCTCGTTGTATTGGGCGTAATTATCACTTTCTTGCAAGGCTAAAATGTCCTTTTTGGCAAGGGCAAGTTCTTTGAAAAAGGAAAAGAGGTATTCATTATTTTTCAAAAAGGCGAAAAATTCTTGCGGTATATGAAGCTTGTTGGCATTTTTTGTCCGCTCACAAGCCTTTTTCATCAGCAATAAACGCTCATACTCACTTGCTTTTGGGTGCTGATGATAACAAATACTATCAAAAAATTCAGCCACAACCATAGCCTTGTCAAGCAGGGCATTTTGCGTGAGTTTTTTTTCGTAAAATTCACGCAATTTTCTTGCACTAGCAAAAACGAAAAGCTTCATCAATCAACCACAAAAAGATTAAAATCATAAAATGCTATGGCATCTTGGCTTTTTTCAAGCTTTAATTTAAGCTGCCAACGCCCCTTTTCAAGCTCGGGTAAAGCAGCTTTTAAGGAGTAGATATTAAAGCTTTTTTTTAAGCCTGTGCTGTCTTTGCCATATTTGTCCCTGTAAATTTCATTGTTTAAGACAAGTTCTTTTGTTTGAAGCCACTCATCTTGGGTATTTGTATGCGGACGCGTAAGCAGTAGGGTAGCTTTTATGTTAAAAGCACTTCTATCCTCTGCTATTTCTTTAATAAAAAATTCAACTTCCCTTGTGCCTTGTTTAAGCTCATAAACAGGGCGTTTTCTTTTATCAAGCCCTTGTTTTAAATTCAAAAAAGCGGCAAAATTTTGCCTAAATCTGGCTTCTTTTTGCTGAATTTCATTAAAATTATTATCAACTTCTTGGTATTTACTTAAAAAACTATCATCTTCATACACAGGATAATCAAGGGAAAAAATGATAGTAGCCACACAAGCACACACTATGGCAAGTAAAGAAAGTAAAATGCCGTAGGGCCAAAATGTTTTTTTAGATGTATTTTTCATACTCGTTTTTTCCTCATCTTTCTTTGAAAATAGTATAAAATGGCTATGCAAATAAAGCCATAAATGCCTATGCGTAGGACATTTAAGGTGTTGCGGTTGGCATTGCCTATGGAGCTTTCAAGCTTTAAATCAAAATACTTTGCTATTCTATCGACTATATCAGCATAGCCATTAAGCACAGCAGCATTGTAAATAT
This sequence comes from uncultured Campylobacter sp., assembly GCA_964607975.1. Classification (GTDB taxonomy): domain Bacteria; phylum Campylobacterota; class Campylobacteria; order Campylobacterales; family Campylobacteraceae; genus Campylobacter_D. The sequence goes on along the minus strand of CAZSMF010000017.1, from coordinate 2,651 downwards.
CTTTGCCTTTATTTGAGGCTAGTATTGGTAAAATCGAGCCTTTACCAGAATAAGGGCTTAAAACCTCCTCTTTGTCAAAAAACAAAGCACTTTCCTTGCTCGTGTAAATTTCTACCTTGTGAGAGCTTTTAGACAAGGCAAGGAGGACAAAGGGGGCTTTTAATTCATCTTGTTTGCTTTGAAGCGTTGTAATTTCAGCGTTTTCGCTCACAGCCACAGCCACGAAAACACCGCTTTTAGCGTAGAGTTCCTTACCCATAGTGTTGATTTGTTCGACAACTTTTTGGCTTAAAAGATTTTCATTAACAAGCACGAAATTTTCAGCATATAAGGGGCTAAAAAAAAGTAAGGCGGCTAAAAAACCGCCTTTAAATAAACTACGCATTACCCTATGAAAAGGTGATTTTCAGTTAAAACCGACCACGCTGTAATCACAGCAGAGGCAACTAAACCGATGACGATGAGACATTCAATAGCTTTACTCATTTTTCACCCTTTATGATGATATATTGGCTTCTTTTCGCACCTTCATTGCTTTTAAGCTTGTCGGCATTGACAAATTCATAAGGCTTTTGCATTACACCTTGTTGGGCTTTAATACCCAAAAAAGTAAGCCCAGCAAGTATGCTAAGAAGTAGCACAGTGGCTATAAGCATACCCGTAACGCCATTTAGAGCAAAAACACATCTGTTTTCATTTTCCATTACTCACTCCTTGAAAGAGAAATCACATACTCGCTTACAGCTTCTTTTTGAATGTCGTTGAGTATGTTGGTGTCAAATTTCGGCATAGAGCCGATAGAGCCGTTTTTACCACGATTAAGCACTTCTACACCAAATGCAGCTGAGCCGTATTTAGTCAAGTCAGGAGCCATAGCCTCACCGCCGATGATTCCTGTGCCGTCTTCGCCGTGGCAGGTAACGCAGGTTTCAGTATAAACCAACTCGCCCATATCCACTAAACCTTCATTAGCCGTTTTTTTAATGGCAGAAACCTTTAAAGCGACATAGGCTGCAACGGCTTTTACATCATCATCTGATAAGCCTAAATCAGCAGCATTTTGCATTACGGGCATTAAGTAGCTATTGCCCTCAGCATCAGCTCCCAAACCTTGTGAGCCGTTTTTAACGACAAGAGCGATAAATTCCTCACTTCCCCAAATGCCTAAATTTTGAGCTTTGCCGTTGATGCCGTCCCCTGTAATGCCGTGGCAAGGTGAGCATTGCACCAAAAACAAATTCGTTCCCATAGCGATTTTATCTTCTTGGGACATAGTGCTGAATTTTTGTTGAAATGTGCTGTTGTGCTTTTGCACTTCTTCGTTGTATTCTCCTATTTGAGAATAAGAATTCAAAGGATAACCCCAAAGAAAATACCAAAGCATCCACACCACAGCGAGGAGAAATACCACGCTCCAACCAAGCGGCACAGGGTTTTTGTATTCGCCTATGCCGTCCCAACTATGCTCAGCAAGTTCTGCCTCGCCTTTTTTTTCTTTCATTTGTGCAAACATTCTTGCCACCACGATGAAAGTGGCTAAAATGATGACAGCTGCACCGATTAAAGATAATACATTTACATTATCTTGCAAATTCAACCAAGCCATTAATGCCTCCTTTGTTCTAAAACTTTATCGTCTAATTCATCATCAAGGGCGAGTTTGGCATACTTTTCGTAATTTCTTTCGCCTTTTTTCTCGCTCCTGTAAAGATGAATCCAATACCCATACAGCACGACAACCATAAAGAGCATTAAGAAAAAGAAACCATAAGCTTGAAAGGTTTCCCACTGGTCCTTGGTTATCGAGCCTAAAAATTCACTTAACCCTTGCATAATCGCCTACTTTAAGCTATTAAGATAGGCGATTAAAGCAACGATTTCTTTAATCTCGCCCTTTGCAAAAGCTGCTTTTACCGCTGGGTCTTTAATCGCTTCTACGATAGCCTCAGCCTCAGCCCTTACCTCAGCTTGTGCTTCCTCGAAAGTTCCAAGCTTTGTTTGTCCTTCGACATCATAAGGGACATTAAAGACTTTTTTCACCGTTAAAGCCTCAGCATAAGCTGTTTCTATGTCAGCATTTTTCTTAAAGATATGTTTGTATGCTGGCATTATAGAATTTGGCACAACAGATTTTGGATCAAGCATATGATTTTCGTGCCAATCTGTCGTTCGGTAATTACCCACACGAGCTAAATCAGGTCCTGTTCTTTTTGAACCCCAAAGAAATGGTCTATCATAAGCGAATTCACCGCTTTTTGAGTAAGCACCATATCTGTCTGTTTCTGATTTGAACGGACGAATGAGCTGTGAGTGGCAAGCGTTACAGCTTTCGTTGATATAAACTTGTCTTCCAGCTAATTGTAAAACGGTGTAAGGTTTTTTGCCCTCAATAGGTCTTGCGTTATTCGCAAAATCAGGCAAAACCTCGACAATACCAGCATAAGCAATGACGATGAAAACCGCCACAGCAAAGAAAAATGGATTTCTTTCTAACCAAGCAAACATTGTTTCCTCCTTTATGCTGCCATAGGTGAAGCACTTGTTGGCTCTTTTTCAAGCTTTTTGCCACCCACGATTGATTTGTAAATGTTGTAAGTAAAGATAAAGAATCCTATCACATACAACAAACCGCCAACAGCGCGTATCCAATA
>CAZSMF010000016.1:0-32022 GCA_964607975.1 uncultured Campylobacter sp. | reverse complement strand
AATTCTTTTTTTCTTTTATCTCGTTTATGCTCTCTACGATAATGCCTACTACTAATTAAGAATTTTCATTACTTATCCTTATTTAGTGATTATTTTCTTTTATATACTCTACAACTTGCTGGTTAATTTCATATTCTTGTGCATCCTTACTTAATTCCTCTATTGCAAATTTTTTAGGTATAGAATTTTTATCATCAGAGACTGCCAACCTTATCAAATGACATAAAGCATAATCATCATCGACATCAAAGGCACTTCCTAAAAAATCAAAATCTTTGAGTATAAATTCAATAGATTCTTCAAATTCAACATCTATATTAGGTGTGCAAGTTTTTCCTTTATAATTGCTTAAAAATAGCCTCAAATAAAACATATTAGATAGACTTTCTTCGTCATTAACTGCACGGATATTAAATACAACATTACCCAATGAAACTAATAAATTGTTAATATATTGTGCAACTTCGTATCTTTGGACTTGTTGATAGATATTTATATCTTCGAGTGTCGCATAAATCATATAGGGGTTTTTTCTTATATTCAATTCCAATATTCTAAAACTTTTTATAATTTTTTGTTCAACCTCTTCTATTGTCCTGCCCTTATAGGGTAAAGATGCCAATTTGAACAAAACTGCACTATGGCATAAAAATTCTATTGTGGCTATATCATTAAGCAAATACTTGTATTTCGTTTTATTTTCTATATAATTACGCATTTTTATAGCAGTGTCTATATAGAATTTGTATGCCACAGCATCAGGGTCGTTTTTAAGCTGTTGTGAGCTTATATTTTCTCTCATTTTTTTTAAAAGATGAATAAGCAAATCCGCAAATGGACGCTCATTATCCTTATATCTTAATTGGCGATAGATTTGAAAATTACTTTTTTCATTGCGTTTGTTTATGCCGAGTTGCTTTTTAATATCGCCCACTCTTACTTGAATAACGAGTAATTCTTGTTCGCATTCTTCGTTTTCTTCCTCATCCTCTTCTTCGTATTCGTCCTCATTATCCAAATACTCTTCGTCTATGTCCTCATCTTCTTCATATTTATCGTCTTTATCTTTTTCTTTGAATATCATTCGCAATAAAGCATCACCAGATATACTCAAAGCACTATACTCTACCTTTAAATTCATTACTTTTTCGCCATTTATAAGCACATTTGTTCCGCCTAAAAAAGCCTTTTTAAACTCTATTTTTGTAACATCATTGGTGTCAAAATAAAAAGGAGGATTAAAATCCTCTTTGCCACAAATATAGTCTTTTGTAGCTAAAAGTCCAACTTTGCCACTTCCAAAGATGGTGTCGTCAATTAAAACAAGAATGTCATCATATTCTATTTCAAGTTCGCTCGGACAATACTTATCTATGGCATTTTGAGCTTTTTCATAAGTAATCATAGGTTTTGTTTCAACACTAGCCATTGTTTTTCCCTTTCAAATCAATTTTATCAACTTGCTGGTGGGTCCATAGAAAGTTTCAATATAATATACCAACCTACTGCCCACCAAAAAGATTTTGCTGCATTCTTTGTTAGCCAAGCCCCAAGTAAAAACAATATAAAGCTTATCAAAAATATCATTTGATAATCTCTAAAACTCTTTCTTCGGTAAGCTCAACTAATCCTTTTGCTTTGCCACATTTTGCCATATGCTTTGCAAAAGCCCTAATTATGTTTTTATCCTTATTAAGAGCATATTCCAAATTCGTCATCTTTTCGTTAAGAAACACCCTAGCATTCATTTCTTCCAAAGATTGAGGTTGATAATATGGACTTTCAAATTTTTTCATTAAATCCAACTCCTTATCACTAAATTGTGAAGCATAAAATTCAGCCATACAAACGCAGAATATATCCGCATTTGGTCCATCGAAGTTAGAATTGTATTGGCAACCTTCGCTGAATTGCTTTGCAAATTTCTCCCTATTGCTTTCGCAACCTACAAATAAGACTGCCAAAACAGCCAACATTAACACTTTACCACGCATTTTTATCCCTTCATTTGAAATTTAAGTATCTTTATTTTTTTATTCCTATACCTTTTGCTTTACCGCATTTAACCATATAATCCATAAAAGCTTCTTCATCAGATATTATCGCATTAGTTTCATCTTCTAATCTTTTATTGAGTTTGTGAAAAGTATCCATTTCTTGTAAAGAATTTGGACGAAAATTAGGGTCATCCATTTCCATTATCAAGTCAAATTCCCTGTCGCTAAATTCCAATGATAATTTTGACATCATCACTTCAACGATGCAATCACAATAAACGCTTTCATAAGAGTTGTTAGAGTATTCTTTTTTACATTCTTTGCTGAGAGCATTGGCAAACCTCTCTTTGCTATCTGAATTTCCCATAGATATAGCAACTAACATAGCCAACATTAAAATTTTACGCATTTTTATTCCTTTATTTTATTTGTTTGCTGAGGCATAACAACTTAACACTCTGTGAAACTGTATTTTGCTCAAACCAAATTCGCCCAAAAGCTTTTTTCTTGCTTTCATTAGCTTGTGCAAAATTATCTTTTTCCTTTTGTGATAAGCTCTGCAACACTTCTTTGGCTATACATTTGCAACCACTTTCCATAAATTTATTCAATTTTAAAGTGCAATATTTTGTGATATGATTGATAATTGCTTCATCATTTGGATTAGAACACCCAAAAAAGCCAAAGCAAACTACTAAAATAATTTTTGTTAAATAGTTCATAGCAAACTTCCATTTGACTTAATCAAATCAAGCTCCGTTATATTAGCTATACCAGCCCAAGAAATTACCTTTATAACAGCAAGTCCCGGCCAAACAATAGCCCCCGTCCAAATCCAAGTTTTATTGTAGTTAAACTGCTCTGGGATAATAAACTGCCTATATAAACCAAAACAAATTACCACAATAATATACAATTTTGTCCAATTCATTGTCTCTCCTTTATTTAGCCATCACTAAAAACATTATAAAACCCCAAGTACCGCCCTCAGCCTTGCTTAATTCATTGGGGTAATCATCACAATCAAGTATTGCATTATCTCCAAGTTGTTTGGAGAGTGTATTATAAACTTTACATAGTGCTTTATCTTTTTTAAATTCTGTCATTACCCTATCGTATCCGAGCGTTCTGACAGCTTTATCAGCCGCTACGACTAACTCACCTTGTTCGGCAAGAAGGTTACCATAACTATTATATTTTCCAGAAAATAATTTATCTAGCTCGTTAGACAATTGTACCCGTCTTCCTGCTGCATATACATCACACATATTTTTGTGAATATCCATTTGATAACACAGGCGTATGGATTTTTTTATATCACTTTCTATATACACCGTATATGCAAAGTCATTGTTCTTTTTAAGTTTGTTAATAGCCCAATCATCTATACCAAAAATGGTAATAATAAGATACCAACCAATTAAACCAAATACAATTTGAAAAAAATTCTTCACTTACTAATCCTTAACTATGCAAATTTATCATTGGCACTCGTCAATAAATCGTTGTAAAAATTGCCGTGATTGCAATTTTTGCTGTAATGCCATACCTTTTTCAGGGTTACTCACTCTATCTGTAAAAGAACCCATCATAAGTGAAATTTCTTCATCACTTAGATATTTTGATAATGCTTTAGCCGCACACTGTGCTATATCTTTTGGAAGCATAACAGCAAAATTATTTGTCATATCTTTTTCAAAATCTTCTCGAAGCTCTTGTAAGCTTTTATCGCCACCACAGCTTAAAATAAGCCACAGCACTAAACATATAACTATTGCCCATATAATTTTGTTTGTCATTTTATCCCTTTTCACAAAATTTTAAACCCGATTATAACAAAAAAAAAAAAAACGCTGTCAAGCCTTGCAAAACAAGCTTTTAAGGCATACAAATGCACCAAGAGCCTATGAGTTAGTGTGTGAAAAATTTTTGAAAAAATTAGCAAAAAAGTCATCATTTTTAGCAAATTCGCAAAATTTGCTTTATCAAAGCAAAAAAGCCTTTCAAAGCCCTAAAATACCTTTGCAAAAGACAAAATAAAATTTTTTCAAAAATACACTTATTTTTAAGAATTTTGGAATGATTTTTGCTTGTAGAAAGCAAGATTTAGAGTTATTTGATTTGACAGAAAAGATAAAGATGAACATAAACACAAGCTACACCAGCACGGCTTTTGGTGCAAATTTAAGCCCAAATTTGAACGAAAGCAAAGTGCCAAACAAAGTCCAAAATACACCCCCACAAAACACCAACCCTTTGCCGACCCCGAATTTTCCGCAAACTTATGCAAGTGAATTTGGTTTTAGGATTGATGAGCGGGGCATTTTTGATAAAGAATTAAACAAAGCAGCCAATTTACCACAATCCTACGACATCAATGTCAAAAGCGTTCAAAGCATTGCCAAAGAGCTTACCTTGCAAAATGCCGATTTTAGCCAAAGCGACATTCCCCAGCTGCTTAATAAATATTTTAGCACTTTAAGGGCGGTTGAGAGTGAATTTAGCACGCAGGATAATGCCAATTTATCTCGCAGTGAAATCACCCAACTTCATCAGGGTTTTTCAACGAAAAATGGCTTGTTTGAGGACGAAATTATCAGGGTTTATAAAAATGCAAATGAGTTAAAACAAGCTCAAATAGACAATAAAAACCTAAATCCTCTTGGACTTGACAACAAAATCACCAATTTTAGCTTCAACACAAGCATAACAAACACCGCAGATAATGAATTCATCAAGCCTTATCTTACAAAAAATGGCGAGGTTTCAAAAGCTGGGCTTTTGATGAATTTTGTCTATGAGGACCTTAAAGCAGCTAATAGCTCAAATGTCTTACTTGTCGATGCTTTAAGCCTTAAATTCACAAGTCATCAGGATTTTTACAAAATGCTTGATGATGAAAATTCCTTAAAATCTTTCATCAACGAAAGCAACAAAGAAAGTATGAGCTTTGATTTTTATCTTTATGTCAATGGCATCAACAAACAAACCATTTCCGACAAAAAGCTTCTCGCCTTTTATCAACAATACCTCAACTACGAAAAAAGCGTCAATATGCAAGAATTTATCAATTCAAGCTCGATTTACCAGCTTTATACGCAAATTTTAGTTGGGCAGTTTAACAGCATAAAGCAGGATTTTTCCACGCAAAGCGATAGCCAGACTTTGGCTGTGGCAAATGAAATGCGGACTAAATCTTTGGACTTTTTCAGCACAGAGCGTAAGCGACAGGCTGATTTAAACACTATTATCAAAGCATATAAAAGCGTAATGGGTGAATTTTAGGGCAAGATGAGGATTTTTTCCCTCACATCAAAGTAAATTTCGCTTTTAGCGATGACTTCAATCCTCCCTTGTGGCAGCTTTTCGCAAATGATAATGGGGCTTAAATGATACGCTTTAAAAAGCTTTTGACGCAAAGCAATTTCCCTTTCCACGCTCAAAGGCTTTTTTAGCAAGGCTTCAAAGCTTTGAAATTTGCCCTTGCAAAGATGATTAAAATACTCAAAGTCCCAAAAAATCAACTCATCTTTAAAAATTTCAAAAGAATGTCGCAAATTTTGCTCCTGCAAAAATGCCGTTTTGGCGTTTTTAAAATGCGAATAAAACAAAATATGCGTTTTTATGGGCTTTTTATCCACCAAAACCCTAGCACTTAAAAGGCGATAATTTAAAAATTTCTCCCTTACAAGCTTAAAATTCACGCCCTTTTTTTCAAGGGCGATGACTTTTTTATAAAGCCTCGTTTTTGCCTTAATACTTGCTGGTAAAACTTGACGCGAAAGAGGACTCATCAGCTCATCAACAAAGGGCTTGTTTTGCTTTAAAAGGGCAAACAAGCACCCACAATAATTTTGATGATACAGCTTTTCTTGCTTTGCCAAGGCAAACTGCCTTTGCGTGCCGCCGTTTTTGCGAAAATTTGGAGCGATAAATTCAATGTTAAAACGAGTGCATTCTTTTTGCAAGGCTTGTTCGAGCTGCTCTAAATCCTTTTTTGGACTCGTAAGTAGCGTGGTGGTGAGCTTTGTTTGTCCGAGCTTTCGAGCAAACTCCACACTTTTGCCCAGCCTTTCATTGAAGCAAATTCCGCAACGAAGCCCCTTTTCAGGCTCATTTTCAAAGCCTTTGGTGGCGTTAAGCCATTTTTCATACTCATACGCACCCTTATAAAGCTTAATGCCTAATTTATCGCAACTTCGCTTGACATCAAGGTAGCGAAGCTCGTATTCGTCTTTTGGGTGTATATTCGGGTCGTAGAAAAAGCCGATTATCCTTTCATTTGGATAAAGTTTGCAAAGCTCAGTGATGAAATAATGGCTATCCACACTGCAACAAATATGAACAAGCACTACAAACTTTCAAGCACCGCTTTGCCGTGTTGTTCGCGTGGATTGACATTTCTAAAAATCTTTGCGATTTTGCCCTGCTCATCGATGATGAAAGTGCTTCGCAAAATGCCCTCATACTCTCTGCCATAATTTTTTTTAAGCCCCCAAGCCCCATAAGTTCGAGCTGTTTGCGTTTGTGTGTCGCATAAAAGAATTTGTTTGAGCTTGAATTTGTCGATGAATTTGCAGTGCGATTTGCTATCATCAGGGCTAATGCCTATGACAACGGCATTTTTTGCACTAAATTCATCGCCCAACTCGCTAAATTCGCACGATTCTATGGTGCAACCGGGCGTATCGTCCTTTGGATAAAAGTATAAAACCACCTTTTTACCCGCAAAATCTTTGAGCGAAATTTCAATGCCGTCTTGATTAAGCAGAGTAAATTTTGGCGCTTCATCGCCTATTTGTAAGTCTTTCATTGTAAAGCCTTTATTTTTTTGAAAAATTATACATTTTTAAAGCTAATTTAGCGGCAAAAATTTAAAAATTCTTGCTTAATCCAAGCTTAAAATTCATAGAATCTTTGCTTTCATAAAAGGGCTTTGTGTGGTGAAATAAACTTTTGAAAGCATTAAATTCAGCAAAAATATCAATTTGTTTGAAAAGATGAAATCCTGCAAAAAGGCTTAATTGATTATCATAGCCTCTGTTATTGGCGTTTAAATCATAATAAATTTGGTATTCGCCGATAATTTTAACTCGTTCAAACTGCCCTACAAAGCCACTTTTAAGGGATAAGTAGGGATTGTGGATAAGCTCAAAGCGATAGCCTAAATTTCCCAAAGCGTAAAAGCCAAATGCTCCGGCGTAAGTTCCCACACCCAAGCCCAAGTCTAAATTTGGAAAAAGCCTCGTGTCTTTGTTAAAATGCGATGTATAAACACCCTTTTTATACTCATATAAATTCGGCTCAAACCTTACACTAATGAGCTTTGAAAGGCTTTTAGTCCGCAAGGTGTCAGCTATACTAAAAAGCTCTAAAAGCTCAATTTTATGCAAAGAAAATTTATATTTATCCTTGTTTGAAAGCCTTGAAATTCTCGCTTCAATAGAGGCAAGTCTTGAATGAGTGAATTCTTTGTAAGCATTGTTTGCATTTTTAATGTCCGAATAAATGGGAGCAAAATACAAAAAGCCTTGATTTTTTGCAATGCCAAAAGCAAATTTAGAGCTATCGCGTTGATTTAAAATGTCATTGTTGCCAAATTTGGCATTGAAAATTTGCTTTTGCGGAGGAATTTTAAGCTCTACAAGCTCTATTTTATCAATGCTAGTGAGGTATTGTATATATTGAGTTGGCGTAATGAAAGGCTTGTAAGTCTCATAAACAAAGGCATTATCAAGCACGGCGAGTATATTTTCTATACCATTGATGCAGTTGTGCGTAATGAAATTATAATTGATATGCTTGTTTTTAAGCTCCCACAAATGCAGGGCAAAAAGGTGAATTTGAGCTTCATTTGCTCGAATTTTAAACACATACAGGCTTCTTTTTTCGTTTTCAAGGTAATCAAGCTCGGCATTATCGTAAGGATTAAGAGCGTAAGAGCCTTTCAAAGTGCCATTTAAAGCCTTTGCGTAGTCAAGAGGATTGAAAAATTCGCTCATTATGGCAAAATAGCTCATCGCATAGTCTTGTTTGTCGCCCTCTTTTCGCACAAAAGCTCTATTTTCAATACTTTTGTTAAAATCTTTTTTTATTACGCCTTGCAAATGCAAAAAGATATGCCCCATACTTGAACCGGGATAAATTTCGCTTTCAGCAGCGAATTCAAGTAAGATTGTATCAACAGGCACTATGCTTAAAAAATCATTCAAAGCCTCACATTTGCTCGTGTCGATGAGTTTGCTCAAATTTTCATTTTGCTGGGCTAGAAAATAAAATCTTGCTGGATACTCACATAAAATTTTGGATTCTTTGTCATTAAAAAACGCATTGATAGTGGCTATATATTCATCTTTTGGGCTTTTGTGTCCATTCTTTGAGAGAAAGAAATTGGAATCTTTTTGAATGTGGGATTTACCTTTTTCATAATGCAAAAGGGCTAACCATTTGGGATTTTCATAAAATTTAGAACTTAAAAGCTCGTTTTTTAGAGCATTTAAATCTTGCGCCCTAGAATTTGCCAGAAGCAAATTCATAGAGCAAAGGAGATAAAAAACTAATGAAGCTAGATTTTTCAAGAAAAGCTATTTTTCATTAAGAGGCAAGATAATCACAGGTTGGCTATATTGATAAGTGCTGCCTGTGAAGTTATCTGTTGAACTACCAGTTGTGCTTAAAATGCTGCCACTAATATTTACCCACCAAGCTGGTGAATACTCTTTACCTGTTAGCGATGAAAGCAATGCTGAATAATTTTGATATTTTGGGTTATCGTTAGTATAGACACTAATAGTAATGTCTTTGGACTTATCCACCTTAACAACAGCTGGGATAGTAACCTTTTGCCCATCAAACACAGCCACGACATTCTTACCCGTAGGCGTTGTAAAATAAATATTTTGACTATTGCCCTTTGTTAAATCGACAATAGTAGCACAACCGCTCATTAAAAATACACCTAGAAGTGTTATCAATAAATTTTTCATACCGAACTCCTTATTTTTTATTTACAGGGATAACAAAATTTGGATTAGAGTAACGCCACATAGAGCCAGAAATAGGGTCTGTTGTCGTTAAACCATATAATCCACCGAATATAATATTGCCAAAATACCAAGGATTTACGCTGTCTTTGCCGTTAATGACAAATTCGCTGCTTTTATAGCCCGGATTATCACTATCTAAAATGGTTATTGTAGCACCATTTGAGCGACTAATCGGCACTTCTGTCGGCAAGGTTGCTTTAAAGGTTTTGGTGCTTGAACTAAGTCCCCACAATCCGCCTTTCATTGTGGTTGTGATATTCACCACAAGCTTTTTTCCGTCCGATGCTTCAAGACGAACTATTTGGTTAGGACTATCGCTAACCAAAGCACAACCGCTGAAAAATGCCATAAATATGGCAAAAACTACAAAGTTTTTCATTAAGAATCCTTTAAAATAAATTATTTCAGTTAATGCAAGAATTTGCATTAAAATTGAAACCTATACACATAACGCAAAGCCATACCCATATCTCTTGAAATATTAGTTTTGATTGTATAATTTGGATATTTGTATTTAAATTTTGCTTTCATTGTTTCGTATTTACCGACAATTTCTATGCCGTGATTTTTAGCAAAGCCAAAACGCAAACCAAAATTTATAGGCATAGTAAAGGCGAAAGGAATTATTAAGGTTTTACTTTCATATGAAGTTGAGTATTGGTTCGTAACCTCTCCTTCATAGCCACCATTATCAAGAAAATAGCTTACACCTACGCCAATATTGGCAAAAATTCTTATAGAATTTGAATTGCCTTTGTAAATATCACTTAAAATACCAAGCGTTAAAACCGAATTCATTGCAAAATCAGAGTTTGAATATTGCATACCCGATGAAGTTTGATGAGTTTCAGGCTCTATAAGTCCTTTTTCCAGCCATTTAATCGGTATAAATTCCCATAAAACCCCAAAACTAAAACCTAAATACTGGCTGGGCTGAAAAATCCCATTAACAAATATATCCACTCCGTGTGAAGTGGCACTTTTGACTTTATTTGTAGTATTGAGAAAAAGCTGTTCTGCTGTAAAATGAGTATTAAGATAGCCTAATCCCAATTCAACAGAAAATAAACTAGGCTTACTTGGAGCAACATAGCGTAACACCTCATCATTTGAATTTTGCGTAGCCAAAATGGGCGTATTTGATAGAAAAAATAATACTATGAAAATAAATTTTTTCATTAAGAATCCTTTAAAATAAATAAGTAATTATAATGCCCCCCCCCCCTTAAAGAAAGCTTAAAAAGCAAAAATTTTTTAAACTTTTTTCTTTTGAGTGAATTTTTTGCAAATTTTCATTATAATTTCACAAAAAATTCACGCAAAATGGGGAAAAATGCAAAGCATTATACTTGTAGGCAAGCCAAATGTAGGCAAATCAAGCCTTTTTAACAAAATGGCTCACGCTAGGATAGCCATTACAAGCGATATAGCCGGCACAACACGCGACACAAACAAGCTTGAAGTCATTATAAATGACAAAAAAGCCCTACTCATCGACAGCGGCGGACTTGATGAAAGTGATGAGCTTTTTCGTGCAGTAAAGCAAAATACACTTTTAAGGGCAAAATACGCAGACATTATCCTCTATCTTGTCGATGGCAAAAATTACCCTGATGATGAGGATAAAAGGCTACTTTTTGAGCTTTTAAAGCTTAAAAAGCCCACAGCTTTGGTTGTGAATAAAATCGATAATGCAAAAGACGAGCAAAGAGCCTTTGAATTCACTTCTTTTGGCTTGAAAGAGCTTTTTTTCATCTCAGTCAGCCACAACACGGGCTTAGATGAGCTTTACTCGTGGCTTGAAAGCCATTTAAATGAAACAATTTTATGTGCTGATGAGGGGGAAAATTTAGAGGCTTTCTTGCAAAATTATGAGGAAAACGCTAATGGGGAGTTTAAATTTAAAGAAATTGACGAAAATACCATAAAAGTAAGCATAGTAGGGCGTGTAAATGTCGGTAAATCAAGCCTTTTAAACGCCCTAGTGAAAGAAAATAGAAGCGTGGTAAGTGATATAGCCGGCACGACAATAGACCCGGTTAATGAGAGCTTGTTTTACAAGGGTAAAACCATAGAATTTGTCGATACAGCAGGGATTAGAAAAAGAGGGAAAATTCAAGGACTTGAAAAATTCGCCCTCAATCGCACCGAAAAAGCCTTGCAAATGGCACAGATTGCCCTTTTGATTTTAGATGCCAATGAGGGCTTTAATGAGCTTGATGAGCGTATAGCTGGGCTTATTGATAAGCATTGTTTGGGCGTAATTATCGTGCTTAACAAATGGGATATTAGCGAATTTGACTTTGATAAAGCGTGTAAAGAGCTGAAATTTGAGCGTTTTAAATTCCTCGCACACGCTCCCATTGTGAGTGTGAGTGCAAAAAGTGGCAAGAGGGTGGGCGTTTTGCTTGATAAAATCCTTGAAGTTTTTTCTCATTTTACCCAAAAAATCCCCACAGCCAAGCTTAACGAACTCATCGACACAGCCACAAAAGCACACCCTCTACCGCACGATTTTGGCAAAATGGTTAAAATTTATTATGCCGTGCAGTATGATTTAGCCCCGCCAAAAATCGCCCTTGTGATGAATCGCCCAAAGGCTTTACATTTTAGCTATAAGCGTTATTTAAGCAATCAAATTCGCAAGGAATTCAATTTTGAGGGCGTGCCGCTCATCATCGCTTCGCGTAAAAAAGGGCAAAAGCAAGACATTGAGTGAGGATTTTTAACGATAATCCTTGCAAAAAAGTTTGCCAAAATTAAACAAAAACTCTTTTTCGCTCAACTCCCAAGTCGCATCCGAATACTTGACATTTTTTAGCATAACAATTTCACGCCTTAACTCAACTAAGTTAATATCCTTACACACTTTTTTCAAGTCTAAATTATCCCCAAAGGCAAAGGCACACAAAAGGGCTACAAAGGCTAGTTTTTTCATCGTTTTTCCTTTTTTGTTTAAATTTCTCGCATTTTAGCATAAATTCAAGCTTTTTAAAGAATTTTGTTTTAAATAAAGTCTTAAATTCAGCAAATTTAAAGCCAAATTCAGCGAAAATTTGTAGAATTTTAAGTTAAAAAGTTTTTAATTTACGAGGAAAAAGGGTGCGGAAAAATATTATTTTTATTGGCTTTATGGGCTGTGGTAAAAGCACCGTAGCCAAAGCTTTGGCAAAAAGGTTAAATGCTGAATTTATAGACACAGATAAAGTCATTAAAAAAAGGCTTGGCAAGGACATAAAAAGCGTTTTTGCTGAATTTGGCGAGGAATTTTTTAGAGAAGAGGAAAGAAAATTGGCTGAGGAGTTGTTGGACTTAAAAGGCTGTGTTGTAGCTACGGGTGGGGGTTTTTACAAGGCTTTACGCAAGGATAAAAATTCTATGATAATATACCTTCAAGCAAGTTTTAGATTTTTAGAAAAAAGGCTTGGTAAAAAGGGGCTTGAAAAAAGACCGCTTTTTGCTGATAGAGAAAAAGCAAAGCTTTTGTTTAAAGAAAGACTAGATAAATACAAAAAAAAGGCGAATTTGACGATAAATATCGAGCATAAAAGTGTGAAAAAAATCGTTGATGAAATTTTAAAGGAAATACAATGAGGGTTTTAACGGGTTTGCAGCCAAGCGGGGATTTGCATATAGGTAATTATTTTGGGGCGATTGAGCTGATGATTAAGGCTCAAAACACGCAGGATATGTTTATTTTCATCGCCAATTACCACGCAATGACTTCTAATCCAAAAAATTTAAAGCAAAACACCCTCAAAGCTGCCGCTGCTTTTTTAAGTCTTGGCGTAAATCCTCAAAAATGCACCTTTTGGCTGCAAAGTGATGTGAAAGAGGTTGTGGAGCTTTATTGGTTTTTATCGCAAATTACTCCTATGGGGCTTTTAGAAAGAGCGCACAGCTATAAAGATAAAATCAGCAAGGGCTTAAACGCAACTCACGGGCTTTTTAGCTATCCTGTTTTAATGGCGGCTGACATTTTGCTTTTTGATAGTCAAGTCGTTCCTGTGGGAAAGGACCAAGTGCAGCACCTTGAAATCGCTAGAGATTTAGCCATAAAATTTAATAATGAATTTGGCGAAATTTTCACCCTGCCACAAGCACAGGTTAATGAAGAAGTTGCCGTTGTAGTAGGCATTGACGGGGCGAAAATGAGTAAATCTTATAAAAATACCATTGACATTTTTGCTTCGCCAAAAGAGTTAAAGAAACAAATTTCTGCTATAATTACTTCAAGCACCCCGCTAGAAGAGCCAAAAGATTGGCAAACTTGCAATGTTTTTAACATAGCTAAACTTTTTTTAAATGAAAGCGAACAAAATGCCTTAAAAGCAAGGTATGAAAAAGGCGGCGAGGGCTATGGGCATTTTAAAATGTATTTGAATGAATTGATAGAGCATTATTTTGCCGATGCTAGAAGCAAGTATGAAAATTTGCTTCAAAATCCAAGTCAAATACAAGAAATTTTAGAATTTGGAGCAAAAAAAGCACGAAAAATCGCTGCTGATAAAATGCAAAAAATATACGAAAAAATAGGACTTTAAAGGAAAAATATGCTTGATTTAAAGCTTTTAGAAAAGGATTTTGATAAGATTGCAAAGGCTTTGAAAGCAAAAAAAGTCGATGAGGATTTGCTTAAAAGGGTGCAGAATTTATTTGTATTACTGAAAAAAGAAAGGGCTTTGCTCGAAGAAGCACAGGCTTTTCAAAATAAATTTTCAAAAGAACTTGCCACTTCAAACGATAAAGAGGGCTTAAAAGCCAAACTCAACGAAAACAAAGCTAAAATTTCTACGCAAAATGCCAAGGTAAGTGAGCTTGAAAACGAGCTTTTAGAATTAGCCCACTCTATCCCCAATATCCCTGATGATGATGTGCCACAAGGTGATGATGAAAACCATAATGTTAAGCTAAAACAAGTGCTTGAAGTGCCCAAATTCGACTTTACACCAAAGGAGCATTTTGAGCTGGGCGAGAATTTGGCTTGGCTTGATTTTGTGCGTGGTGTCAAGGTGGCTTCAAGTCGTTTTTGCGTGCTGAAAAACGAGGGGGCAAGGCTTAGCCGTGCCATTGTGAATTATATGATAGATTTTAATATGGCAAGAGGCTTTGAGCTAGTAAATGTGCCGTTTTTGGTTAATAGTGCGACTATGTTTGGCACGGGACAATTGCCTAAATTTAAAGACGATGCCTATAAAATCGCCGATGAGGATATGTATCTTATCTCCACTTCTGAAATTCCCGTAACCAATCTTTACGCCAATGAAATTTTAAGCGCTGAAAATTTACCCATAAAAATGACTTGTTATAGTGCTTGTTTTCGCAAAGAAGCAGGAAGTGCTGGGCGTGATACAAGAGGCATTATCCGTCAGCATCAGTTTGAAAAGGTAGAACTTGTAAGCATTACAAAGCCCGAGCAAAGTCAAAGCGTCTTTGATGAAATGGTAGAGTGCGCGAGTGCTTTGCTTACAAGTTTGGGTTTAGCTCATAGACATATGCTTTTATGCACGGGGGATTTGGGCTTTTCAGCCGCAAAAACTATTGATTTAGAAGTGTGGTTGAGCGGACAAAATAAATTTAGAGAAATCAGCTCCATATCTAATTGCCGTGATTTTCAAGCAAGAAGGGCAAAAATTCGCTTTAAAAACGACAAGGGCAAAAATGAACTCGTGCATACGCTCAATGGCTCATCACTTGCCGTAGGACGCACCCTTGTTGCCATAATGGAAAATTATCAAGAAAAAGACGGCAAAATTCGTGTGCCTGATGTGTTAAGAAAGTATTTATAAGGAAAAATATGCCCGAAATTATTTTAGAAAGGGTTAGCCCGAAGAAAGATTGGAAAAAAGATAATAAACTCGCTTTTATCATAGCGATTTTGGTGGGGATTATTTTTATTTTCATCACCTTATTTCTTTTTATTCGCTCTGTGAATGTAACCCCTAAAAATGTCATCATTCCAACAGCCATACAAGCTGCTGAATTGATGAAAGATAGTGAAAATTTGAAATTTGAAATGACAAAGATTGATGGTATGATACAAAAGGCAAACGCTTTGTATTTGCGTGGCGAACGCGAACAGGCTTTGAAAATTTACGAGCAAATTTCTGTGTATAGTGAATCGCTTTCAAATTACAATCTAGGCGTGGCTAAAATGAACCAGCACAATTACAAAGAAGCCCTAGAAAGTTTTAAAAAAGCCATTGCGAGTAATGAAAACCAAACCGTTGCCGCAATCAACGCAGCCGTGTGTTCTTTATATCTTAAAGATAGGGCTAAATTTAATTATTATTTGGATTTAGCTTATGTGTATTTGCCTGATGAGGGGGATTCTGATTTATTTAATTATTATTTAAGTTTAATTAACTACTACAAGGGCTATTACCCCGAAGCCTTGCAAATGCTACAAAAAATCGACAATGAAATTTATGCGGATAATGCTAAATATTTGAGTGCGAAAATTTACGCTAAAATGGGGCTTAATGAACGCGCACTTGAAAATTTGAAAAGTCAAGGAAGCTATGAGGCGAGTTTGCCTATGGGGCTTTTGTATGCGAGAATGGGCGATTATGCAAAGGCTACTTCTGCCTTAGAGCGTTCGATGAAAATTGACAAAGAGCGAAATGCAAGTATAGCAGCACTGAATTTGATTGATTTGAAAATGGGAAATTACCAAAATATGATGAGGCGAGTTCAGGTGTTTTTTGGTGGAGAGGAGAATTTGATTTTAAAACAACATCAAATCAAAGTGCGTCTTAAAAAAGAATTATCAGACATACAAATGGTGCAAAAAAACTTCACCAAAGACTTTATGCAAGATAAAAAAGCACAAGCTGACTTGCTTTTTTACTACACGCCTTATCAAGTTTTTGATGCTAAACAGGCGGCAAATTACATTAACAAAGCCAATGCGAGTAATTACATACAAAGGCAGCAAAACAACACCGCCCTTTTAAACACCAGCTCCACGCTTTCATCGGTTAATGTAAAACTTGCTAAAATCATCTCAAACGCCCTTAACCACGAATTACACTCAGCCAACAACGACTTTAAAACCCTGCTTAACTCCTACAAAGAACACAGCATTTTGCATTTTAACCTTGCTTTAAGCTACGCTCAGCTTCAAAAATACGATTTAGCCTACAAGCATTTTTCAAGCTCGTATCATTTAGACCCGCGAAACTACGCTGCTGGGGCTTTTGCTGTTTTAGCTGGAACTTTAAGCGATAAAGACACGATGAGGCTTGTTAGCGAAATTAACGAAAACATTAACGCCGATACAAATTTTAATGGCTTGATTTATCAAAGCATTATTTCTTTTGCTAATAATGACTATTTGGCGATGATGCCTTTTTTGGACGCACAAACGCAGGATTTACCCTTTACCCTCATCGTTAAAATTCTCATCGCCAAAAATAACGGCTTACACAATCAAAGCAATACCTTAATCACCAAGCTTAAAGAGGCGATGAATGATGATTTGCTTACGCATATTTTGTTTTTCAACGCACAAAATTCAAATTTAAATATCAAAGAATACTCGCAAAACGCTCAACTTTATTTTAAAGAGTTGAAAATCAATTACGCGACTTTGGCAAATGGGGCGAATGTCATTATGGACGATTATGTCAAGTTAATGCGAATTTGTGGGCTTTTAAACCAAGAAAGGCAAAAGCTCAAACAAAGCCTTGCTGTAAGCAGTGCGAGTGAGGTGGGGTTAAGCCGTGTTTTAGCCTATATGAGTATTTATGCTGGGCTTTATGAGGAGGCGTATGGCTTGTATGATATTTTAATCAATGATTATAAAATCAAAGATTCAAGGGTGTATTTTTTAGCTGCCGTAGCCGCCATAGGCTCGAACAATCCAAATTCAGCCATAGCCCTTTTAGAACTCGCAAAGCTTGAAGATGGCACCAACCAAGAAGCCACATTAGCCCTTGCTCTTTTATACCACGAGGTGCAAAACTACGAACCGGCTATGTTTCAATACGGCAAACTTAAAGATAAATTTCAAAGCGAATTTTTCACCTTTGACTTACGCCATTAAGTTTTTTTCGCAAAATTTATGGCTTGCATTATCTTTTGAAAATTATCTTTTTTAATGCCAGTATAAACAAAAAACAAATCTATCAAAGCCCATATCCCCAAAGTAAGCCAACACAAAAGGAGTTTAGCCACACCCAAGCCTATATCGCCTTTGTAAAATCTATCCACGCCAAACATTCCAAAGAAAAGCCCCAAAAGAAGCCCTACAAAAGGCTCTTTAAGGGGTATTAAAGAAAGTGAAATCGCCTCTTTTTCGTCAATGCTTTCAAGTTGAGCTTGAAGCATTAAAAGATTTTCACTAGGAATTTTATTATTCCAAACGCTTAAAAGTAATGTTTTATTCATCATTTGTCCTTATTTTAAATTTTTAAAGCTGATATTAAGCTCTAAATCAAGCTCCTTAACCAGCTTCATCACCGCTTGTAAGTCGTCAATTTGCTTTGCACTCACACGCACTTCATCGCCACGAATTTGCGAACTGACTTTGAGTTTGCTATCCTTTATGGCTTTGTTGATTTTTTTAGCATTGTCGCTGTCAATGCTGTTGCTTACTTTAAGATTAAGCCTAAACAAAGCCCCATTTTGACGCCCAAGTTCTTGTATAGCCCTTGCGTTAATGCCTCTTTTAATGAGCTTTGAGATGAGTATATCCTTCAAAGGCTCGATTTTACCTTCACTTGAACTTGAAAGGGTAAATACACTCTCCTTTTCATTTAGCTCAAAATCAGCCTGAATTCCTTTAAAATCATAACGCGTTTCAAGCTCCTTTTTAGCTTGTTCTAAGGCGTTTTTAAGCTCTTGAACGCTCACTTCGCCACTAATGTCAAAACTATGCTCACTTGCCATTTTCACTCCAAATTTTAAGATTTTCAAGCACCATTTTTACAAGCGTTTGCATTGATTCTTTACTTGCAAAGGCTATGTGTGGGGTGATGATGAGGTTTTGCTTGTTTTTAATGTGAAGCAGAGGGTGATTTGCTCTCATCGGCTCATTTTCAAGCACATCAAGGGCTACGCGAAAAGGCTTTTTATCAAGCATTAGGGCTAAATCCTCCTCATCGACTATGCCGCCGCGTCCTACATTGATGAGTATGGCATTATCTTTAAGTAAAGCCATTTCTTTTTGCGTGATGAGCTTTTTGGTTTTTTCATTAAGCGGGGCGTGAATGCTGATAAAATCGCAAGTTTGAAGCAAGTCATTTAAATTTAACTGCGTAAATTCGGTATTTTTATTTTGCCCAGAAGTTGAAGTGTAAAAAACCTCTGCCCCAAAGGCTTTTGCCACCTTTGCTACTTCTTTGCCTATGCTTCCAAGCCCTATAATGCCATATTTCTTACCGCTTAAATTATAAAGAGTCCTTGAAAAATCAGTAAAAATAGCACTTTCGCACCATTTGCCACTTTTGGTAAAAGTATCATAATAAATAGTCTCATTCAAAAAGGCAAAAAGTAAAGCAAAGGTATGCTGCGTAACGCTTTGCGTAGAATAACCAGCGACATTTTTTACCACTATGCCCTTTTTTTGAGCGTATTCTACGGCTATATTATTCGTTCCGGTAGCGGTTTCTAAAATGAGTTTTAAGCTTGTTTTATCAAGCACATTTTCATCAAGCACGACTTTATTTACCATAGCTACATCAGCATTTTGCAAACGCTCAATGACTTTTTCTTTTGGCGTTAAATCATAGCTTATAAATTCGCCAAATTTATTAAAAGCACTCAAATCCGCCCCGCCCAATGTCGCAGCGTCTAAACACACTATTTTTAAACTCATTTTTACCCCCTTATGATATGTCCTAGAAATTTGGCAAAATTATCAAGCACGAGCTTACCCTTGCGAAAGCCCAAGCCACAGCCCTCATAAGCAAAGAAAACCCCAGCTTGATAAAGCTCGTTTTGATGTGCATTAAATTCGCTAAATTCTTGGTAAATAAATTTATCATTTGCATACTCGCCCTGAGTTTGAAAGCTCACAGAGCCGTCAGGCTCGATAATGCTAATATTTGCACCCTCTCTGCCAAAAAGGGGCTTTTTGACGCATTTTGTATTTGCAAGGACTTTATCATCTGTTTTTAAAAGCAAAGGGTGGTTTTCATAAAGCTCCCACAGCACTTTGAGTATGCCCTTACTTTGAAAAAGCAAGGTGTAAGCGGGATTTAAAATAATGGCTTTTTGATTTTTCATCACTTGGCTTAAAAGTGTTGCTAATTCACCCTCATCTATGGCGATATTTTCCCAAGGAATGAGCTTGAAAAGGTATTCGTAATTAAGCCCATCTTTGAAAATGCCCTCTGGTGAGAATTCCACCTCATCGATATAAGAAAAATTCGTCTTAAATCCAGCTTCTTTGGCGATATGCTCCAAAAGTCTTGTCGTTAGCTCATCTTCATCATTTCCAGCCAAACTTGAAAAGAGGATTTTCCAGCCTTTATAATACTCCTCAAAACGCTCAACGCTGGATTCTAGGGTGATGAGCCTTTTAAAATTATCCATTAAGCTTTCGTATATGCTGTTAAACTGCTCTTGCTCGTTCATTTCGTTTTGTTTGAGTAAAGCCCATTGCAAAATGGCTGATTCAAAAAGCGAAGTGGGCGTGTCTGCGTTAAATTCAATGAGCTTAATAGGCTTATTATCAAGCCCACCAGCCAAATCAAAACGCCCATACAAATGCCAATGCACATCATTTTCCCAGCTCATTTTCACCGCATCAATGAGATTAAAAGGAATGCCAAGCTCATCAAAGCGGTTATTATCAATGACATTTTGTGCCGCCGCCACGAACATATCATAAAGCTCATTAGCAGCTTTGTAATAGGCATTTGCCTCACTAGCTTTAACGCAAACTAGCTCATCAGCGATATAAGCACTGCCGTCCTTGTCCGTGTGCCACGAAAAGCCCATTTGCTCTAAATATTCTTGCTTTAAGGGTGAAACTTTCAGTAAATTCATCATTACACCTTATGAGCCAAAGCTCGAACCTGAATTTGCAGCCTTTGAACCGCCACCAAAAAAGCCTGATTTACCAGAACTTGCCCTCGCACCTTGCTGGTTAAAGCTATTGACACTTCGCTGATAGGCACTTTGATTTGAAAATGCCCCTCTTTGATTGGCTGTGAAATTTTGATTGTTAAAGAGTTTTGAGCCTATATAGCTTCCTATAATCGCACCAGCCGCACTTGCAAGTAATGCTTCCCCAAGCGAAAGCCCACCGCCACTTAATTGAGCGTTTTCTTGTGTGAGCTTTGAAGTGCCATTGTCGATTTTAGCCTCCTCAGCTTTAAGCAAAGAATCCATTTCCTCCTTGCTTAAAATGCGTTCCGTGCCGTCAAGTTGCTGTAAAATCACCCTCGTTTCATCGCTTGGATATTGGTCTTTAATTTTATATTCGCCACGAGCGACTTCCTCGATGATGACAAAAGCACCTTTTGCCTGTGGGGCTTGTTCTTGTGCTGTGTCATTGCTACAAGCGACTAATGCACCAGCACTTACCGCACTTAAACCGCCCAGCATACTGAGTTCTAGGACTTTTTTAATGTGTTTCATTGTCTTTCCTAAAAATGAAATTTGGCTAAATTCTAGCTAAATTTTACAAATTTCAAAGCCAATTTAACAAGAAATTCAAAAAATGTGAGAAAATTCGTAATGAGGGTTTAAATAAAGAGTTGAGGCTTTTATTTGAAAGCCTCAAAAGCCTTTACAGCCTTGATTCGTATCGTCTTAACATATACAAGCGTTTGAGCATTTTTTTGCGTGCTGAGATTTTTTGCTTTTTTCTCAACTCCGTCATAGGCTCAAAAAATCGCCTCGCACGCACCTCAGTAACCACAAGGTTTCTATCAACTTGCTTTTTAAACCTGCGATACGCTTCGTCAAAACTTTCATTTGGATGCACCTTAACTCCGGGCAAGGTCATCACCACCTTTCTTTGTAAAATGAAAGAAAAAGTATAGCATAACTTTGCGTATTTTTGACAAAAATCCTTAAATTTTAATCAAATTTATAAGCTTTTTAAGTTTGCGTGTTATAATGTCATCATAAATTATGATAAAAAAGGACAAAATGATGGCTTTTGATTATAAAAAAGAGTATAAAGAATTTTATATGCCTAAAAACAAGCCTAGCGTGGTTGAAATTCCAAAAATGAATTATCTAGCAGTTAAAGGAAAGGGCAATCCAAACGATGAAAATAGCGAGTATAAAAGAAGTATTGGGCTTTTGTATGCCATTGCCTTTACCATTAAAATGAGTAAAATGGGAGATTATAGGATAGAGGGCTATTTTGATTATGTCGTGCCGCCGCTTGAAGGGCTTTGGTGGCAAGAGGGAAGTAGCAAGATTGATTACTCACGCAAAGAGGATTTAAAATTTATCTCTTTGATTAGACTGCCAGATTTTGTAAGTAAAAGGGACTTTGATTGGGCGATAAATGAGGCAAGTAGAAAGAAAAAGCAGGATTTTTCAAAGGTAGAGTTTTTGCCCTATAACGAGGGCTTGTGCGTGCAGTGTATGCATATAGGTGCTTATGATGATGAGATAAAGACTATTAAGCTTATGGGTGAGTTTTTACAGGCAGAGGGTTATGAGCTTGATATAAATGAGCAAAGATTTCACCACGAGCTTTATTTAAGCGACCCTAGAAAGTGCAGTGTAAATAAATTAAAAACAGCTATAAGGCTTCCCATTAAAAAATAAAAATAGTGTTAGAATGCCAAATTTTAGATAAATTCGCCACGCTCTTTTAGCATTTTGCTTTTTAAATAAAAAATTTATTGTATTTTAATGAATTTAGCATTATAATCAAAAATTTAAACAGCCAAATTTGGAAAGGAAAATACTATGCAAGCTCACATTACCCACTATGCTAGGCGGCGATATTTTATTTATGCACTTATCGCACTTATCGCCTTTTTTCTGCCCTTTGTGAGAATCAATGGCAATCACTTCTTTTTGCTTAGCTTTGATCATAAAAAGCTTGATTTGCTCTTTACGAGCTTTGACACGCAAGAGCTTTATTTAATGCCCTTTGTGCTTATTGGTTTGTTTTTGACTATCTTTTTTGTAACCACACTAGCAGGGCGAATTTGGTGTGCTTGGGCTTGTCCTCAAAGCATTTTTCGCGTGATTTTTAGGGATTTAATCCAAACCAAACTCCTTAAAATTCAAAGCTCCATAGCCAACAAACAAAAGCAAGATAACAAACACGCCTTACGCAAATTTCTTTCTGTGGTGATTTTTTATGTCATTGCTTTGTTGGCGGTGAGTAACTTGCTGTGGTATTTTGTGCCGCCTGAGGACTTTTTTGCTTATCTTCAAAATCCCAGCCAACATACCCTATTGCTTGGCATTCTCATCGTAGCTTCCTTTCTTTTCACCCTTGATATTTGCTTTTTGCAGGAGAATTTTTGCGTTTATGTCTGTCCTTATGCAAGGGTGCAGTCTGTAATGTTTGATACCAATACCTTACAGGTTATTTATGATGAAAAAAGAGGTGGCAAGGTATTTGAGGGGGCGAAAAAGCTTTACAAAAAGCCACCACAAGGCGAGTGCATAGGCTGTGAAGCCTGTGTGGCGATATGTCCTACGCATATAGACATTAGACGGGGTATGCAGCTTGAATGTATCAATTGCTTGGAGTGTGCGGACGCCTGTTCTGTGGTGCAGGCTAAATTCAATCGCCCAAGTCTCATTAACTGGACGAGTTTTGAAGCTACTCAAAAGGGTGTAAAGACGAAATATCTGCGTTTTAGAACAATAGCTTATAGCGTTGTGCTTTGTGTGGTGCTTGTAGCTTTAATCGTTGCTGGTTCTAAAAAAGAGTATATGCTCTTAAATATCAACCGCTCAACCGAGCTTTACGAGGTGCAGCACAAAGATAAGCAAGTCATAGTCAGCAATGCTTATGTATTTTTATTTCACAATACCGACAACAAGCCGCATAAGTATTATTTTGACGCTCAA
This sequence comes from uncultured Campylobacter sp., assembly GCA_964607975.1. GTDB lineage: Bacteria > Campylobacterota > Campylobacteria > Campylobacterales > Campylobacteraceae > Campylobacter_D. Next base: position 8,975 of record CAZSMF010000016.1, on the reverse strand, counting down.
ATTCAAGGCAAAAAGGACGCTGTGAGGATAGCAAAACCCACAAAAGCCTTTGAATTAAAACCGGGAGCGCATATTAAAAAAATCGTTGTTTTAGAAGCGACTTCAAATTTGGCACAAAGCGAGAGTGAGGATACGATTTTGCCTTTGCAAATTCGAGCTTATGCGACTGATGATGCGAAAATTGAGGTGTTAAGAGAGAGTATTTTCGTGCATCCTAAAAGGAATTTTGAATGAATTTGAAAGAAAATTCCTTGAAAACTATAAATTTTCTTAAAAATTTGTCGTGTTTAGAGTAAAGAATTTAAGCGGAGTGAAAATGAGTAAAGCAGATATTATCGTTGGCGTGCAGTGGGGCGATGAGGGTAAGGGCAAGATAGTTGATAGATTGAGTAAGGATTATGATTTTGTATGCCGAAGTGGCGGAGGACACAACGCTGGACATACCATTTGGGTGGATAATAAGCGTTATGCCTTGCATCTTATCCCCTCTGGTGTGCTGCATTCAAGCTGTGTGAATATTATCGGCAATGGCGTTGTCCTCTCGCCTGAGGCTCTCATTGATGAAATGTCTCAATTTAATGAGCTTAACAACAGACTTTACATCAGCGATAGAGCGCATTTAAATTTAGCTCATCACGCTTTAATCGATAATGCCAAAGAAAGACTTAAAGGCGATGAAGCCATAGGCACGACAGGCAGGGGCATAGGACCAAGTTATGCTGATAAAATCAGCCGCAGCGGACACAGAGTCAATGAGCTTTTAGAGCCACAAAAGCTTTGTGCGGCTTTGATGAAAGATTTTAAGCACAATGAAGCCTATTTAAAAGCCTTGCAGGTTGAAATTCCACAAGAACAAAGTCTTTTAAAGGATTTGCAAAGATTTAAAGAAATACTCGCCCCATACATTACAAACACCACGCAAATGCTTTGGAAAGCACTAGATGAGGGCAAAAAAGTGCTTATTGAGGGAGCGCAAGGCTCTATGCTTGACATAGACCACGGCACTTATCCTTTTGTAACTAGCTCAAACACCGTTTCTACGGGAGCTTTAACGGGTTTGGGATTAAGTCCAAAAGAGGCTGGAAATATCATTGGCATTATAAAAGCTTATGCTACTCGTGTTGGAAATGGGGCTTTTCCAAGTGAGGATAAGGGTGAGGAGGGCGATAAAATCGCACAAATTGGCAAGGAAATTGGCGTAAGCACTGGAAGAAAAAGGCGTTGTGGTTGGTTTGACGCTGTGGCTTTAAAATACACAGCAAGATTAAACGGCTTGGACGCTTTGGCTTTGATGAAACTTGATGTTTTAGACGGCTTTGACAGGGTGAAAATTTGCCGTGCGTATCAATACAAAGGCAAGGAAATTTCGTTTGTGCCTTATGATTTAGAAAATGTAATGCCCGTGTATGAGGAATTTAAAGGTTGGGACAAGCTTGCTGGGGTGAGGGATTTTGAAAAATTACCTCAAAATGCTAAACTTTACATTAAAGCCGTAGAGGATTTAACGGGCGTGAGGGTTAAATACATATCCACAAGCCCAGAAAGAAAAGATACTATAATACGATGAATAGCAAATACAGCTCCGTGGTGAAGGTAAAAAAACAAGAGCTTGACAAGGCTGAAACGAATTTGCTTAAAGCCAAGCAAAGGCAAAAGGCAAACGAGGAGGCTTTAAGTAAGGCAAATGCTGAGTATTTAAGCCTTAAAATGCCCGTTCAAGGCAACACAGAGCTTTTAAAGCAAAGTTTGGAATTTAAAAGCATAGCCCAAAATGTCAAGGAAGCTGCCAAGGAAAAAGTCAAGCTTTCAGCCCAAGAAATCGTGCATTATCAGCACCTTTACAAAAACGCTCATTTAGCCTATGAAAAAATCAAATATTTAGAAAGCCAAGAGCTTAAAGAACTGCAAAAAAAGCTTGAAAAAGCCGAACAGAAAAGCCTTGATGATATAGCTGTGAGTAAATATTTTAGGGAGAGAAAACAATATGAATAAAATTCTTTATCTTATGCTTTTTGCTGTTTTAGCCAATGCACTCACCCAAGAGGAACAATACCTTGAAACCAAAAGGCGTCAGCTTGAAATTCAAACAAGACAAATGAATGAAGCAAGACAGGCATTAGAAGCGTATAAAAGCTCATTTGAAGCCGTGCAGAAGCAAAAAATGCAAGCTTTAATTCAAAAGGAAGCCGACATTAACGCCACACTTGCACGCATAGAGGCTGTGAAAGCCGAAAATGAACGCATTATGCTCTTAAATCGCCAAAATTTAGAAGCCATAGACGAAAAAACAGCAGGTAGGGTGCAAGAAATTTACTCTCAAATGGAAAATGACGCCATAGCCAATGTGTTAAGCGAAATGGACGCTAATGAAGCTAGTAGAATTTTACTCAGTTTAGAGCCACGCAAAATTTCAGGCGTGCTTGCTGAAATGGAGGCGAAAAAGGCATCAGAGCTTACCTTACTCATCAAGCATTTAGACTCAAATGCCACGAAAGAGGGTAATATAACGCAAACAAATTAAATTTCACACTCAATTCACACTTTTTCACTACAATCCTTTTAAATACTTTTTTAATGAAGGAGGAAAAGATGCTTAAAAAAGTTCTTTTAGTTTTAAGTTTGCTTTTTGCAAGTGCTTTTGCAAATGGCTTTTTTGTCGGTGTAAATGGTGGCTATGCTTTCGGTAAAATCAGTGATGATAATATCGCCAAGAGCGGCAATGCTTGGGTAGATAGCGAATTTGGTGATAGCGAAAAAAGCCTCAACGCCTTTGCTTACGGAGCAAAGCTTGGTTATGATGCTATGATTAAAGAAAATCACGGGCTTAAAGCCTATCTTGATTATTTAAGAGCTGATTTTAGCGGTGGTAGCGAGTATGCTAAGGATTTAAGTCTTAACTTACTTACGGCAAATGCGGATTATCATTATTATGTTTTACCTGAATTTAGCGTTTTTGGCGGTATTTCTTTGGGAAATGTTTGGGCAAATGCCAAAGGAGGCTATGGCAGTGAAAGTGCTTTTGGCTATGGTTTGAATGTGGGTGTGGATTATGACATCACTGAATTTTTGGAAATTGAGGCGAAATTTCGCTATTTTGACTCCAATTTGCCTGAAAAGACTTTTCAGATAGACGCTCAAAATGGTAAAAAAATCGAACCTGATGATTTAAGCCAAATTATGCTTGGTATCAATTTTAAATTCTAAAACTCGGTTAAGCACCACTTGGTGCTTAACTTAAAAACAATTCCTTAAATCTTTTATTGGCATACTCTTCTATATCTTTTTGCAAAATATCAAAATTCGCCATTAACTCCCTTGCCCTTGCTGTGAGCTTTGTGCCTGAATTTTCGCTGCGTCCTTGCCTTTTGATGACAAGTTCTTCACCCGCATTGTTTTGTAGTTCGCTTAAATGCACCCAAGCCTTTTTGTAGTTTAGCCCCATAACACCAGCAGCTTTGAGTATGCTTCCGGTTTTGTCAATGCATTCTAAAAGCTCGGTTTTACCCTTGCCAAAGAGAATTTCACCGTTTTTGTTTGTCAGCCAAGTTTTGGTTTTAACACGAAGTTGAGTATTTTTTGAACCCATTTTTGTTTCCTTTATTCATCATTTTTTGTTTTATGCTATAAAACAATGTTTTTATAGTAAATCAAAATTATACATTATAAAAACAAATATTACACAAATTTATTATAAATTTTTGAATTTTTTGACAAATTGCTTATTTTTTAGTAAAATGGCAAAAAAATTTTGTATTTGGGATTACAATGTCAAAAGCCGAAAAAATGACAATAAATATAGAAACAAAAAAGACTTTAAGTCAAAACAAAATGCAAAAAATGTCGCAAAAATTTCTAGCTAGACAAAAAAAGATTAAATCCGTAGCCTTAAAGCTTTTCATCGCTCAGGGCTATGAAAACACGAGCCTTAAAGACATTATCAAAAAGTCTGGTGGCTCATTTTCAGATATTTACACCACTTTTAAAAACAAACAAAGCCTATTTATCAGCGTCATTGATGATGTCTTGGAGGAAAAACGCACGGAATATTCTAAAATTTTAAGTGGGAAACTTTCCTTAAAAGAAACCCTACTTGCCTTTTGCCTCAATGCTATGCAAACCTTTTCGTCCAAAAAAACCCTAGCCCTTGTTAAAATCATCTATTCTCAGCTTTACAAGCAGTCAAATCACATTTTAATCGAGCATTTTAGACAAAGAAAATACAAAGTCCCAGAGCAAATTTTGATTGATTATTTTCAAAAATGTCCCCCGCCTTTGTGCGATGAGGCTCAAAAATACGCTGAATTATTTTTCATTATGCTTAGAGGCAAATGCGTAGAGGAGGTGCTTTTATCCGACACGCCGATGATGATAGATAAAGACAAACAAGAAGAATATGCCAAATTTATAGTGGATTTTTTCTTAAAAGCATTACAATAACCTTTCATTAACCAAATTCAAGCATAATTGCTTTTTAAATTTTTAGTAATGGCAATTACAAAAAATTGACACCAATTCAAAAAAGGATAACAAATGAAAAGTCTTTATGCGAAAACACTTTTAGTGTGTTTGGCTGTATTTGCTTGGTTTGGCTGCTCACAAGAAAAAGCAAAACCACAAATGCCACCTCAACTTGTCAGCACGATTACCGCACAAGCTAGTGATATAAGATTGCATTTTTCATATCCAGCACAACTTGTAAGCGAAGAAGATGTCATCTTAAAGCCAAAAGTCAGCGGTGCGATAGTCGAAAAGCTTTTTAAAGCCGGAGATAAAGTCAAAAAAGACCAAGTTTTATTTCTCATTGAGCCGGACAAATATAAAGCCGCATTAGATGTCGCTAGGGGTTCTTTGCTCGTTTCTGAGGCAAATTATCAAAACGCTAAAAAAGACCACGACAGAAACAGAGTGCTTATCGGCAAACAAGCTATTTCACAAAAGGATTATGATACAAGTTTAGCTAATTTTAACACCGCCAAAGCGAATTTAGAAAGTGCCAGAGCACAACTTGCTAGCGCTCAGCTTGATTATAACTACACCAGCGTAAGCGCTCCATTTGATGGCGTGGTTGGTGATGCTTTGGTGAATGTGGGCGAGTATGTGAATGCAAGTTCAAGAGAACTTGTGAGGGTAACTAATCTTAATCCAATTTATGCTGATTTTTACATTTCTGATGTAGAAAGACTTGGCATAGACCGCAATGTCGCCACAGGCTCTTGGCAGGTGCAAGACATAGAAACAAGCATTGATGTGGGTGGAAGAGAAGTGAAAGGAAAGCTCTTTTTTGTGGATTCTGTGCTTGATGATAGAAGCGGCAGTGCCAAAGCAAAGGCGATTTTTGATAATAACGACACAAGATTAGTTCCGGGAACTTACACCACCATAACTTCAAGTGGTTTTGTGCAAAAAAATGGCTTTAAAATTCCACAAGTGGCTATCTTACAAGATGTCCGCAATACCTATGTTTATACCATAGGTGCAGAAAATAAAGTCCAAAAAAACATTGTTAAAATAGTCTTTCAAGAAAATGATTACGCTGTTATCAGCGAGGGCTTGAAAAATGGCGATAAAGTCATTATCAATAATTTCAAAAAAATCGCTCCGGGTGCTACGGTGCAAGAAATGCCACCACAAGGGCAACTTGGAGGTAAATAATGTTTTCTAAATTTTTTATAGAAAGACCCGTTTTTGCTTCTGTTGTTGCGATTATCATTTGTTTGGCTGGGGTGATTTGCTTAAAATCCCTACCAATCGAGCAATACCCCTCTTTAACCTCTCCAACGGTAAGCATTATGGCAACCTATACAGGTGCTGATGCTCGAAGTATAGCTGAGGAAGTGGCTACGCCAATAGAAGATGCGATAAATGGCGTTGATGATATGATTTACATAGACACGACAAGTTCGGGTGCTGGTTATATGCGTTCTACTGTGTATTTTAAAATAGGCACAGACCCAGACCAAGCTGCTATCAATATTAACAATAGAATTTCACAAGCTACTGCAAAGCTCCCTGAGTCCGTGCGAAGACTTGGAGTTACGGTGAGAAAAGCCGCTCCGTCCTTTTTGGGCGTTATGGCTGTGCGTTCAATGGACGGCAGTATGGACGAGACGGAAATTTACAATTACATAGTGTTAAATATTTTAGATGATTTAAAAAGGGTTCCCGGTGTTGGTGATGTGAGTGCTATGGGAAATAAAAATTATTCTATGCGTGTTTGGCTAAAACCAGACTTAATGAGCCAATATGCCGTTACAGCAAGTGAGGTTATCGCTGCAATTAACGAGCAAAACGCACAATATGCCGCAGGAAAAATCAGCGAAGAGCCATTAAAAGATAAATCCCCTTATGTATATGCCATTACCATAGACAGCAAACTCAAAACCCCAAAGGAATTTGAAAATATCATTTTAAGAGTAAATCCCAACGGCTCATTTTTGAGGGTAAAAGACATAGCCGATGTTGAAATAGGCGCACAAAACTACACTACATCAGCTCGTTTAAATGGTGTTCGTGCAGTGTCGATAATGGTAAATTTACAATCTGGTGCAAACGCCATAGAAGTGGGTAGATTGGTTAAAGAAAAAATGGAGGAATTAGAAAAGAATTTCCCTGCTGGTTTAGAGTATGAAATGCCTTTTGACACGACAACTTTCGTTTTAGCCTCCATACAAGAAGTGCTTAAAACCTTTGCCGAAGCCTTTGTGCTTGTCGTAATTGTTATGTATATGTTCTTAAAGAATTTCCGCTCGACTATTATCCCTATGGTAGCTATGCCTGTTTCTTTGCTTGGGACTTTCATAGGGCTTTATTTGCTTGGTTTTAGTATTAACTTGCTGACTTTATTCGCCCTTATTCTAGCCATTGGTATAGTGGTTGATGATGCTATTATTGTCGTTGAAAATGTCGATAGAATCATACACGAAAGAAAGGACATTAGCATAAAAGAAGCAGCCATTGAGTCTATGAGAGAAATTACAACCCCTGTTATCTCCATAGTGCTTGTTTTAAGTGCTGTTTTTATCCCTGTGTCGTTTATGAGCGGCTTTGTGGGGCAAATTCAAAAGCAATTTGCCCTTACTCTTGTCGTGGCTGTGGCGATTTCAGGCTTTGTGGCACTTACCTTAACGCCTTCTTTGTGTGCCTTGCTTTTGAAACGAAAAATGGGTTCGCCTTTTAAATTCGTGGAAAAATACAATGATTTTTTTGATTGGAGCAGGGATATTTTTGCTAAATGCGTAGCCTTTGTTTTACAAAGAGCAAAGCTTTTTGTCCTTGTTTTTGTCGGTGTGCTTTTCTTGGTTTATGGTTTGTATAAAATCGTTCCGGGTTCATTAGTGCCTGCTGAGGACCAAGGTTCTATTATGGCGATTACAAATTTACCACCCGCTTCGACTATACACAGAACAGCTGAATATATGGATAAGTTGTCAAAAGACATTGAGCAAAACAGCAGCATAAGATTTAACGCGTCCATAATGGGCTTTGACTTATTCACCAACTCACTCAAAGAAAATGCTGCGGCTTCGTTTATTGATTTGAAAGATTGGAAAGATAGAAAGCACAGCTCTTTTGAACTCGTGCAATACCTCAATATGCGTTATTTTATGAACCCAGAAGCACAAACTTTCTTTGTCAATCCACCAGCCATTCAAGGACTTTCACTCACAGGCGGCTTTGATATGTATGTGCAAAATCGCAGCGGTAAAACTTACGAGCAAATTCAACAAGATGTCAATGTCCTTGTCGCCAAAGCCAGAGAAAGAAAGGACTTGCAAAATGTAAGAACTACGCTTGATACGACTTTCCCTCAATTTAAAGCTGTGATTGATAGGGATAAAATCAAATTCTACGGGCTTTCAATGAATGAAGTTTTCACCACACTTGCAGCGACTATTGGAAATTATTATGTCAATGACTTTCCAATGCTTGGTAAGAATTTCCAAGTCAATGTCAGGGCTTTGGGGGATTTTAGAAATAGCCAAAACGCTTTAAAAACTATCTTTGTGCGTTCAAGCTCAGGCGAGATGATACCATTAAGCTCTGTTATTACTTTGGTGCGAAGTGCGGGGGCTGATGATGTTAAACGCTTTAATCTTTTCCCAGCTGCACTAGTGCAAGGAGACCCGGCTCCGGGCTACACATCAGGACAAGCCATACAAGCTATTAGCGAAGTGGCAGCTGAAACTTTAAGTGATGATTACACCATAGCGTGGTCAGGTTCAGCCTACCAAGAAATCACCAGCTCAGGTGCAGGGCAAACCTCGCTTATATTAGGGCTTGTTTTTGTCTTTTTAATCCTTGCTGCTCAGTATGAAAGGTGGCTTATGCCACTTGCCGTTGTTACGGCTGTGCCTTTTGCGGTGTTTGGCTCTTTGCTTTTCACTTGGATTCGTGGGCTAAACAATGACATTTATTTTCAAACGGGGCTTTTGCTCCTCGTGGGACTTGCGGCAAAAAATGCGATTTTAATCGTGGAATTTGCTATGGAATCTCACCTCAAACGAGGCAAAAGCATATTTGATGCGGCTGTTGAGGCGGCGAGATTGAGATTTCGTCCTATTTGTATGACTTCTTTGGCGTTTTGTTTGGGAATTCTACCACTTGTCATTGCCACAGGTGCTGGTAGTGCGTCTCGCCACGCACTTGGAACGGGACTTATAGGCGGTATGATTGCTGCTTCGACTTTGGCACTTTTCTTTGTGCCTTTGTTCTTTTACATTTTAGAAAGCTTTAATGAAAATGCTAAAACATATTTTTCTAAAATGGCAAACGGCTTTGTCAGCGTTTTTAAATCCGGCAAAACCCTTTCTAAAAAGATAAGGAGAAAATAATGCTTAAATTCAGCATAATTGTAATGGGTGCTTTTTTCTTTGTGGCTTGTTCTTTAAAGCCAAGTTTTAATGAACCAAAGGCAAATTTCAAAGCCAATGTAAGCATTAACGAATGCTTACAAGGTGGGAATTGTCAAAGCAAGG